>DATAYB010000297.1:0-19866 GCA_036272795.1 Pseudonocardia sp.
GGCAAGATCGGCCTGTTCGGCGGCGCCGGCGTCGGCAAGACGGTGCTCATCCAGGAGATGATCACCCGTGTCGCCAAGAACTTCGGTGGCACCTCGGTGTTCGCCGGCGTGGGCGAGCGCACCCGTGAGGGCAACGACCTCATCACGGAGATGACCGAGGCCGACGTCATCAAGGACACCGCGCTGGTGTTCGGTCAGATGGATGAGCCGCCGGGCACGCGCATGCGGGTCGGTCTGTCCGCGCTGACGATGGCGGAGTACTTCCGTGACGTCGCCAACCAGGACGTGCTGCTGTTCATCGACAACATCTTCCGGTTCACCCAGGCCGGCTCCGAGGTCTCCACGCTGCTCGGCCGCATGCCGTCGGCCGTGGTTTACCAGCCCACGCTGGCCGACGAGATGGGCGAGCTGCAGGAGCGGATCACCTCCACCCGGGGCCGGTCCATCACCTCGATGCAGGCGATCTACGTGCCCGCCGACGACTACACCGACCCGGCGCCGGCCACCACCTTCGCCCACCTGGACGCGACGACGGAGCTCTCCCGGCCGATCTCGCAGAAGGGCATCTACCCGGCGGTGGACCCGCTGACCTCGACCTCGCGGATCCTGGACCCGCAGTACATCGGCGACGAGCACTTCCGCGTCGCCAACGAGGTCAAGCGGATCCTGCAGAAGTACGCCGACCTGCAGGACATCATCGCCATCCTGGGTATCGACGAGCTGTCCGAGGAGGACAAGCAGCTGGTCGGCCGGGCGCGCCGGATCGAGCGCTTCCTGTCCCAGAACCTGCTGGTCGCCGAGCAGTTCACCGGCCAGCCGGGCTCGACGGTGCCGCTGAAGGAGACGATCGAGTCGTTCGACAAGATCGCCAAGGGTGAGTTCGACGACGTTCCCGAGCAGGCCTTCTTCCTCTGTGGTGGGCTGGACGACCTGGACCGCAACCGCAAGAGGCTGCAGTCCTGATCCGGTCGGTCACCGCGTCTAGCAAGGAGAGCCAACAATGGCGGAGATGACCGTCGAGCTGGTCGCCGTTGAGCGGCGGCTGTGGTCCGGCGAGGCGAGCTTTGTCTTCGCCAGGACCACCGAGGGCGAGATCGGTGTACTGCCCGGCCACGAGCCCACGCTGGCTCAGCTGGAGCAGGCCGGGGTGGTCCGGATCGACACCCCGCAGGGCACCTCGGTCACGGCGGCGGTACACGGCGGCTTCCTGTCCATCACGCCGGAGGGCGTGACGGTGCTGGCCGAGCTCGCCGAGCTTGCCGAGGAGATCGATGTGGAGCGGGCTCGTGCCGCCGCGGGGCGCGCGGACGAGTCCACCGACGACGGCGCGGCCGCGAAGGCCCGCGCCGAGACGCGGCTGAAAGCCGCCGGTTCGGCTGCCTGACGGTCGGGCGGCAGGGCGACGATGGGGATATCTGAGATCGTCGGACTCGCCCTGCTGCTCGGCTGCGTCGCGCTCGCGTGGCTGGCGGTACGCCGGCTGCGGCTGATCCGGCGCGGCGGTGTGGACGTCACGCTGCGCCGAGTCCGCGCCTCGGCACCGAACTCGACCCGGGGCTGGAACCTGGGCGTCGGCCGGTACCGGGGCGACGAGTTCGTCTGGTACCGGGTGATCAGCCTGGGCGTCGGCGCGAATGTGGCGCTCAACCGGCTGCATCTAGAGATCACCGACCGGCGCCGGCCCGGGCCCACCGAGGAGTACGTGATGCCGGCCGACTCCACGGTGCTGCGCTGCCGCGACGGCGAGCTGACCGTCGAGTTCGCCATGACCCCGGACGTGCTGACCGGTTTCCTGTCCTGGCTGGAGGCAACCCCGCCCGGTCGCTACGGCAACTACCGCCAGGCGTCCTGAGTCGCTTTCCTCCCTTGGCGGCGCTACTGCTCGCCGCCGCCCGGGCGCCACTTGATGTCGCCGTCGGGATTGGCCACCCGGCCCAGGATGAACAACAGGTCGGAGAGCCGATTCAGGTACTTCGCGGTGAGCGGGTTCGTGCGCTCCTCGTCGGCCTCCAGCAGCGCCCACACCGAACGCTCGGCGCGCCGGGCCACGGTCCGCGCCACGTGCAGGTAGGCGGCCGCCGGGGTGCCGCCCGGCAGGATGAACGAGTCGAGCTTGGCCAGGCCCTCGTTGAACTCGTCGCACGCCTGCTCGAGCCGCTCGACGTACGGCTCGGTGACCCGCAGCGGCGGGTACTCGGGGTCGGGCACGATCGGCGTGCACAGGTCAGCACCCACGTCGAACAGGTCGTTCTGCACCCGGCGCAGCACGGCGGCCACGTGCTCCGGCGGCGAGCCCACCGACAGCACGACACCGATCGCCGCGTTGCACTCGTCCACATCGGCGTAGGCGGCCAGCCGGACGTCGGTCTTCGGCACCCGGCTGAAGTCGCCGAGCGCGGTCGTACCGGCGTCCCCGGTGCGGGTGTAGATCCTCGTCAGGTGCACAGCCATGGGGCCAGCCTAGTGCTCGCGGGGCAGCGGTACCCGTGAGTGGCGAATGGGGTTACAGCCCCACTCGCCGCTCACGGGGTCAGGCGTTGGTGCCGCTGTCCACCAGCAGGGACGCGCCGGTGATGGAGCGGCCATCCGGACCGGCCAGGTGCGCCACGGTGGCCGCTATGTCGTCGGCCGTCCCGTAGCGGCCGAGCGCGGACATGCTGCGTTGTACGTCGGCGTGGGCCCCTTCGGCGGGGTTCATGTCGGTGTCCGTGGAGCCGGGGTGCACCAGGTTCGCGGTGATCCCGCGCGGGCCGAGCTCGCGCGCCAGCGCCCTGGTCAGGCCCTCCAGCGCGGACTTGGTCATCGAGTAGAGCGTCATGCCGGCCGAGGGCACGCGGTTGGCCAGGTTGCTGCCGATGCTGATGATGCGGCCGCCCTCGCCGAGGTGCCGGCTGGCCGCCTGGGAGGCGGTGAACGCGGCGGTGACGTGCACGGCAATGGCTTCGTCCCGCTCCTGCGCGGTGAACTGCTCGATCGGCCCGGCCTGGAAGATTCCCGCGTTGTTCACCAGGATGTCGAGCCGGCCCAGCTCGCGGACCGTGCGCTCGACCGCGTCGGCGACCGCTTCCTGATCAGCACTGTCCGCCTGGATGGCCACCGCCCGGCCGCCGGTCCGCCCGATGCGCTCGACCACGGCCTCCGCCTTGTCCTTGCCGGCGCGGTAGGTCAGCGCGACGGCGGCCCCGTCCTCGGCCAGCCTGGTGGCGATCGCGGCGCCGATGCCCCGGCTGCCTCCGGTGACCAGTGCGACCCTGCCGTCCAGTGGTGCCACGGTCTGCCTCCCATTTCTGTAGTGATGACTTCAAAAGTCTGTGGTTCGACGGCATGTGGTGTCAAGGAGTATTTTTAGGGTTCGATACAGAAAGGCGGCGGGGATGGCTGAGCGCGGACGGCCTCGCGGTTTCGACCGGCAGGTGGCGCTGCGCCGGGCCATGGAGGTCTTCTGGGAGCACGGCTACGAGGGCGCGTCGCTCACCGAGCTCACCGCCGCGATGGGCATCAACGCGCCGAGCCTGTACGCCGCGTTCAGCTGCAAGGAGGCGCTGTTCCGGGAGTCCGTGCGGCTCTACGAGCAGCAGGAGGGCCTCATGGTGGCCGACGCCCCGACCGCGCGGGCCGCGGTGGCCGGCCTGCTGCGTGCCGGCGCGCTGGCCTACACGGAGCCCGACAAGCCGGCCGGCTGCATGGTCGTGCTCGCCGCTACCACGTACACGCCGAAGACCGAGGGCATCCGGGACCACCTCAGGGAGCGCCGCAGGGCGGCCAGCGAGCAGCTGCGGCAGCGCCTGGAGCAGGGGGTCACGGACGGCGACCTACCGCCTGGCGTGGACACGCGCGCGCTGGCCGATTACTTCACCACGGTGCTCAACGGCATGTCGACGCAGGCACGTGACGGGGTGGGCCGCGCGGGGCTGCTCGCCGTGGCTGACGCGGCGATGGTCGGGTGGGATCTGCTCACCGCGGGGGAGGCCGGCCGTTCCGAGCCGTCGGCCAGCCGCTAGCGTGCACCCGTGGCGGAGCACTTCCGGGTGAGCGGTGGCGCGCGGCTGACCGGAGAGGTCCAGGTCGTCGGCGCGAAGAACAGCGTGCTCAAGTTGATGGCGGCGGCGTTGCTCGCCGAGGGCACCACAACATTGACCAACTGTCCAGAGATCCTCGATGTGCCGCTGATGGCGGACGTGCTGCGCAGCCTCGGCTGCACGGTGATCGTCGAGGGCGACCTGGTGGAGATCACCGCGCCGGCCCAGCTCTGCGAGGAGGCCGACTACCGGTCGGTGTCGCGGCTGCGGGCCTCGGTGTGTGTGCTCGGCCCGCTGGTGGCGCGCTGCCGCCGGGCCGTGGTGCCGCTGCCGGGCGGTGACGCCATCGGCTCCCGGCCGCTGGACATGCACGCCAGTGGCCTGCGCAAGCTCGGCGCGCACACCGAGATCAGCCACGGGCGGGTGGTCGCGCACGCCGGTGACCTGCGCGGCGCCCAGATCTGGCTGGACTTCCCGAGTGTCGGCGCCACCGAGAACATCCTGATGGCCGCTGTGCTGGCCGAGGGCACCACCGTGATCGACAACGCCGCGCGCGAGCCGGAGATCGTCGACCTCTGCACGATGTTGCAGCAGATGGGCGCCAAGATCGAGGGCAGCGGCAGCTCGACGCTCACCGTGCACGGCGTGTCCAGCCTGCAGCCGACCCAGCACCGCGTGATCGGCGACCGGATCGTCGGCGCGACCTGGGCGTTCGCCGCCGCCATGACCCAGGGCGAGGTCACCGTGCGCGGCGTGAACCCGCACCACATCGACCTCGTGCTGGACAAGCTGCGGTCGGCCGGCGCGCGCACCACGACCACACTCGACTCGTTCAGCGTGGCGATGGACTCCCGGCCCAGTGCCGTGGACTTCGTGACGCTGCCGTACCCCGGCTTCGCCACCGACCTGCAGCCGATGGCCATCGCGCTCTCCGCCGTCGCCGAGGGCACGTCGATGATCACCGAGAACGTCTTCGAGGCGCGGTTCCGCTTCGTGGACGAGATGATCCGGCTCGGCGCCGACGCCCGTACCGACGGTCACCACGCGGTGGTCCGGGGCGTGCCGAAGCTGTCGAGCGCGCCGGTCTGGGCCTCGGACATCCGCGCCGGTGCCGGTCTGGTGCTCGCCGCGCTGTGCGCCGAGGGTACGAGCGAGGTGTGGGACGTCGAGCACATCGACCGCGGCTATCCCCGGTTCGTGGAGAACCTGCGCGCCCTCGGTGCCGACGTCTCCCGCGTAGCCGCCGACCCGGTCCGCTGACCCCGTCGGTGTTCACTCTTGCTTGGGATTGTGAGCAGGAGTACGCGCTTCCGTAGGCTACCCGGCAGTACGATCGACAAGTTCACCGTCGAGCGGAGGTAGTCCGGTGCCGTATCCGACCGACCGCGAGTCCGACCGACCCTGGGTGATGCGGACCTATGCCGGTCACTCGTCCGCCGCCGCCTCGAACGCGCTGTACCGGCGCAACCTGGCGAAGGGTCAGACGGGGCTCTCGGTGGCCTTCGACCTGCCCACGCAGACCGGGTACGACCCGGACGACGAGCTGGCCAAGGGCGAGGTGGGCAAGGTCGGGGTGCCGGTCAGCCACATCGGCGACATGCGCGCGCTCTTCGACGGCATCCCGCTCGCCGACGCGAACACCTCGATGACGATCAACGCGCCGGCCATGTGGTTGCTCGCGCTGTACGTCGCGGTCGCCGAGGAGCAGGCGGAGCAGGCCGGCCTCGACCCGGCGCAGGTGCGCGCCAAGCTGGCCGGCACCACGCAGAACGACATCGTCAAGGAGTACCTGTCGCGCGGGACCTACGCGTTCCCGCCGGACCCGAGCCTGCGGCTGGCCACCGACCTCGTCACCTGGACCGTCACCAACGTGCCCCGGTGGAACCCGATCAACATCTGCCCGTACCACCTGCAGGAGGCCGGGGCGACCCCGGTGCAGGAGATCGCCTACTCGCTGGCCACCGCGATCGCGGTGCTGGACGCGGTGCGCGACTCGGGCCAGGTGCGCGCCGAGGAGTTCGGCAAGGTCGTCGCCCGCATCTCGTTCTTCGTCAACGCCGGGCTGCGGTTCGTCGAGGAGATGTGCAAGCTGCGCGCGTTCGTCGCGCTGTGGGACGAGATCACCCGCGACCGCTACGGCGTGACCGACGCCAAGGCCCGCCGGTTCCGGTACGGCGTGCAGGTCAACTCGCTCGGGCTGACCGAGGCGCAGCCGGAGAACAACGTGCAGCGCATCGTGCTGGAGATGCTCGCGGTGACGCTGTCGCGGGATGCACGGGCCCGCTCGGTGCAGCTGCCCGCGTGGAACGAGGCGCTCGGGCTGCCCAGGCCGTGGGACCAGCAGTGGGCCCTGCGCATGCAGCAGGTGCTGGCCTTCGAGACCGACCTGCTCGAGTACGAGGACATCTTCGACGGCAGCCGCGTGATCGAGGCCAAGGTCGAGGAGCTGATCACCGGGTCCCGCGCCGAGATCCAGCGCGTGCTGGACATGGGCGGCTCGGTGGCCGCCGTGGAGTCGGGCTACATGAAGGGCCAGCTGGTGTCGTCGCTGGCCGACCGGCGCCGGCAGATCGAGTCCGGCGAGTACGTCGTGGTCGGTGTCAACAAGTTCGACACCACCGAGCCCAGCCCGCTGCAGGCCGAGGGCGCCAAGGCGATCGAGACCGTGGACCCCGCCGTCGAGCAGGCCGCGATCGACGCCATCCAGCGCTGGCGGGCGGGCCGCGACCAGACCGCCGTCGACCAGGCACTCGCCGAGCTGACCAACGCCGCCAAGACCGACGCCAACCTGATGGAGGTCACCGTTGCGTGTGCCAAGGTCGGCGTGACCACGGGGGAGTGGGCCGCGGCGCTGCGCGGGGTGTTCGGCGAGTACCGGGCACCGACCGGGGTGGGCGCGGCGTCGGCGAGCGGTGAGGCGGCCAGCGAGCTCAAGGAGGTCCGCGAGCGGGTCCGGGCGACCGGCGAGGAGCTGGGTACCCGGCTGCGGATGCTCGTCGGCAAGCCGGGGCTCGACGGGCACTCCAACGGCGCCGAGCAGGTCGCGGTCCGGGCGCGTGACGCCGGCTTCGAGGTGATCTACCAGGGCATCCGGCTGACCCCGTCGCAGATCGTCGCGGCGGCGGTGCAGGAAGGTGTGCACGTCGTCGGGCTGTCCGTGCTGTCCGGCTCGCACCTCGAGGTCGTGCCGGCGGTCGTCGACGGGCTGCGCGCGGCCGGCGCCGAGGACATCCCGGTGATCGTCGGCGGCATCATCCCCAAGGAGGACGAGCCGGCGCTCTACGAGCGTGGCGTCGCGGCCGTCTTCACGCCGAAGGACTACGCGCTCACCGAGATCATGAACCAGATCGTCACCGTGATCCGGCGTCGCCACGGCCTGCAGGGCTGACCCGACCCGCGCGCGTGGCGCGCCCCGGACCCGGGCGCGCCCCGCCCGCGTGGCGCGGCCTGCCGTTACCGAACTCCACAACAGGCAGGTTTTGAGCGCGAAAAACCTGTCCGCTGTGCAGTTCGGTAACACGCCGCGGGCCGCTACGGGCCGGAGGGGGCGCCTCGGCGGCGGAAGTAGCCGAGGCCGGGGATGCCGTCGAGGGCGCGGCGCACCTCCTTGACGACGTTGAGCAGCTCGTGCATGTCCGGGCCGACGCGGTCCAGGGTGGCCAGGATCGGCATCACGTCGTTCTCCAGGTGCTCGGCGAGGCGGGGCAGCTGGTCGACCATCCGGACGGCGGCCGCCACCTCCGGCTCGGAGAGCTCGCGGACGAACGTGCTGGCCAGCGGCGCTGCGCGGGCGGCCAGCGGCTGGAAGACCCGCAGCAGCTCGGTGGCGCCCTCGCTGGCCTCGGCCGCCTGGCCGACCACCGCCGACGCCGTCTCGGTGATCCGCACGGCGCCGCTGACCACGAGGTCGGCCCCCTCGGTGACCAGGGTGGCGCGGCCGACCACCTCCGCCGCCTGCCCGGCCACCGAGCTCGCCGCGAGCACCGTGCGCTCGGCGGCGGCCGCGACCGTGTCCACCCGGCCGACCAGCGAGTCGGCCCGCGCGGCCAGGTCGTCGATCCGGCCGAGCAGCCGCTCGATCTGCTCGAGCAGCGAGTCGGCGCGCTCCGGCAGCCCGGCCACCACCTCCACGGTGCGCACGCTCCAGCCGGCGACGGACCGCGCGGTACTGAACACGTCGCTGAGCACGTCGGCGGGCCCCGGCACGGTCACCCCGGCGATCTGTACGGCCATGCCGCGCATCATCCATGATTCGGGCCGTGCACACGTGATGCGTCCGCGCGGGTGTAGGCCGTTCGGGCACCGACTGCGACCTGTTCTGGTGAATAGCCGGGTGCTCCAGCCGCGTTAGGCATGACGGGTGGTCATCGATGTCAGGCTTTGCGCCCGAACTGGTGATCGCCTACGTTCACCCTCACGATCATTCGAGTTGACCGACGATGGTCGGCTGAGGACCAGCGGGGCCGGCCGGCGTGGCCCTGACCGGTGTGGGCCCGAGCAGCGAAGGCGGCGTCGTGGTGAGTGTCCTGACGAGTCCCCTGGTGCGGCCCGGGGCGGGCGTGGTGGTCAAGTTCGGGTCCGGCGGGGTGTGGACCCGGCGCGAGCTGTTCCGGCGGAGTGCGGTGGCCGGCGCCGTGGTGCTCGGTGGCCCGGCGTTGCTCGCCGCCTGCAGCAGCACCAGCAGCGGCAACACCCTGGACGCCGCCAAGCAGGCCGGCACGATCAAGGTCGGCATCGCGAACGAGGCACCCTACGGGTTCACCGGCCCGGACGGCCACACCGCCACCGGCGAGTCGGTCGAGGTGGGCCGCGCGGTGCTCAAGGCGCTCGGGGTCAACGCGCTCGACGCGCAGGTGGTCGACTTCAACGGCCTGATCCCGGGGCTCAACGCGCGCCAGTTCGACATGGTCACGGCCGGCATGTTCATCAACAAGGCCCGCTGCGGCGCGGCCGCCTTCTCCGACCCGGACTACACCGCGCCCACCGCCTTCCTCGTGCCCAAGGGCAACCCCAAGGCCGTGCTCACCTTCGACGACGTGCGCACCAAGAACCTCAGGCTGGCCGTGCTCAGCGGCGCGGTGGAGCAGGGCTACGCGAAGCAGAGCGGGGTGCCGGACGGCCAGGTGCAGGCCTTCGACACGCAGAACTCGCTGCTGCAGGCCGTGTCGACCGGCCGGGTGGACGCCGGCGCACTGACGAACATCTCCCTCAACGACGTCGTCTCCAAGAACCCGAGCGCCTCGGTCGAGGTCACCAAGGGGTTCTTCCCGGTGATCAACGGCCAGGAGACGCTGTCGGCCGGCGCGTTCGTGTTCCGCAAGGGCGACGAGGCGTTCGTCAGCGCGTTCAACGCCGAGCTCAAGAAGCTGCACGAGAGCGGCGAGTGGCTCCGGATCGCCGGCCCGTTCGGCTTCAACCAGGACAACGTGCCGAAGGCGGACGTCACCACCCAGCGGCTCTGCTCGGCCTGACCGGGTCCCGGCGTTGGACAACCTGCCCCGGATCGTCCCGGTACTGCTGCAGGGGCTGCCGCCCACGGTGATCGCCACGGTCGGCGGCATCGCGCTGACCGTGCTGCTCTCCTTCCTGGCAGGGTTGGCGTTGCTCTCGCCGAGGCGGTGGGTGCGGGCGCTCAGCCGGGTGTACGTGGAGGGGTTCCGAGGCACCTCGGAGGTCGTGCAGCTGTTCTGGATCTACTTCGTGCTGCCGCTGCTGGTCGGGGTACAGCTGGTGCCGCTGTTCGCCGGCGTGCTCGTGCTCGGGCTGAACCACGGCGCCTACGGTGCGGAGATCGTCCGGGGCGCGGTGCGCTCGGTGCCCCGCGCGCAGTACGAGGCCTGCGTGGCGCTGAGCCTCTCGCCGGCCCAGCGGATGCGCCGCGTGATCCTGCCGCAGGCCGTGGTGGAGATGCTGCCGTCGTTCAACAACCTGTTCATCCAGCTGCTCAAGTCCACCTCGATCCTCTCGCTGATCACCGTCGCGGAGGTCACCCAGCGTGGCCGCGCGGTGCTGGTGCCCGCGTTCGGCGACGACATCGTGCTGATCTTCACCCTGATGCTGCTGATCTACCTGGTGCTGTCGGTGCTGATCACCGCCGGGATGCGGTTCCTGGAGCGAACGGCCGCCGGGCGGGTGGGGCGGCGGCCGTCCCGTGCGGCCCGCGTCGCCGCCGTGACGACCGGGGCGCGCTGATGCGCCGGGGCGTGCTGCTGAGCGGCGGAGTGCGCTGATGCCGGCCTGGGACTGGGGGTACGCGTTCGAGGTGCTGCCCCAGCTGCTGCGGGCGCTGCTGGTCACGCTGGAGATCACGCTGCTCGGCTCGGTGCTGGCGCTGGTGCTCGGGCTGGTCGTCGCCGTGGTGCGGCAGGCCCGGATCCCGGTGCTGGACCAGGTGCTGTGGGCGCTGGTGGAGTTCGTCCGGTCCACCCCGCTGCTGGTCCAGGTGTTCTTCCTGTACTTCGCGCTGCCCCGGTTCGGTATCACGCTGAGCGCGCTGACCGTCGGTGTGCTCGGCCTCGGGCTGCACTACGCCACGTACACCTCGGAGGTCTACCGGGCCGGTATCGAGGCGGTGCCCCGGGGGCAGTGGGAGGCGGCGGCCGCGCTCAGCCTGCCGCGCTCGCGCACGTGGACCGGTGTGATCCTGCCGCAGGCGATCCCCCGCGTGCTGCCCGCGCTAGGCAACTACGTGATCTCGATGTTCAAGGAGGTCCCGCTGCTGCTCGCGATCAGCGTGGTCGAGGTCGTCAACAAGGCACAGGAGATCGGGTCGCAGACCTTCCGCTTCACCGAGCCGTTCACCATCGCCGGCCTGCTCTTCCTGGTACTGAGCTATCCGGCCTCCGTGCTGGTCCGACGTCTGGAGCGCCGCCGTGCCGCCTGAGACCGAGCGCGAGCGCGAGCCGATGATCGTGTTCGACGGCGTGACGAAGCGCTTCGGCGACCACGTCGTGCTGCGCGAGCTGGACTTCACGGTGGCGCCCGGCGAGCACGTGTGCCTGATCGGGCCGAGCGGCTCCGGCAAGACGACCATCCTGCGGCTGCTGATGACCTTGGAGAAGGTGGACGGCGGCACGATCCGGGTGGGCGGGCAGTGCCTGTCGCACATGGAGCGCAGGGGCGTCCTGGTGCCCGCCGACGACAAGCACTGCCGCGACGTGCGCAAGCGGATCGGCATGGTGTTCCAGCAGTTCAACCTGTTCCCGAACATGACAGTGCGTGGCAACCTCGTCGAGGCGCCGACCCGGGTGCTCGGGCTGTCCGCCGATGAGGCCAATGCGCGGGCGGTCGAGCTGCTGGAGCTGGTCGGGCTCGCCGAGAAGATCGACGCGCACCCCACCCAGCTGTCCGGCGGGCAGCAGCAGCGGGTGGCCATCGCGCGCGCCCTGGCCATGCGCCCGGACGTGCTGCTGCTCGACGAGGTGACCTCGGCGCTGGACCCGGAGCTGGTCGCCGGAGTGCTCAACCTGTTGCGTGACCTGGGGCGGCGGACCGACATCACGTTCCTCTGCGTGACCCACGAGATGGGCTTCGCCAGGGACTTCTCCGACCGGGTGCTGATGTTCGACGCCGGCCAGGTGATCGAGGACGCGCCGCCCGCCGAGCTGTTCAGCACGCCCAGCCAGCAGCGCACGAAGGACTTCCTGCACGCCGTGGTGGACCGCGCCTGAGCTCTCGTCAGCCGGGTTCGCAGAGCTGCGCCGCGGTCAGGTCGACGGGTGGCAGGTTGGCCGGGGTCGCGCCGAACGGGGTGACGATCCGCAGCCACTCGCCGGACTCGACGAGTGCCGTCAGCCCCGCGTTGAAGGCGTCCCGCAGGTCGGTGTCGGCCGGTCGGAAGGCGAACGCGCCGGCCGGCTGGGACACTGCGCGGCCGGTCAGGGGCAGGCCGTCGGTGACCTCGAGTGGCGTGGCGGGGTGGCGGCCGACCAGGTTGCGCAGCGAGATGTCGGTCAGCGCGCCGACCGGGGCATCGCCTTCGAAGACGGCCTGGTAGAGCTGCCCCGGCGAGTCGTAGGTCTTGATCCGGGTGTCCGGGATGCCGGCGGTGCGGGCCGCCTCCTGCTCGACGCTGCTGTCCAGCACCGCCACCGGGATGCCGGCGCGGAGCACGTCGGCGAAGGTGTGCAGCCGCCGGGGGTTGCCCTTGCGGACCAGGAACGCGGTCGGCGCGACGAAGTCCGGGCGGCTGAAGATGACCCGCTCGCAGCGGCCCGGCGTGATCGCCATGCCGGCCGTGATGATGTCGAACGTGCCGGCCAGCAGGGCGTCGATGAGCTGGCCGAACGGTCGTTGCACCGGCTCCAGCGTGGTCACCCCGAGCCCCTTGAGTACCGCCTGCGCGACCGTCGGGGACTCGCCGGCCAGGTTGCCGTAGGTGTCCAGGTAGCCGAACGGCTCCTCGTTCGCGACGCCGACCCTGACCACGTGGTTGGCCTTGATCCGGACCAGCGTCCGCCGCCGGTCCGGCCCACAGCCGGCCGCGAGCGCCCCGACCCCGGCCACGGCGAGCAGGCGACGGCGCGAGATCATTGCGTGACTCTAGGTCAGATCTCCTGTGTCGTCCGCTCGGGCGCGAGCCGGGTTCAGGACCACGCGGCGAAGTCCGCCTTCCTGATCATGCAGTGCACGCCCTGTACCGCGTCCACGACCTGGCTGACCTCGAAGTCCCCGGCCGCCGAGAGGTAGGCGAGCGCCGTCGAGCGTTCGAAGCCGAACCGCTCCACCAGGAACGTCACCGCGTTGCGCACGCACCGCCGCATCGCCTCGTCCAGGCTGACGTGCAGCCCGGTCGGGATCCAGTGGGTGGCCGACTCCAGCACGGGGGTGCGCAGGCTGCCGACCGCCGCCGTCGCCGCCGGCCCGGCGAGCACGCTCAGCCGCACGGTGGCACGCAGCGACGCCTCCAGCGCGGTGAGCGCGACCTCGCCGTTGCCCTGCGCGTAGTGCGGGTCGCCTGCGTAGAACAGCGCGCCGTCGACCGAGACGGGCAGGTAGAGCGAGCTGCCGACGCGCGCCCACTTGACGTCGATGTTGCCGCCGTGGTCGCCGGGGGGCACCGAGGGCACCGGGTCCTCCGTCGCAGGCGCCACGCCCATCAGCCCGAGGAACGGGTCCAGCGGGAAGTACGCCCGCCGGCCGTCCGGGGCCGCCATCCAGCTGACCAGCCGCCCACCGGCCAGGCCCGCCTCGCAGAACTGCCAGACGTTGGAAGGCCCCTCCGGCAGCTCGCCGGGCAGCGCGCCGTAGCCGTGCCGGCTGCTCACGAAGCCGTACGGGGTACGCGGCAGCAGGTCGAGCACGTCGATCTTCAGCACGTCGCCGGGGCGGGCGCCGGCCACCGCGATCGGCCCGGTGACCACGTGCGGGCCGTCACCGGGTCCGTTCGGCAGGTCGCTGGCCGCGATCTCCCTGGCGTCGCGCGCCACGTCCGCCGGCTTGACCCCGTAGCCGCCCAGGAAGCCGACCGGGTCGCGGCCCTGGTCCGGCTGGATGCCCTCGTGGCTCAGGGTGTCGATCGTGACGGTGTCGCCGGAGGCCACGGTGAGCACGGGAGTGGCGGCCGCGTTGGGCAGCCATCCCCACCGCACCGTGTCCGGCGTCGAGGTCAGCAGGTGCAGGCCGGGGATGGTGCCCTCACCGGGCTGCAGCACGCTCAGGTTCATCGGGTCTCTCCTCCTCCGCCGGGCAACCCGACGATCAGGTCGATCTCCACGTCCGCGCCGACCGCGAGCGCGGTGGTGCCGATGCAGGTGCGGCTGGGCAGCGCCCGGGAGAACCAGGTCCGGTACAGCGCGTTGAACGCCTCGAACTCGGTGAAGTCGGTCAAGTAGACACGCACCATCAATGCGTCGTCCAGGTCCGCGCCGAACGGGCGCAGGCAGGCCAGCAGGTTGGCCCTGACCTGCTCCGACTGGGCGAGCAGGCCACCGGGCACCAGCTCGCCGGTTGCCGGGTCGGTGGGCATCTGCCCGGTCACGAAGAGCATCGAGCCCCACCTGGTGACGTGGGAGAACGGGGCGACCGAAGGGGGCACGCCCTGCTCGGGGGTGAAGCTGAAGGACTCCCGGACGGGGTGCACGGCTCAGACCTCCATCGTGTGGATGTCGCGCAGGAACCGCGCGGCGACCGGGTGCTGCGGGCTGTCGAGCACCTGGGCGGACGGGCCTTCCTCCAGCACCACGCCGTCGGCCATGAAGACAACGCGGTCGGCGACCTCGCGGGCGAACCGCAGCTGGTGGGTGGCGATCAGCATGGTCAGCCCCTCGTCCACGGCCAGCGAGCGGATCACCTCCAGCACCTCGCGGACCAGCTCCGGGTCGAGCGCCGAGGTCGGCTCGTCGAGCAGCAGCACCTTGGGCCGGCCGGCCAGGGCCCTGGCGATACCCACCCGCTGCCGCTGGCCGCCGGAGAGCTGGCGGGGCAGTGCGTGTGCCCTGGCCGCCAGGCCGACCCTGGCCAGCAGCCGGTTCGCCTCGGCCAGCGCCCGGTCCTTGGGCTCGCCGTGCACCCAGCGCGGCGCGACCGCCACGTTCCGTGCCGCGCTCAGGTGGCCGAACAGGTTGAAGTGCTGGAACACCATGCCGACACCGGCCGCCACCCGCTGCTGGGCGACCAGCCGCTCGGGTAGCGGCCGGCCACTGTCGGAGTAGCCGACCCGCAGGCCGTCGAAGGAGATGCTGCCGGCGTCCAGCGTCTCCAGGTGGTTGATCAGCCGCAGCAGCGTGCTCTTGCCGGAACCGCTCGGCCCGAGCAGCGCGACGACCTCGCCCTCGCGCAGCTCCAGGTCGACGCCGCGCAGCACCTCGTGGCCGCCGAACGACTTGTGCGCGCCTTCCACGGTGAGGGCCACCCGGTTCGGCCGGACCCGCACCGGCGGTGGGGGCGGCGGCGGTGTCACGGCGGCGGGGACCGGAGGCCCGGCCTCGGGTGGCCCGGGACGGGTCGAACGGCCGATCCGGTCGAGGTCCACGGCCCGCTCCACGATCAGCTGCACGCCCGTGATCGCCCCGGTGAGCAGCAGGTACAGCACGCCGGACGCGAAGAAGATGCTGAAGTAGTCGAACGTGGCCGAGGCGAGCTGGTTGCTGCGCAGGGTCAGCTCGGGCACCGCGATGATCGAGGCCAGCGCCGAGTTCTTCATCGTTGCCACGGCCTCGCCGCCGATGGCCGGAATGGCCGCCCGCCCTGCTTGCGGCCCGACGATGTGCCGCAGCACCCGCCTCGGCCGCAGCCCGAGTGCGCGGGCCGCGTCGGTCTGCCCCCGGTCCACACCGCGCACCGAGGCGCGCAGGATCTCGGCGAAGAACGTGGCCTCGTTGGCGGCCAGTGCCACGCCGGCCGCGAGGATCGGGCTCAGCACGATGCCGGCGTGGGGCAGCGCGGTGAACACGAACACCAGCTGCAGCACGAGCGGCGTGCCTCGGAAGATCACGCTGTACGCCCTGGCGACGCCGGCGACCACCCGGTTGCGGCTCAGCGCCATGCCGGCCAGCAGGGCGCCGAGCAGGAATCCGCCGAAGAAGCCGATCGCGGTCGCCTGCAGCGTGACCGTGATGCCCGCCAGCAGGTACGGCATCGAGAGGTAGTGCAGGAAGCTGCCCATCAGCTGGCGGTCACCAGCGTCGGCGACTCGATCGCGGACTCGTCCAGCTGCCACTTCCTGGACAGCGTCGTCTGCAGGCCGCTCTGTTGGACCTGGGTCAGCGCGCCGGTGAACGCGGCGCGTGCCGCGGTGTCGCCCTTGGGCACCGCGATGCCGATCGAGTAGGGCAGCGTCACGGCGGTGGCCCGGTCCAGCTTGTCGGGCTGGTCCTTGACGAACCTGTTGACCGTATTGACGTCGTTGATGTACGAATCGGCGCGGCCGGACAGGATGGCCTGCACGCAGTCGGCGTTGTTGTCGAACAGCGAGCTCTGCGCGGCGGGGCGGCCCTCGGCGGCGCACTTCGTGCTCTGCGCCGCCACCAGCGGTACCTCGACGAACCCCTTGTTCAGCGCGGTCGTGGTGCCGCACAGCGAGTCGTCGATCCCGGTCAGCTTCTTCGGGTTGCCCTTGGCCACCAGCACGCCGTCGAACACCTTGGAGTAGGTGATGAAGTCCGCGGAGGCGGCCCGCTCCCTGGTCGCGTAGATGTCGGAGATGACGAAGTTGGCCTGCCCGCTCTGCAGCGTCGGTAGCAGCGTCTCGAACGACACCGGCAGGTAGCCGACGGTGAAGCCGAGGCAGCCGCCGATCGCCTCGCCGAGGTCGATGTCGAAGCCCTCGTACCTGGTCGGGTCGGCGACGGAGATCGACTCGTAGCCGGGGGTGTGCGGGTTGATCGCGTTGGTCAGCTTCTTGCCGACCAGGTCAGGGTGCTCCGCGCGTAGCTGGGTGCAGCCGGGCGAGGCCGCGAGCGCGGCGTAGGTCGTGGCCGGTGCGCTGGCCCCGGAGGTGGCCCCTGGCGACGAGCCGCAGCCGGCGAGGAGCAGCGCGAAGGCGGCAAGGAGCGCGGTCGTGGTGCTGGCGACAACGGGGCGGAACTGCCGTGTGCGCATGGCAGAAGGTCCTTCGGGGCGTCGATTGGCTGGGTTAGTCCGTTGGTCGGACCAATCCGAAGCTAATCGACGTCGACCGTGCAGCATGTGGTCGAATCGAGGACCTGACACGATGTTTACCGCTGCGAAATAGCGGCGGCCGGCCGGTTCGGCCGGCCCGTTGGCCTACTGGTCGGACCAAGGGACCGGCGCACCCTATGATCGGGGGGCGCACCGGTAGCCGGTGCCGAGCCCGCCCACCTGGGAGCCGCCGTGCCGCTCGCCTCCGTCCCCCCGATGCCGCGCCGCGCGCGCAGCATCAGCATCGAGCTGGCCGCGCACGTCGAGCGGCTGATCGCCACCGGGGTGCTGCGGCCGGGGGAGCGGCTGCCGCCGGAGCGGGAGCTGGCCGCCAGCCTGTCGGTGTCCCGCAGCACGCTGCGTGAGGCGATGCACGAGCTGGAGGCGAAGCACCTCGTCGAGCGCCGCACCGGCCGGGGCACCATCGTCGCCGAGCCGACGGAGTCGGTCACCGAGCTGTACGCGGGGCTGGCCGACGACGCCGACGTGACCCTGGACGATGCCACCGAGCTGCGGCTGATCGTCGAGCCCCGGATCGCCGCCGCCGCCGCGCTGCGGGCCTCACCGTCGAACTTCGTGCAGCTCGAGGACGTGCTCGCCCGCTCCGCGCCCGACCTCAGCTCGGAGCGGTCGCTCGAGCTGGACATGGAGTTCCACCTGCTGCTGGCGCACGCCGCGCGCAACCCGCTGCTGGTGGCCGTGTGCACGGTGACCAGCCGGTGGACCGAGTCGGTGCGCCGCCACTCGCACGCCACGCCGGAGGGGCGGCTGCGCTCGCTGGAGGGGCACCGGGCGATCTACCGGGCGGTGGCGGCCCGGGATGCGGAGGCGGCCGCCACCGCGATGGACGAGCACCTCAGCGAGATCCGCGAGGTGATCGCCCGCCGCACGAGCTGAGCCCGGCGCCCAGTGCCCCGCCGGCGCGGGCGGGGGCGCTCAGCTCCTGGAGGGCACTCAGCCCATGCTCTTCGCGCCGTCGAGGGTCTCGCGGATGATGTCGGCGTGCCCGGCGTGCTGGGCGGTCTCCGCGACGAGGTGCACGAGCACCCGGCGCACCGACCAGTAGGTGTTCGGCGGGTACCAGGGCGCGTCCGGCAGCGGCTGCGACAGGTCGAGGTCCACGGTGGCGATCAGCTCGTCGGTGTACTTGGCGACCTCCTCGTAGCGGGCGAGCACGCCGGCCAGGGTCTCGCCGGGCTGCAGCGCGAAGGTCTTCTCCCGCTCCGCGTAGTCCTCCTCGGTCCACTCGGTCCAGGCCTTGCCGTTGCCGGTCATCGCGGCGGCGCCGCCCTCGATGAACCGTACCCAGGACTCCTCGGTGTCGGTGACGTGCTTGATCAGGCCACCCAGGGAGAGCGCGCTGACCGTGGGGCGCTGGGCGGCCTGCTCATCGGTCAGCTCGCGGGTGGTGAAGCGCAGGAAGAAGCGGTGCTTGCCGAGGCTGTCGAGCAGGTCGGCCCGCTCGCCGGACAGGATCGGGGTGCCGGTCTCGGTGCTGGTCATCTGTGCTGCCTTTCGTGGTGGGGGCTGCTGATGAGTACTACGCTAAGGGCCATAGGTGCCAGTTTCTGACCTGAATTGCGGTGAGACTCGAACTCATGGCGAACACGAGCTCGCGCACGCTGCGGCTGCTGTCGTTGCTGCAGACCCACCGGTACTGGCCGGGTGAGGAGCTGGCCGGCCGGCTCGAGGTGTCGATCCGCACGCTGCGCCGCGACATCGACCGGCTGCGTGAGCTGGGCTACCCGGTCCACGCGAGCCGGGGGGTGGACGGCGGCTACCAGCTGGCGCCGGGTGCCGCGCTGCCGCCGCTGGTGCTGGACGACGAGGAGGCGGTGGCGCTGGCGGTCGGGCTGCGGAACGCCGCCCAGGGCTCGGTCGCGGGGATCGCGGAGTCGTCGGTGCGGGCGCTGGCCAAGGTCACCCAGGTGATGCCGCCCCGGCTGCGCCACCGGGTGGAGGCGCTGCGGGCGATGACCGTGTCCCCGGGCTGGGGCGGCTCCGCGGTGGCCGCCGACCCGGAGACGCTGGTCGCCGTCGCCCAGGTCTGCCGGGACACCGAGCGCCTCGAGTTCGACTACACGGCCGCCGGCGGAGAGCGGACGGAGCGCCTGGTGGAGCCGCTGCGGCTAGTCTCGCTGGGCCGGCGCTGGTACCTCGTCGCCTACGACCTGGGCCGGCACGACTGGCGCAGCTTCCGGCTGGACCGGCTGCGCCGGCCGCGGGGTACCGGCGTGCGGTTCCGGCCGCGCGAGCTGCCGGCCGAGGACGCCGCCGCGTTCGTCCGTCGCGGGCTCAAGCAGGTGCCGGCCTCGCACACCGTGCGTGCGTTGGTGCGGGCGCCCGCCGCCGAGGTCCGCGCGCGGATCGGCCAGTGGGCGACGGTGTCGGACGCCGGGGACGACCAGTGCCTGATGACCATGAACTCCGACTCTTTCGACTGGCCGGCCATGGCGCTCGGCTCGCTCGGCGCGGAGTTCACGGTGCTCGGGCCACCGGCGCTGTTCGACTACGTGCGGGAGTGGGGCCAGCGGTTCGGCCGGGCGGTGCCGGAGTGAGGCACTAGTCGGGCCAGACCGGGTGGCGCTTCTCCAGGAACGCGGCCATGCCCTCCTTGGCGCCCTCGGTCTGCGACATCGCCGCCATGACCTCCAGCGCGATCAGGTAGGCGTCCGCCTCCGGTCGGTCGAGCTGCGCGTACAGGGTCTGCTTGCCGATGCCCTTGCCGACGCGGCTGCCCCGGGTGGCCCTGGCCAGCAGTGCGTCCACGGCGGTGTCCAGCTCGTGGTCCGGCACCGCCGCGTTGACCAGACCCCACTCGACGGCCGTCGCGGCGTCCACGACGTCGCCGGTCAGCGCCATCTCCATCAGCCGCTTGCGGCCGACGCTGCGCGCGACGGGGACGGCGGGCGTGTGGCAGAACCAGCCGCCCTTGCCGCCGGGCAGCGCGAAGCCGGCCGACTCGGCGGCGACCGCCAGGTCGCAGGTGGCCACGAGCTGGCAGCCGGCGGCCGTGGCGAGTGCGTGCACCCTGGCGATGACCACCTGGGGTACTGACTGGATCAGCTTCATCAGGTCGGTGCACTGGCGCAGCAGGTCACGCACGCCGGGCAGGTCCCGGGCGGCGACATCGGCGAAGTCGTGGCCCGCGGAGAACACCTTGCCCTCGCCGGCCAGCACGATCCCGGTGGCGTCGCTGTCGCCCGCGGCCCGGAACGCGTCGGTCAACTCGGCCAGGTGCGCCGAG
>DATAYB010000298.1:0-31777 GCA_036272795.1 Pseudonocardia sp.
CGACTGCATCCGCCGGCACACGCAGCTGCAGGCGCGGCTGCAGGAGGCCGGCGCCACCTTCCGCGCCGAGCAGGACCGCCAGCAGTTCAGCGGCAGCCCCCAGCGTGCCTCGGTGGACGTGTTCGGCCAGCTGCTGCGCCCGTGCCTTGGGCTGGGGGTGGCCACCGCGGTGGCGCCCACCTCGGCGTTCTTCGGCGCGGTCGCCGGTGTGCGGGTGCCCAGCGTGCTGAGCCTCGGCGGGCTGGTCGAGACGCTGCTCGTGCCGTCCGTGGAGCGCGACCCGTTCGGCGCGGCGGTACCGGAGCCGGAGCTGATGGACCCCGAGCCGGACCGGTTCAGCGAGGAGCAGTGGCGGCGGGCCGGCGACCTGTTGCAGCTGCCCGAGGTTGGGCGGCGGCTGTCCGGGCTGCTCGCCGAGGCGCGCACGATCGACCCCGAGCTGCCCGGCCTGGTGCTGCTGCGGGTGATGCACGCGGTCGGCTCGTCGATCTCCAGCGCGCGCGGGCAGGGCGACGACGGGCTGTGCCTCGCGGTCGACGACGGCACCGTGCTGGACGACGAGGAGTTCGGCGGCAGTGACCTGCTGGTCACGCTGGCCGGGCTGACGGAGGCGCTGGCTCCGGTGGGGGCCTCTGTGGGTACCGCGGCGGCTGCCGGTACCGGGGAGGTCGCGTGACCGGCGAGGCGCTGCGGCCCCGCGACGCAGAGTCGGCCGCCCACCTGGTCGCGCTCGGGATGCGGCCGAAGCAGCTGCCCAGCCGCGACTCCACCTACGCGGACCTGGTCACCCGCTACCGCGACGACGACGGCTTCAAGGACCTCGTGCACAGCGTGGCGGCCGGCCTGGGGCTGGTGGTGCTCGCGGTGACCGAGCAGTCCGGCGCGGTGCTTGCGGCCACCGAGGAGTCCGTGTTCGAGATCAAGATGGACGAGTACGCCCGGCGCACCGCGCTGCAGAACCGGCAGGCCGACAAGGTGCTGCACGGACTCGCGCAGCTCGCGGTCGCCGCGCTGGCCTTCCCCCGGCCGGACGACCTCGGCAACGACTCCTACGTCGGCCGCGTGTCGGTGGAGCTGGTGGACGGCGCCGTGCGGGAGGCGTGCCGGGTGCTCGAGGAACGGGCGAACGGCACCGGCGACCCGCTGTCCGAGGCGCCCGAGCTGGAGCGCGTCTGGCGGATGTACCTGCGCCGCCCGGCCGCCGCCGCCACCAAGGACGGCCGGGTCGCGTCGGACACCACCCGGGGCATTGCGGCCAGGGCGCTGCGGTTCCTCGCCGAGCAGGGCTTCCTCGTGGCCGTCGGCGACTCCGGTGTCTACCGCACCACGCCCCGGTACCAGGTCCAGGTGCGCGAGCTGGCCGCCCAGCGGACCTTCGACGAGCTGCTGGAGCTGGGCGTGCTGCCGGCGACCACGGCCGGGGGCAGCCTGCACGTCGCCGCCGCCGAGACGCTCACCTAGGCCGGGGGAATCCATGTACGAGCTTTCCCGGGTCCGGCTGTTCTCGGTCGGCCCGCCCGGCGCCCGCTACCAGGACGTCTGCCTGGACCTGCGCGGAGTGGGCCCCGCCGTGCGGGTCGCGCCGCAGCAGGACCTGTTCGCCGCCGACGACCTGGAGCGCGTGCCGCGCCGCCCCTCGCCGGCCTCGGTGCTGTTCCTGGAGAACGGCGGCGGCAAGTCGGTGCTGCTCAAGCTGGTGTTCTCCGTGCTGCTGCCCGGGCGGCGACAGGTGGTCGGCAGCACGAACAGCCGGGTGCTGGAGAAGTTCGTGCTCGGCGACGACGTGGCGCACGTCGTGCTGGAGTGGATGCACACGGTCACGGGTGAGCGGGTGGTCACCGGCAAGGTCTCGGAATGGCGTGGGCACGTCGTGTCCACCGACCCGGCCAAGCTGATCGACGCCTGGTACTCGTTCCGCCCCGGCGAGTTCGGCCTGGACGACCTGCCGTTCACCTTCGACGGCCGCCGGGTCACGCTGGCCGGGTTCAAGGAGCGACTGGATCGGGCGCAGCAGGGCGAGCCCGCGCTGGCGCTGGCCTGGCGCACGGTGCACCGCGAGTGGTCCCAGCACCTCGTCGAACTCGGGCTTGACCCGGAGCTCTTCCGCTACCAGCGCGCCATGAACGCCGGCGAGGGTGAGGCCGCCGAGGCGTTCTCCTTCCCGAGCGACGAGGCGTTCGTCGACTTCCTGCTGCGTGCGGTGGTCGACCAGGAGGAGCCGCAGGGCCTGGCGGAGGTCGTTGCCGGCTACGCGACGAAGATCGCCCAGCGCGGCGAGCTGGAGCTGGAGCGCGCGTTCGTCGAGGGCACCCTGGAACGCCTCACCCCGCTGGCCGCCGCCGAGCAGCGCGCCGGGCTGGCCCGCGACACCGAGGCGACCGCGCGCGGCACGGCCCAGCGGCTGGCCGCCGCGATCGCCGTGCGGCAGGCGGGCGAGGCCGGCCGGCTCGACATCGCCCGCGACGCACTGGCCGACGCCACCGACGCCGCCCGGTCCACCGCCGCCGAGCAGCGTCGCCTGCACGAGATCTGGACCGAGCTGCGCCGCCAGGTGGCCGAGCTGCGCACTCGGGCCGCCGAGGACACCCGGGACACGCTGCAGCAGCAGAAGGACGCCGCCGCCGAGCTAGTGGACGCCTGGCAGGCCGTCGAGCCCGTGCTGCGCGACCAGCTCGCCGCCGCCGAGGCGGCCCGGCTGCGCCGCGTGGTCAACGCCGAGCAGGAGCGCGCCCGCCCTGCGCTGGAGGCCCGGCAGGCGGCGGCGCTCGCGCTGGCGGCCGGCCTGCGCGCCGTGGTCGACGAGGCGATCGAGGCGGCCCGGACGGCGGGGGAGCGCGCCTCGGCAGCCGCCGAGCAGGCCGAGACCGCCCGCGCCCGCGAGCTGCGCTGGAGCACCGAGGCCGCCGAGCACCGGACCGCCGTCGACCAGGCGCACACCGAGCTGGGCCGGATCCGGGGCCTGGTCACCGACGCGGTGCGGGACGGCCTGCTCGGCGACGGCGAGGACGTGGTGGGGGCGACCGCCGAGGCGCGGGAGTCGGAGCGTGCCGCGGTCGCCGCCGTGGAGGACGCCCTCGGCGAGCTGGCCGGGTTGCGCACCGCCCGCCGGGAGGCCGACACCCGGCTCACCGACGCGCGCGCCGACCACGCCGCCCTGACCGCGGCCGCGGCCGCCGCCCAGGCCGACCGGCAGCGCGCCGAGTCCCAGCACACCGAGCTGGCCGCCGAGCCGAGGCTGGCGGAGCTGCTGGGCGTCGACGCCGTGCACCCCGACACCGACGCGGCGGCCCTGCTGGAAAGGCTGACCGCCTCGCTGACCGCGTTGGAGGACGAGCGCACCGCGCTGCGCGACGCCCAGCAGCGCGACCTGCGGGCGGTACGGGCGCTCGGCGACGGTGGCCTGCTGCCCGAGCCGGCCGAGGTCGAGCAGTCGCTGGCGGTGCTGGAGGCGGCCGGGGTCACCGCCCATTCGGGCTGGCGCTACCTGTCGCGGCTGCCAGAGGCCGACCGCGAGCGGGCCCTGCGCCTGGCGCCGCACCTGGTGTCCGGCGTGCTGCTCAACGACCCGTCCGACGCCGCCAGGGCCCGCGCCGCGTTGACCGAGGCACGCCTGCTGCCCTGCGCCCTGATCGCCGTCGGCTCGACCAGCTCGATCCGCGCCAGCCTCGATCCCTCGGCCACGGACGCCGACACCGTGGACTTCGTCGTGCCGCCGAACCCGGCGATGTTCGACGAGGCCGCCGCCGACCGGGTGCGTACCGAGCTGACCGAGCAGACCCGGCAACGCCGCGAGCGGATGGCCGAGGTCGACGCCACCTGGGACGCGGACCGCACCCTCACCGAGCGGCTGCGCAACTGGCGCGACGCCTACCCGGCCGGAGCGCTCGCCGAGCTCGCCGAGGACGACGGCCGGGCCCGCGACGCGGTGGCGACCGCGTCCGAGCAGGTCGGGCACGCCGGGGCGATGGTGGCCGAGCTGGACGCTCGGTCGGATCATCTGGACTCACGACTGCCCCGGCTGCGCGCCGAGGAGACCACCGCGGGCGCCAGGGCGACCCGGCTTGCCGCGCTGTGCGAGCAGGTCGAGCGCCGCGCCGAGCTGACCGAGGTGGTCATGCAGCGCACCGCCGCCTCGGCCGCCGCCGACGCCCAGGCCGCCCAGGCCCGGGAGGCCGCCGGTCAGGCGCAGCTCGACGGCCAGGAGCACCTGCGTGCGCAGGACCGGTCCACCGCGGTCGCCGCCACCGCGCGCGACGACCTGGCCGAGCTGCCGACGGACGCCCTGCCCGCCGGTGAGTCGGTCACCGCGCCCGCCGCCGGCGCGCCCGCCGCCGATGCCGCCACCCCGAGCCAGCCGTTGAGCGTGCTGCGCACCGAGTACAAGCGGGCGGACGCGGCCTACGCGGCCGCCGAGGTCGACGCCGACCTGCGCGCCGGGCTCGGCGCCGCCGAGCGAGAGGCGGAGTCGGCCCGGATCGCGATCGACTCGCTGCCCGACCAGGTCCGGACCATGGCTAACACGCTGCTGCGCAGCCCGGACGGCTCGGAGGTGTCGACCCGGCGGGCGGCGGCCGCGCAGGCGGGCCGGGCGCTGCGTGAGGTGGAGGCGCGGCTGCAGGCGGCGCACACCGAGCTGGCGCTGGCCCGCAAGGACCGCGACGAGTACCGCCCACAGCGCACCCCGCTCGCCCCGTACGGCGCGCCCACCGACATCGAGCACGGCACGGCGCTGATCGAGCAGGTGCACCGGGACAGGGCCGCGGCGGAGCGGGCCGCCTCGGCGGCCGAGAGCCGCCGGGAGGCCACGGCCGCCGAGGTGCGTAGCGTCGAGGTGTCCTCGGACGGCTACGCGCGGCTGGTCCAGGGCTTCGACGACCTGGTGCCGGCCGGTGCCGACGCCGAGGATCCCACCCCGTTCGAGGGGGACGTGAACGCGGCGTCGCAGCGCTGGGTCGCCGCCCGTGGTGCGCTGCGGGAGGCGGCGGGAGCCCGGGAGGTGGTCGACAGCGAGGTGCGCCGGGCCGCCGACGCCGTGGCCCACCACGCCCAGGAGGCGCGCTTCGGCACGGTGTCCAGCCCGGTCCGGCAGCACATCCTCGGGGTGTCCCGGGCGGAGATGCCGCCGCTGGCCGGTGACTGGGCGAAGGCGCTGCGGCCCCGGCTGCGGTCGCTCGAGGACGACCTGACCAACATCGGCCGCCACCGCGCCGGCATCGTGACCCGGCTGCAGGGGATGGTCGGGGAGGCGCTGCGCACCCTGCGGCTGGCGCAGCGGCTGTCCCAGCTGCCGGACGGGCTGTCGGACTGGTCCGGCCAGCAGTTCCTCCGGTTCCGGTTCGACGAGATCGACGACGACACGCTGCTCAGCGAGCGCCTCGGCGAGGTGGTCGACCGGACGGCGGAGGGCTACCTCAGCGGCGGCAAGGAGCAGCGCGACGGGCTGTCGCTGCTGCTGCGGGGCGTGCGTGCCGCGATGCCGAAGGGTGTCCGGGTCGAGATGCTCAAGCCCGACGCGGTGCTGCGCACCGAACGGCTGCGGGTGTCCGAGATCCGGGACGTGTTCTCCGGCGGCCAGCAGCTCACGGCCGCGATCGTGCTCTACTGCACGATGGCCGCACTGCGGGCCAACCAGCGCGGCGAGGGCCGCCGGCCGCACGCCGGTGTGCTGTTCCTGGACAACCCGATCGGCCGAGCGTCGGCCGGCTACCTGCTGGAGCTGCAGTTCGGCGTCGCGCAGGCGCTCGGGGTGCAGCTGGTGTACACCACCGGGCTGTTCGACGCCGGCGCGCTGAGCACGTTCCCGCTGATCGTGCGGCTGCGCAACGACGCCGACCTGCGGGCCGGCCGCAAGTACCTCTCGGTGGACGAGCAGATCGCCCGCCGGCTCGACGAGCTGCCCCCCGAGGACGGCACCGGCCAGCTCGCCGCCGTCCGCGTGTTCCGACGCCCCGAACCGGCCGACCGCGAGCCCGAACCCGTTGGCTGACGGGCCTGAACCGGTCGGCTGAAGGCCCGAACCGGTCGGCTGAAGGGCACGGGCCGCCGGGCGGGCGCGGCGCGCGGGTGATAGACGTCAGTACGTGACAAATTCGGTGCCGGCGATGCCTGTGCCCACCCGCACGGCCCGGCTGGTGGCCGACGTCCGGCTGGTTCGCCGGGTGGTCGGGCTGCTGCTGCCGCACCGGTGGCGGATCGCGGGGCTGGCCGGCTGCGTGCTCGTCCAGGCGCTGTCGGCGGCCGCCGCGCCGTTCCTGATCCGGGCGATGCTGGACGACGCGCTGCCCCACCGCGACCTGGCGCTGCTCGCCGGGCTGTGCGGCACGACGGCCGGGGCCGCCGCGCTGGGCGGGGTCGCCGGGGTGCGTGCGACCCTGCTCGCGCACTCCACCGGGCAGCGTGTGGTGCACGGGCTGCGGACCTCGATGTTCGACCACCTGCAGCGCATGCCGCTGACGTTCTTCACCCACTCCCGCACCGCCGAGCTGCAGACGCACCTGGTCAACGACGTGGACGGGCTGGTCGTGGTGCTCACCGTGGCGGCCAGCGCGGCGATCCAGAACGGCATGCTGCTGCTGGCCATCGGCACCGCGCTGATGTTCCTGGACTGGCGGCTCGGGCTGGTCGCGGTGGGGGTGGCGGCGCTGCTGATGGCGGTGACCGGGCGGATCGGCAAGGAGCGGCGCGAGCTGACCTGGCGGCGGCAGCGCGGTTTCTCGGCGCTCGGCGGGCTGATCGAGGAGTCGCTGTCCCAGTCCGCCGTGCTGCTGGCCCGTACTCTCGGTCGCGACGGTGACCAGCGCGAGCGGTTCCGCGTCGAGTCCGGCCGGCTCGCCGACACCCAGCTGCGTGCCGCGATGGCCGGCCGGTGGCGCACGGCCGTCAGGGGCGCCGCCCTGATCACCCTGCCGGCCGCCGTGTACACGGTGGCCGGGATTCAGCTCGCCGCCGGTGTGACGCTGAGCATCGGCACCATCGTCGCTTTCGCGACCACGCTGACCAGGGTGATCCGCCCGGTCACCGCGCTGCAGAACGCCGGCCAGGGTTTCACCGGTTCGCTGGCGCTGTTCGAGCGGATCTTCGGGGTGTTGGACCTGCCGGCGCCGGTCGGGGCGGCGGCCGACGCACCCCGGCTGCGGGTCGCCTCGGGCGCGGTCGAGGTGGACGACGTCACGGTGCGCTACGACGGCGCGGAGCAGGCTGCGCTGCACGGGGTGAGCCTGCGCGCCGCGCCGGGTGAGATGACCGCGGTGGTCGGGGCGTCCGGGGCCGGCAAGAGCACGCTGGCCCAGGTGCTGCTCGGCCTGCACCGCCCCGACCGCGGCCGGGTGCTGGTGGACGGGCAGGACCTGGCGACCGTGGCACCGGGCTCCATCGCGGACGCGGTCGGCTTCGTCGCGCAGGACACGTACCTGTTCCACACCTCGGTCCGGGAGAACCTGCTGTTCGCCCGCCCGGACGCGACCGACGAGCAGGTGGTCGCCGCCTGCCGGGCCGCCCAGATCCACGACCTCATCGCCGAGCTGCCGAACGGCTACAGCACGGTCGTCGGTGACCGGGGGCACCGGTTCTCCGGCGGCGAGCGGCAGCGGTTGTCGCTGGCCAGGCTCCTGCTGAGGGACCCGCCGATCGTGGTGCTGGACGAGGCGACCAGCTCCCTCGACACGCGCACCGAAGCCGCCATCCGCGCGACCCTGGCCGGCCGGAGCGCCAGCCGCACCACCGTCGTCATCGCGCACCGGCTGTCCACCGTGCGTGCCGCCGACCGGATCGTGGTGCTGGACCGGGGGCGCGTGGTCGAGCAGGGCAGCCACGCCGAGCTGCTCGGCCTGCACGGCTACTACCGCCGCCTGGTCGAAGCCGGCGAACCGGCCCAGCGGGACGTGCCGACCGACGCGGCCTGACCGCCGCCGACCGGCCCCGAACCGCCGGGGCCTAGGGGGTCCAGTGCCGAGGGGTGATCACGACGGGGTACGGGGCGAGCCGGACAGCGCTGCGCGCGACCCGACCCAGACCCGGGGTGCCGCCGACGCGGCTGCCGCCGACGACCAGCAGGTTGGCCTCCAGCCGGTCGTTGACCAGCTCGTGCGGGTGGACCCTGAGCAGCTCGGACGTGGCCGGCACGCCGAACCGCTGTTCCTCGATGAACCGGACGCCGGCCTCGAGTGTGTCGAGGCCCCTGTTCAGCGCCGAGTCCAGCCCGACGCTGCGCTCCGCGAACGAGACGGGCATGCCGTGCAGGACCAGCACGGTGCCGTGCAGCACGGCGGCGCAGGTCGCCGCGTCGGTGAGCACGTCGGCGTCCTCGGGCAGCTGCTGCACGGCGGCCACCACGCGGGGCTCCTCGGGCTCGCTCCAGGACGGCCGGTTGATCAGCACGGCGGCGCCGGCCGCGGTCGCCTCGGCGATGTCGCTGATCACCCGCGACCAGCCGGTGGCGACGCCGGGGCAGGGCTGCGCCTCGGCTGCCGGCATCGCGGGACCGGAGACCAGTTCGAAGCCGGCGCGGTTGCGCCAGGTGACGAGCCAGCGGGGGAGGGGGGTGTCGGGCGCCTGCATCACGATGAGCCGCGAGTGCGCCGTGACCGTGGGTTGGGCGAATGCGGTACTTCCGGGTCCCATAGCTCTTCACCATTCAGGCGGGTGTCGGCGTCGAGGCTCCTCCGTCAGGCCTGCTCGGACAAGGGTCGAGCGGGGCCCGTGAGGTGGCTTTCGTCGAGCGGTGGTCCGGGGTCGGTGGATATCGCTCGGAATATCTCTCGCGACCTCTGGCCGGGCTCGGCTCATCCCAGCCTAGTCCTCGACCGTCAACCCGACGACCCTGCCCCGACCTGTGTCGCCGTGCGCTCGATCGCAGCCCACGTGTCGACCGGCAGCGGGATCCCGTCGGCCAGCCGGGCCTTGCGGTTGCGCTGTTCGGGCTCGCCGGGCGCCAGCACCGGTACGCCCGGGTCGATCGGCCGGCTGGACAGCACCCAGTCCAGGTACTCCAGCCCGATCCGCTCGAACTCCGCCTCGGTGCCGAGCAGCCGGGGCGACAGGTAGATCGACAGCATGCCGTTCGAGATGCCATGGCGGGTGGGGCCGACCGGGCCGGCGCAGCCCCCGCCGGTCAGGGCGCCGGCCAGCAGCTCGCAGATCAGCGCGAGTCCGGAGCCCTTGTGCTCACCGAATGCCCGGATGGCGCCCGTGCCGTTCGACGCGCGCCGCAGGTCGGTCGCCGCGTAGTCGCCGTACAGCACCTTCGGGTCGCCAGACATCTCGGCGTCCTCGCTGATCAGGGCGTCCGGCGGCAGAGGCTTGCCGCCGTACGAGGCGACCTGCACCTTGCCCTCGGCGACCAGCGACGTGGCGAAGTCCAGGATCACGGGCCGGTCGGGCAGCGGCAGGCCGGCGGCGAAGGGTGCCGTGGAGAACCGCTTGGCCACCCCGCCGAACGGTGCCACCAGCGGCGACTCGGTGACGTTGACGAAGTGCACCGACACGAGGCCGGCGCGCACGGCGGCCTCGGCGAACGCGCCGACCCGCCCGATGTGCCCGGCGCCCCGCAGCGCCACCACGCAGCTGCCCTGTGCCACCGCCCGCTCGATGCCCAGGTCCACCGCCTGCATGGCGACCGTCTGGCCGAAGCCCCTGCGGCCGTCCAGCACGACGAACGCGCCGCCGTCGGTGACCACCTCGACGGTCTGCCCGGCCAGCACGAACCCGGAGCGCATCCAGTCCACGTACAGCGGCACCCGCACCACACCGTGGCTGTCGTGCCCGGTCAGGTTGGCCTCGACCAGGTTGTCCGCGATCCGGTCGGCCTCCTCGTCCGCGCAGCCCGCCGCGCGGAAGATGTCCCGCACCGTGCGCCGCAGCTTGTCCGCCGGCAGCACGTGCACCCGGTTGGCCTCGTCTCTGTCCAGTTCGCCCACGCGTCCAGCATGTCCGGCCGGGTCCGGGACCGCACCTCCTCGGGTACTGGGGCAGGCCCCCGAGGAAAGGTAGGGGCGCGCCTAAGGGTTTGTAGGGCACGCTCGATCGGCGCCGGCCCGGATCCGGAGGACCGTGGGAGCCAGCCCGGAAACCGATGTCCGACCCAGTCCGTGGAGCACCGATGACCGTCTGCCAGGAGTACCGCCAGGAGTACCCGCGCGGCGTGCTCGCCGGCGCCGAAGCGGACCAGGTGCACCGGGTCCGGCTGCACGGTGCGCAGATCGGCTACCGCGAGGCCGGCCGGCACAGCGGGGGACCGGTGGTGCTGCTCATACATGGGCTGGCCAGCGACTCCGCCACCTGGAGGCGTGTGCTGCCGGTACTCGGCCGGCGGGCCCACGTGATCGCCCCCGACCTGCTCGGCTGCGGGCAGTCCGACAAGCCGGCCGGTGGCGACTACTCGGTCGGCGCGCACGCGGCCCGGCTGCGGGACCTGCTGCGGTCGCTCGGGGTGAGCAGGGCGACCGTGGTCGGCCACTCGTTCGGTGGCGGGGTGGCGATGAGCTTCGGCTACCAGTTCCCGGAGCGCACCGACGGCCTCGGACTGGTCGCCAGCGGAGGCCTCGGCGCCGAGCTGACCATGGCCCTGCGCGCCGCGACCGTGCCAGGCGCCGTGCTGGCCGCGCACGCCGTGGCGACGGCTTTCCCCCGCTGGGTACACCGGGCCGCCGGCCGGGCCGCCACCGGGCTGGGGCTCGTCGGCGGCGCCGACCTGGACGCGCTGGGCAGGGCGCTGCGCGGGCTCGCCGACCCGGGCACGCGCCAGGCGTTCCTGAGCACCCTGCGTGGTGCCGTCGGCTGGTCGGGGCAACGGCTCACCGCGCTCGACCTGTTGGAGCTGTTCGCCGAGCTGCCCGTGCTGCTGGTCGCCGGCCGCCGGGACGCCTGCATCCCCCACGAGCACACCCTGCGGGCGCACGCACAGCTGCCCGGCAGCCGGCTCGAGGTGCTGGACACCGGCCACTTCCCCCACCACGAGCGGCCCGACGCGGTCGCTCGGCTGATCTCCGAGGTACTGGTCGCCGCCGGACCGAGGGTCCCAGCGGCCGCCGCTCCGAGGGCCAGCTGACCGTCCACCCAGCCGCTCCGTCCGTACGATCGGGCGCGGCCTGCCGTGGCGTGCACCGGTGGGTGACGAGCGCGGAGGGGTGAGCATGACCGAGGCCGGGTTGCCGCTGGCAGGGATGTGTGTGGTCGAGGTGTCGTCGTTCGTGGCGGCGCCGCTGGGTGGCATGACGCTCGCGCAGCTCGGTGCGGAGGTGATCCGCGTCGATCCGCTCGGCGGCGCGCCGGACCACCACCGCTGGCCGCTGGCGCCCTCGGGCACCTCGCTGTACTGGGCCGGGCTGAACAAGGGCAAGAAGTCGGTGTCGGTGGACCTGCGCTCGGCGGAGGGCCAGCGGCTGGTCACCCGGCTGATTACCGAGTCCGGCCCGGACGGCGGCATCGTGCTGACCAACTCCGTCGGCCGGGGCTGGTTGGGCTACGACGCGCTGGTGGAACACCGGCCGGACCTGATCCACGTGCAGATCGAAGGCCACCACGACGGCACGCCGGCGGTGGACTACACGGTGAACGCGGCTGTCGGCTTCCCGATGGTGACCGGCCCGGAGGGGCATGCCGACCCGGTGAACCACGTGCTGCCGGCGTGGGACATTGCCTGCGGCCTGTACGCGGCGCTCGGCATCCTCGGCGCCGACCGGCAGCGCCGAGTGTCCGGGCGCGGTCAGCGGATGAGCGTGGCGCTCTACGACGTCGCGCTGGCCGCCGCCGGCAACCTCGGGTTCCTGGCCGAGGCGCAGGTCAGCCGAGTCGTGCGCAAGCGCTACGGCAACTACCTGTACGGCGGCTTCGCCCGCGACTTCAGCACCCGCGACGGCGGCCGCGTGATGGTCGTCGCGCTGACCAGGCGGCACTGGGCGGACCTGCTCACGGCCACCGGGATGGTCGACGTCGTCGGGGCGCTCGAGAAGAGCCTCGGCGTGGACTTCAACACCGAGGACGACCGGTTCGAGTACCGCGAGGTGCTGGCGGGGCTGCTCTCCCGCTGGTTCTCCCGCGCGGACCTGGCCGAGGTGACGGCGGCGCTGGCCGGTACGTCGCTGCTCTGGTCCACGTACCGCACGTTCGCCGACCTCGTCGCGGACACCGACGCCGGGCTGGCGATCGCCAGCAACCCGATGATGCACCTGATCGACCAGCCCGGGGTCGGGTCGCACCTGGCACCCGGGCTGCCGGTCTCGCTGGACGGCTCGTCACCCCGGCCGGTGCGGGCGCCCGTGCTCGGCGAGCACACCAACGGGCTGCTCACCCGGCTGGGGCTGTCCGACGCAGAGGTCGCCGACCTGCACGAACGCGGCGTGGTCCGAGGCGCCGAGGTGTAACCGGCGCGGTGTCCCGCGCTGTGGTGGCCGCCGTGTGCTGGACGGGCGCACGGCACACAGCCTGATAGCGCCGCACACAGCGCTGGTCCTGTGTGCGGCGGTGCGGCGCTGTGTGTGGTGGTGGGGCCGCGTCGCCGCGGCCGCAGCCCCAGCGTCAGATTCGGCCCCGGCCCCGGCCCCGGCCTCGGCCCCGGCCCCGGCTTCAGCTGGCGTCGGCTAGCCAGCGCATCAGGTGGCCGGTCAGCGCGGCGGGTGCGTCCAGCTGGATCAGGTGGCCGGCGCCGGGCACGATGTGCGTCCGCGCGCCGGGGATCAGCGCGGCCAGCCGGTGCGCCCGGTCGACGGGGATCCAGCTGTCCTCGGCGCCCCAGATCACGGTGACCGGCAGCCGCAGCGACGGGTAGTGCGGCTCGACCTCGTCGGTGTAGCGCTGGTCGGCCTGGGCGATCTGCCGGTAGAACGCCGCCTGCCCGCGGTCGCCGAGCCACGGTCCGACCAGCATGTCCTCCGCCGGCCGGGTCATCGGCTGGGCGGCCGCCGTCCCGACGTACGCCCGCACCAGCGCCTCGTGCATGACCGCCGGGATGGCCCCGAACACCTCGGAGTTCGCGCCGACCAGCCGGAAGAAGTCCGATCCCCACGGCGCGAGCGCCACCACGTCGACCAGCGCCAACGACCGGTAGGCGGCCCCGTGCAGCAGGTGGGCGCGCAGCGTCACAGCGCCGCCGTAGTCGTGCGCGACGACGTGCGGCAGGGCATCCGGCGCGGTGTCGGGCCAGGCCAGCCCCCACCCCTGGAGCAGCGCGCTGAACAGCTCACCCTGGGCGGCCAGGGACACGTCCTGCCCGTCCGCCATGGTCGACTCGCCGTAGCCGGCCATGTCCCACAGGTACGTGGTGAACCGCGCGCTCAACGCCTCCGCGATCGGCCACCACAGCTCCGACGACCACGGCGTGCCATGGCAGAGCACCAGCGGCGGGCCCGAGCCGATCCGCGACCACCGGATCTCGTTCTCCCGCCAGCGGAACGTCTCGGTGTGCATACGGACACCCTGCCCGCTCTCCGCGGCCCCCGTCTCCCCGAAATCGCCATCGGGAGAGGCGGTGCAGACGGCTCGGCGGGCCGGACACGCCGGGTGGATCGGCCGGTCGGCGAGCGGTCGCGAGACACACCGGGGAGGTCTGCCGGGGCTCGTGCGGAGGTGGACTAGCCTGCTCTCACCCCGGTCCCAGGCGTAATTTTGCAGGGAGAGTTGTGTCTGATTCGTTCGTCCACCTGCATGTGCACACCGAGTACTCGATGCTGGACGGCGCGGCCAAGGTAGGCGCGCTGTTTGCCGAGGTCGAGCGCCTGGGAATGCCCGCGGTGGCGATGACGGACCACGGCAACATGTACGGCGCGGCCGAGTTCTACCGCACCGCGAAGCGCACCGGGATCAAGCCGATCATCGGCATCGAGGCCTATCTCGCGCCGGCCAGCCGGTTCGTCAAGAAGCCGGTCTTCTGGGGCGACCGGGGCCAGCGTGGTGGTGGCGCCGAGGAAGGCATCGGCAAGGACGTCGGTGGTGCCGGCGCGCACACCCACATGACCATGCTGGCGCGGAACGTGACCGGCCTGCGCAACCTGTTCCGGCTGTCCTCGCGGGCCAGCCTGGAGGGCATGTACCGCAAGCCCCGGATGGACCGGGAGATCGTCGCCGAGCACTCCGAGGGGATCATCGCCACCACGGGCTGCCTGGGTGGCGAGGTGTCCACCCGCTTGAAGCTGGGCCAGTTCGACGAGGCACTGCAGGCCGCTTCGGACTTCCGGGACATCTTCGGCCCCGAGAACTTCTTCCTCGAGGTGATGGACCACGAGATCGCCGAGGAACGCGCCCTGCGCACCCAGCTGCTGGAGGTCGGCCGCCGGCTGAACCTGAAGCCGGTGGCGACGAACGACTCGCACTACGTCACCGTCGAGCAGACCGAGACGCACGAGGCACTGCTCTGCGTGCAGTCCGGCAAGATGCTGAGCGACCCGAACCGGTTCAAGTTCGAGGGCGGCGGCTACTACCTGAAGTCGTCGGCCGAGATCCGCGAGTACTGGGACAGGGAGCTACCTGGCGCGGCGGCCAACACGCTCCTCATCGCCGAGCGCGTCGAGTCCTACGAAGAGGCGTACGAGCACCAGGATCGGATGCCGATCTACGAGGTGCCCGAGGGCCACGACCAGGCGTCCTGGCTGCGCGACGAGACCATGCGCGGGCTGGCCTGGCGCTTCCCGGACGGCGCGCCCGAGGGCTACCTCGAGCGCATCGAGCGCGAGCTCACGGTCATCATCGGCAAGGGCTTCCCGGCGTACTTCCTGGTCGTGGCAGACCTGATCAGCTTCGCCCGCAAGTCCGGCATCCGGGTGGGCCCCGGCCGTGGTTCGGCCGCAGGCTCCCTGGTGGCCTACGTACTGGGCATCACGAACCTGGACCCGATCCCGCAGAAGCTGCTGTTCGAGCGGTTCCTGAACCCCGAACGCGCGTCGATGCCCGATATCGACATCGACTTCGACGACCGCAGGCGCGGCGAGATGATCCGCTACGCGACGGACAAGTACGGCTCGGACAAGGTCGCCCAGGTCATCACCTTCGGCACGATCAAGACGAAGGCGGCGATCAAGGACGCCGCCCGGGTGCACTACGGCCAGCCAGGCTTCACCATCGCCGACAAGATCTCCAAGGCGCTGCCGCCGCCGATCATGGCCAAGGACATCCCGCTGTCCGGCATCGTGGACCCGAAGCACGAGCGCTACGGCGAGGCCGCCGAGGTGCGGGCGCTGGTCGAGAGCGACCAGGACGTGGCCACGATCTTCGGCACCGCGCGGGGGCTGGAAGGGCTGATCCGCAACGCCGGTGTGCACGCCTGCGCGGTGATCATGTCGCGGGAACCGCTGATGGACGCGATCCCGGTCTGGCAGCGCGACGACGGGTCGATCATCACCGGCTGGGACTACCCGTCGTGTGAAGAAATCGGCCTGTTGAAGATGGACTTCCTCGGCCTGCGGAACCTGACGATCATGGGCGACGCGATCGACAACGTGAAGTCCAACCGCGGCATCGACATCGACATCGACAAGCTCCCGCTGGACGACCCGAAGACGTACCACGCCCTGGGACTCGGTGACGCGCTCGGCGTGTTCCAGCTCGAGGGTGGTCCGATGCGGGACCTGCTGCGCCGGATGCAGCCCACCGGCTTCGACGACATCGTCGCGGTCGGCGCGCTGTACCGGCCGGGTCCGATGGGCATGAACGCGCACAACGACTACGCCGACCGCAAGAACCTCCGGCAGAAGGTCACCCCGATCCACCCTGAGCTGGAGGAACCGCTCAAGGACATCCTGGGCGACACCTACGGGTTGATCGTGTACCAGGAACAGATCATGTTCATCGCCCAGAAGGTGGCCGGCTACTCGATGGGTCGAGCGGATGTGCTCCGCAAGGCCATGGGAAAGAAGAAGCAGGAGGTCCTCGAGAAGGAGTACGCGGGCTTCCACGCCGGCATGGCCGAGAACGGCTTCTCCGACGAGGCCGTCAAGGCGCTGTGGGACACGATCCTGCCGTTCGCCGGGTACGCATTCAACAAGAGCCACGCCGCCGCGTACGCGCTGATCACGTACTGGACGATGTACCTGAAGGCCAACTATCCGGTCGAGTTCATGGCCGCGCTGTTGACCTCGGTCGCGGACAACAAGGACAAGACGGCCGGCTACCTCTCGGAGTGCCGCCGGCACGGCATCAAGGTGCTGCAGCCGGACGTGAACGAGTCGGCGCTGCGGTTCGCCGCCGTCGGCAACGACATCCGGTTCGGGCTCGGCGCGGTGCGCAACGTCGGTACCAACGTGATCGAGTCGATCATCGGCACCCGGCGCGACAAGGGCAAGTACTCCTCGTTCACCGACTTCCTCGACAAGTCCGAGCTGTTGGCCTGCAACAAGCGGGTGATCGAGTCGCTGATCAAGGCGGGCGCCTTCGACTCGCTCGGCAACACGCGGCTGTCCCTGGTCGAGGTGCACGAGGGCGCGGTGGACGCGGTGGTGCCGCTGAAGCGGCAGGCCGCGATGGGCCAGTTCGACCTGTTCGGCTCCGGGGACGACGAGCCGGACTCCGGGATGTCCTCCTCGCCGCTGGCGCACCTGAAGTTCTTCGAGGACGAGTGGCCGCGCAAGCGCAAGCTCGCCTACGAGCGGGAGATGCTGGGCCTGTATGTGTCCGCGCACCCGCTGGACGGCGCCGAGCGGCTGCTGCGCAAGCACGCGAAGCGGCCGATCGGTGCCCTGCTCGCCGACCCCCCGCAGGAGGGCGAGGTCGAGGTCTCCGGGCTGATCACGTCGGTGGAGCGCCGGGTCAACAAGAATGGCGCGCCCTGGGCGATCTGCACGGTCGAGGACCTGGACGCCTCCCTCGAGGTGCTGTTCTTCCCGAAGAGCTACGCGGTGCTCGCGCCCGACCTGATCGAGGACAACGCCGTTGTGGTCCGGGGCCGGGTGAACTGGCGCGAGGACAAGATGTCCGTCTTCGGCAGCGACCTCATCGCGCTCGACCTCTCCAGCATCACCGGCAACGACGAGGAACCGCCGCTGGTGCTGGTCGCGGCCGCCGACATGATCGACCCGGCCGTGGTCAGCGAGCTCAAGTCGACGCTGCTCGCGCACAAGGGCGACACCCCGGTGCAGATCAAGCTGGTCGGCAAGCGCAACGAGTTCCTGCTCGCGCTCTACGACTACCCGGTCAACGTGAGCTCGATGCTGATGGGCGAGATCAAGGGCATTCCTGGCATCACCGTGGTGGCCTGAGCCGGTGGAGGCCATCACGGTGCGGCGGGACGGCGACCTGCGGCCGTGCCACCGGTGCGCGGGTGCGCTGCTGCTCACGCTGACCGTGCCGGCCACCATGACCCGCCGCGACGGAGCCCCGATCGCCGGGCACCGCACCGTGCCGCTGTGCCCGCGCTGCGACGCCGGCGACCGCAGCGCGCTCGGCGTGCTGGCGTTCTTCACCGTGCACCGCCAGATCGAGGACACCACGGTCGGCGCGGCCGGCGAGGTGCTCCGGGAGTGGATCGACCACCACACCGGCCGGCGCTGACCTCTCAGCGTCGCCGGGCCGGTACCAGGCGCCGCGCCGTGTGTGCCGGCATGCTGGCCCGATGCGGTACCGCTCGTTCCACCTGCCAGGGCCGGCCCCGCTGTACTGCGAGCAGCTGCAACCCGACCGCGAGCCGGAGCGCTGGCTGCTCCTCGTGCACGGGGGTGCGATGTCCGGCGCGTGCTGGCTGGGTACCCCGGACGGCCGCGAGGGATGGGCGCAACGGTTCGTGACGCACGGTCTCGGCGTGCTCGCGCCTGACTGGCCGGGGGTGGGGCGCAGCGGTCCGGCCGGCCGCCCCGTGACCGGCGAGCTGGTGTGTGAGGTGCTCGGCGGGCTGCTGGAGCACGTCGGCCACGAGGTGGTGCTGCTCGTGCACTCGATGGCCGGGCCGTTCGGGTACCGGCTGGTCCAGGCACACCCGGACCGGATCGCCGCGCTGGTGGCCGTCGCCCCGGGGCCGCCCGGTGACCTGCAGCCCGAGCCGGCGGTGCTCGCCGAGACGCCCGAGTACGTCGACATCCAGGGCCCGTATCTGCGCTGGCGGCTGCCCCGGGAGGGGGAGTGGCCGCCGAGCCGGGAGTTCCTGGAGGCCAAGCTCGTCGGCGCCAGCCGCCGCTACCCCCGGCACGCCCTGGAAGAGGCGCGGGCGGCGCTGCGGCCCATCGCGGCCACCCTGCTGGCCCAGCGGCAGAACCTGCGGGGCAGCCAGCTGCGGATCGGGCGCGCCCCCGGCTTCGCCGGCAAGCCCGTGCTGGTGCTCACCGGCAGCGCCGACACCGAGCACCCCCGGGAGATCGACGGGGCGGTCGCGGACTGGCTGGCCGGCCTCGGCGCCGCCGTCGAGTTCCGCTTCCTCGACGGGCCGGACATCGCCGGCAACGGCCACATGCCGATGCACGAGGACAACAGCGACGAGCTCGCCGACCATATCGCGGAGTGGGTGCGCCGGCTGCCCTGAGCCGTCCCGCGGGCTGCACCGTGTTACCGAACTCCACCACAGGCAGGTTTTCGCGCCGATGAACCTGCCTCCTGTGCAGCTCGGTAACACCAGGGGGCCGTCCAGGGCCGGCGTGCGACGATCGCCGGTATGGCTGCGGACGAGCTGGTCGGGGTGTACGACGCCGACGGTCGCGAGGTGGGCTCGGCGACCCGGGCCACGATGCGCGCGGAGGGGCTCTGGCACGCGGCGACGATGGTGCTGGTCCGCTCCGGTGACCTGCGGCAGGTGTACGTGCACCGGCGCAGCCCGGACAAGGACGTCTTCCCAGCGCTGCGGGACTGCTTCGCCGGCGGCGTGCTCGGGGCGGGCGAGCACCCGGATGAGGGCGCGCGCCGCGAGCTGGCGGAGGAGCTCGGCATCGCCGGTGTCGAGCTGCGGCCGCTTTTTGTGCTGCCGTTCGTCGAGCCGCCGGTTCGCTGCCACAACTTCGTCTACGAGGCGAGCTGGGACGGCCCGGTCCACCACCAACCGGAGGAGATCGTGTCCGGCGGCTGGCTGGACCTGACCGAGCTGACCGCGCAGCTGCGCGACCCGGACTCTGACTTCGTACCGGACGGCCGGGCGGTCGCCCTCGAATGGCTCAGCCGTGAGGACGGTTCCGACCGGGACTAGTGTCCAGTCGCCGACAGGACACTAGAAAACCTAGAGCGTGTCGTGCCGGATCTCGGTGATCGGCAGCCGCAGCGCCCCCGGCGCATGCTCCGGGACCGCCGGGCGGCGCGGTGCGACGGGGGAGAGCCGCCGATAGGGCTCCCCGGAGGCCGGCCGCGCGTCGGCCTCGCCGTGGTTCGGCCAGAACGCCATGGCGCGCTCGGCCTGCGCGGTGATCGTCAGCGACGGGTTCACACCGAGGTTCGCCGAGATCGCCGAGCCGTCCACGACGTGCAACCCGGGGTGGCCGTAGAGCCGGTGCCAGGGGTCGATGGCGCCGGTCTCCGGGGAGTCGCCGATCACGCAGCCGCCGATGAAGTGTGCGGTCATCGGGATGTTGGCGATCTCGCCGAGCGTGCCGCCAGGGATGCCGTCGATCTTGTCGGCGACCCGGCGCGCGGCGTCGTTCCCGGCCGGGATCCACGTCGGGTTGGGCTGGCCGTGGCCCTGGGCGGACGTGAGCTTGTAGCGGCCGAGCCTGGTCCGCCGGCCCGAGACCGTGATCGAGTTGTCCAGGGTCTGCATCACCAGCAGGATGATCGTCTTCTCGGACCAGCGGCGCACCGACAGCGAGCTGAGCGCGTTCCTCGGCGACCGGGCCATCTCAGCCAGCCAGGTCAGGAAGCGGGGGTGGCCCTTGTCACCGTCGGTCAGCGCGGTCTGCAGCAGCCCCATGGCGTTGCTGCCCCTGCCGTAGCGCACCGGCTCGATGTGCGTCTGCGGGTCCGGGTGGAACGAGGACGTGATCGCGATGCCCTGGCTGTAGTCCACCCCGGTGTGCTTGGCCTTGGCGCCGAGGATGGACTCGGAGTTGGTGCGGGTCAGGGCGCCGAGCCGTGCCGAGATGCGGGGCAGCGTGCCGGTGTCGCGCATCCGGTGCAGCAGTTTCTGCGTGTTGTAGGTGCCGGCGGCGAACACGACCTGCTCGGCCGTGAAGGTGCGTCGGTTCGCAACCCGCCGGGGGGAGCGGCCGGTGCGCACGGAGTCCACCGCGTAGCCGCCCTCGGCCAGCGGGCGTACCGAGGTCACCGTGGTCAGCGGGTGCACCTGCGCGCCCCCCCGCTCGGCGAGGTAGAGGTAGTTCTTGTCGAGCGTGTTCTTGGCGTCGTGGCGGCAGCCGGTCATGCACGAGCCGCAGCCGATGCAGGTCAGCCGGTCCGGCCCCGCGCCGCCGAAGAACGGGTCGGGTACCTCGGTGCCCGGCGGGGTGCCAGGGCCGCCGAAGAACACCCCGACCGGGGTCGGGTGGAAGGTGTCGCCGACGCCCATGTCCTCGGCGACCTGCCTCATCACCCGGTCGGGCTCGGTGGTCACCGGGTTCTCGGTCACCCCCAGCATGCGCCGGGCCTGGTCGTAGAACGGGCCGAGCTCGGCGCGCCAGTCGGTGATGCCGGCCCACTGCGGGTCGTCGTAGAACGCGGCCAGTGGCTCGTAGAGCGTGTTGGCGTACACCAGAGAGCCGCCCCCGACGCCGGCCGCCGCCAGGATCACCGCGTCGCGCAGCAGGTGGATGCGCTGGATGCCGTAGCAGCCGAGCTGTGGCGCCCAGAGGAAGCTGCGCAGGTCCCACGACGTCTTCGGGTAGGTCTCCGGAGTGAACCGCCGCCCCGCCTCCAGTACCCCGACCTGGTAGCCCTTCTCGGTCAGTCGCAGCGCGGTGACTGATCCGCCGAAACCGGACCCGATCACGAGGACGTCGTAGTCATGGCTCATGTCGTTCACTTCATTCCTGGGCGCTGCATCGCGTGGGGCGAAGGTGGTGGTCAGGGCTCCTCAGGAGACCGTATGGCACATCAGCCAATGGCGCGATGTGGTCCCACCGTTGGTGGTGCGGCCCGGCCGTGAGCGGCGTCACGCTCCAGCGTGGTGATTGCGTCACGGAGCGTTCATGTCGAGCTTCTACGGTCACACAATGGCTGACACACGACAGGATGACCGGCTCACCACTCCGCGCTGGCTGAACCTGGACACCGTGCTGAACCTGCGCGACGTGGGCGGCCTGCCCGTGACCGGCGGCGGCGCCATCCGACCGAAGACCCTGCTGCGGTCGGCCTCGCTGCGCAGGCTCGACGCCGCCGACGCCGCCACGCTCGTCACCGAGTACGGCCTGCGCACGGTGGTCGACCTGCGCACCCCGGACGAGCTGGCGACCGACGGGCCGACCGCGCTGGCCAGGGCGGGCGTCGCCACCGCGCACCTGCCGCTGATGAGCAACGTGGACGACGCCATGCTGCAGGTGCGCGTGGACGCCGACGCCGTGCGCGCGCTGGCCCTGGCCTACCACGCGTTCCTCGACGGCCGTGGCGAGCACCTGGTGACGGCCGCGCGGCTGGTGGCCTGGACGGGCTCCGGGTCGGTGCTGGTGCACTGCGCGGCGGGCAAGGACCGGACCGGCGTGACCATCGGGGTGCTGCTCGACGCGGTGGGCGTGCCGCGCGACGCCGTGCTCGCCGACTACGACGCCACCAACGAGGTGATCGACGAGGTGGTCGAGAGCCTGTCGGAGATGTTCGGCGGCCCCGAGGGGATCGCGCGCATCCCGCTGGCCATGCGCAAGGCGCAGCCCGGTGCGCTCGCCGACGTGCTCGACCGGCTGGACCGCGAGTTCGGCGGGGCGGCCGGCTGGCTGCGCTCCCGTGGCATGGACGACACCGAGCTCGAGCTGCTGCGACACCGCCTCGTGGCGCCGTAACCCGTCCCGGGCGGCCGCCCGCCCGACCGTCCGGCGCTGCCTCCCGCGTGCCGGAGAGAATCGTCACGTCTTCGTTTTAGTCTAGAGCCCAATACTCGACAGCTCGACTATTTTCCGCCTACCATGTCGCCATGTCAGTGGACGAGAAGGCTGCGGTGATGCCGCAGGCGGTGATCGACGCCCCGATGATCGAGTCGATGAAGGCGAAGGTCGGCGCCCAGCTGCGGATCGACCATTCGGTGAACAACGAGCTGGCTTCGCGGATCGCGGTGACCAAGTTCTCCGGCGGCATCGGGGACATCAACCCGCTCTGGACCGACGCCGAGTACGCCGCGAGCTCGCCGTACGGCGCTCCGGTCGCGCCGCCGTCGTTCATCATCGGTTGTTTCTCCGGCATCCAGTTCGGCTGGCCGGGCCTGGGCTCGTTCCACTCGATGTCGCACCTGACCTTCGAGCGGCCGGTCTACTGGGAGGACCGGGTCGAGTCGTCGTGCGTGTACGACGGCTTCGACGGCCCCTCGCCGAGTCGGTTCGCCGGCCGCACGGTGACCGACCGGTTCGTGAACAGCTACCTCAACCAGCACGGCGAGCGCATCGCCACGATCCGCTGGAATGTAATCAACTTCGAGCGCGGGTCGGCATCGGCCAAGCGTAAGGACGAGAGCGGCGGCGGATCGACCGGACCGGTGCTGCCGCACCCGTGGGAGGCCGACGAGCTGGCCGAGGTGGAGCGGCGGGTACTGGCCGAGCAGCCGCGCGGCGCGGAGCTCCGGTACTGGGAGGACGTGTCCGAAGGAGACGCAGTGGACACCGTCACAAAAGGCCCCATCGGACTCACCGACGAGATCGCCTTCGTGGCCGGCGGAGGCACCCCGATCCCTCGGCTGAAGGCGCACGCCGCCGCGCTGCACGACTACGAGGCACACCCGGCGTGGGCGTTCCGCGACCCGATCACGAGCGCCCGGGAGCCGATCTACTCGGTGCACTACAACCTGCAGGCGGCGCGCGCGATGAGCGTGGCCTTCCAGTACGACGTGGGCTTCCAGCGACAGTGCTGGCAGATCCACCACCTGACGCACTGGGCCGGCGACCACTCGTGGATCAAGGAGTGCCAGGCCGAGTACCGCAAGTTCGTCTACCTCTCCGACGTGATCGAGCTGCGCGGCGAGGTGACCGGCAAGCACATCGACGCCGACGGCGAGCACGTCGTGGAGATCACCACGAAGGCCGTCAACCAGCGCGGCGAGACCGTCATGCCGGGCAGCGCCGTGGTCGCCCTGCCCAGCCGGGACCGCGCCGGCTCGCCGGCCGCCCGGCGGGCCCGGTGAGCGCACCACCCTCGCTGGAGGAGTTCACCGGCGAGGTCGAGGCGTACCTGGCCGCGCAGTACCCCAAGGCGCGGCGCGGCGAGCAGCGGCGGTTCGTCTGGGGCGAGGGCAGCGACGAGGTACGGGTCTTCCAGGAGCCCGACCCCGACGAGGAGGCTGACGCGCTGCCGGCGATCCGGGCCTGGCGCGCCGGGCTGTGGGAGGCCGGGCTGGGCTGGCTCACCGGCCCGACCGAGTACGGCGGGCGCGGCCTGCCGGCCAGCTACCAGCGCGCGTTCGAGCGGGTGGCGCGCGGCTTCGACGTACCCGGAGACGGCTCGCTCACCATCAGCCTCGGCATGATCGCGCCGACCGTCCTCAAACACGGCAGCGAGGAGCAGAAGCGGCACTACCTGCCGAAGCTGTACTCCGGCGAGCTGATCTGCTGCCAGCTGTTCTCCGAGCCGGGCGCGGGCTCCGACCTGGCGTCGTTGAGCACCCGCGCGGTCCGGGCCGACGACGGTGGCTGGCGGGTCACCGGCCAGAAGGTGTGGACGTCCGGCGCGCACCTCGCGGACATCGGAGAGGTCATCTGCCGCACCGCCGACTCACCGCGGCACCGCAATCTCACCGCGTTCCTCGTCGACCTGCGCGCGCCCGGCGTCGAGGTGCGGCCGCTGCGCCAGATGACCGGCGGCGCGTCGTTCAACGAGGTGTTCCTCGACGACGTGGCGGTGCCCGACGCCGCCCGCCTGGACGCCGAGGGCAACGGCTGGCAGGTCGCGCTGACCACGCTGGCCAACGAGCGCAACGCGATGGGGCACAGTGCGTTCGGCGGCGCCGGCATCCTGTCCACCGAGCGGCTGGCCGAGCTGGTCCGGCACGCCGGCGCGGCCGAGGACCCGGTGGTCCGGCGCGCGTTCGGCGAGCTGCTGGTGCAACTGCGGGCGGCCCGCTACACCCAGGCCGTGATGGGCGCGCGTGCCAAGGCCGGCGACTCGCCAGGCCCCGAGGTGGCGCTGAACAAGATCGCGCTGTCCGCCAACATGGGCCGGCTCGGCGAGTTCGTGGCGGAGGTGCTCGGCCCGAAGGCGGTGGCCGACTCCGGCGAGTGGGGCACGTACGCGTGGACCTCGGTCATCCTCGGCGCGCCCGGCTACCGGCTCGGCGGCGGCACCGACGAGGTGCTCAAGAACATGATCGCGCAGCGGGTGCTCGGCCTGCCGCGCGCACGGTAGGGGAGGCGGGCATGGTGGCCCAGGGTGCGCTCGCGGACAGCGCGGAGCAGCGGGAGCTGCGGGACTCGGTGCGGCGGATGCTGCGGGACCGGTCGCCGCTGTCCGCACTGAGGGAGCGGGCCGACGCGGCGGTTGACGCTGGCCTCGACGGCGGGCCCGGCTTCGACCGGGAGCTGTGGGGCCGGCTCGTCGAGATGGGGCTGACCGCGCTGACCGTGCCGGAGAAGTACGACGGCCTCGGGCAGACCGCGCTGGAGACGCACGTGGTGTTCGAGGAACTCGGCCGCGCGCTCTACCTCGGGCCGTACCTGGCCACGGTCGGGCTCGCGGTGCCGGCGCTGCTGCGCAGCGGGGACGACGCCGCCTGCGCCGACCTGCTGCCCGCCATCGCGGCCGGCGAGCTCATCGCCACCGTCGGGGTCGCCGAGGCGGACGGCCGGTGGGACACCGCCGCGACGGCGACGCGCGCCGAAAGCGACGGCGACAGCTGGCTGCTCACCGGCACCAAGGAGTTCGTGCTGGACGGCGCCGACGCCGACCTGCTGCTGGTCACCGCGCGCCACGGCGACACCGCCGACGCGCCGGTGAGCCTGTTCGCCGTCGAGGCCGGCACGCACGGGCTCACCCGTACCCCGCTGGAGTCGCTCGACCTGGCCCGCTCGGTCGCCAGGGTGACGCTGGACGCCACCCCCGCGCGGCTGATCGGCGCTGCGGGCGTGGCCCCGGAGCTGGTGGCCGGCGTGCTGGACCGCGGCCTGGTGGCGCTGGCCGCCGAGCAGGCCGGTGGGGCGGCGGCCTGCCTCGACATGTGCGTGGAGTACGCCAAGACCCGCCAGCAGTTCGGCCAGCCGATCGGCTCCTTCCAGGCGATCGCGCACAAGTGCGTAGACATGCTGCACGGCGTCGAGTTCTCGCGCGCCAGCGCCCGGTACGCCGCGGCGGCCGAGGCGGAGGGGGACGCGGAGTTCCCGGTCGCTGCCAGGGTGGCGGCCGCCTACTGCGGCCAGGCGTTCCGGGCGATCACGGTCGAGACGGTGCAGGTGCACGGCGGCACGGGCTTCACCTGGGAGCACGACACGCACCTGTACTACCGGCGCGCGTGGTCCAGCCAGCAGCTGCTGGCCGGGCGGGACGAGCACTACGCCGCCATCGCCGACCGCGTCGGGCTGTAGGCCGTCCTCTTCCGTCCCGTCGCGATTCCTTTGCCGTGCCGGTCGGGTCTGTCCTGTCGAAGGTTCTTCGAACACGCTTCGACGACAGGGGAGAGACCATGACCAACACCATGATCGCCGCACCGGACGACACCGCCGTGCGCGCGGTACTGGACGGCGTGTACGCCGCGTGGGCGGCTAACGACTCGGACGCGTTCGTCGCGGACTACGCCGAGGACGCGACCGCCATCCTGCCGAGCTGCTACCTGCCGAACCGGGAGGCGGTCCGGGCGGGCATGGCGGCCGGGTTCGCCGGGCCACTGGCCGGTACCAGGGTGGTGCACACGGTCGAGCAGGTTCGGTTCCTCGGCGCGGACGTCGCCGTGCTGCTCAGTGAGAGCGGGGTCGTCGCGGCCGGTGAGACCGCACCGCCGGCCGGTGGCGGGACGCGGGACACCTGGGTGCTGTCGCGGCGCGACGGAGCCTGGCGCGTGGAGCTGTTCCACAGCTGCCCGCGCGACGCCGGCTGAGCCCTCCGAGCTGCCGTCACGCTGAACCAGGCCGCCCCCGGGCCGGAGTCGGACGCGACCGATTCCTTTCCGGGGGTGGGCAGGTCTACCTTGCGTGTCGCCGTCGCGGCGGCGTCGGCGAGGGGAGTTCGATGACACAGGTGAGCAGCGCGGGGCCCGCCACGGGGGAGTTCACCGGGCGCACCGAGCCGTTCCGGCGCGAGCTGCTGGTGCACTGCTACCGGATGCTGGGTTCGCTCGACGACGCCGAGGACGTCGTGCAGGAGACGTACCTGCGCGCCTGGCGGGCCTACGGCGGATTCGAGGGGCGCTCCTCGGTACGTACCTGGCTCTACCAGATCGCCACCAATGCCTGCCTGAGTGCGCTGACACACCGGGGGCGGCGAGTGCTGCCGAGTGGCCTCGGGGCTCCGAGCGATGATCCGTACGCCCCACCGGAGCTGACCGGGACCGAGGTCAGCTGGCTGCAGCCGCTGCCCGACTCCTGGCTGGACCCGGAGGCCGAGGACCCGGCGGCGATCGTCACCGCCCGGGAGGGGCTGCGGCTCGCCATGATCGCCTGTCTGCAGTTCGTACCCGCCCGCCAGCGCGCGGTGCTGATCCTGCGCGACGTGCTCGCGTGGCCGGCCGCCGAGGTCGCCGAGCTGCTCGGCATCACCACCGCGGCCGTGAAGAGCATGCTGCAGCGCGCCCGCGCCAGGCTCGAGGAGGTCTCGCCGGCCGCCGACCAGGTGGTCGAGCCCACCGCGCCGGAGGCCCTCGCCGTGCTCGACGCGTACCTCGCGGCGTTCGAGCGCTCCGACGCCAAGGCCCTCGAGCGGTTGCTGCACGAGGACGCCACCCTGGAGGCGTCGCCGGCGCGCACCTGGTTCGCCGGCCGTGCCACCTGCGCGCCCTTCCTCGCCGCGCAGGCCATGGGCGTGCCCGGCGACTGGCGCATGGTGGCTACCAGGGCCAACGGCCAGCCCGCCGCGGTGGTCTACCGTCTCGCCGCCGACGGCGTGCACCGCGCGTTCGGGATCGCCGTGCTCACTACGACCGCCACCGAGATCGTCCGGATCGTGCTGTTCGGCGACCCCGCCCTGGTCGCCAGGTTCGGATTCCCCGAGGAACCCCCGCCCGCGTAGCTCGTCGTTCGACTGGTCGTGGGAAAGAGCCACTCTTGTCGTGGGAATGAGCCGCGACAAGAGTGGCGGTACCGGTGGAGCGGGCCGGTTACCAGTGCCGGCCCGTCGGGAGGTCGGCCAGCTCCGGGGTGGACAGGTGCAGCACCTCGTAGCGGTCGTCCCCGCCGGTGGCGTCGGTACCGGGGGCCTCGGTCGACAGCGTGAGCCGGACGAGCTGCCAGTGGAACGGGTCGACGGCTAGCGTCACGCTGTGCACGCCGTCGGCGGAGGCCAGCGCGGGCAGTGCCTCGGTGGCCAGGCCGACGAGCTCGGCGGGGTCGGCGCCGCCCGGGATGGCCTCGGTGTGCCGGGTCGCGGACCGGGGTACCGCCGCCACCGAGGGCCCGGTCTGCAGCGCAACACCGGTCCAGTGCCGCACGGTCGGCCGGCCGAAGTCGCTGACGATGCCCTGGAAGCCGCCGCCGCCCCAGAGGAACCGGTTCATCCCGGCGGTCTCGTGCCAGAGGTAGAACGGCGCGTACTGGTTGACCGGTGAGCCCGCGGTGCCGCGCTCCCGGATCAGGTACGCCTTGAACCCGAGGCCGGGGAAGTCGTCGGTGCGGTGTCCCCGGTCCTCGACGCGGCGCCGGATGACCTTCATGTCGTAGTCGGCCGGCAGGGTGAGCTCGTACTGCATGGTGTACATCGGGCTCCTCAGCGCTGCTCGGGTGGGGTGTCGAACTCGCTGTCCGACACGTGCTCACCCCAGGTCGTGGTGGTGCCGTCGTCGGCGGCGAGCTGCACGGACAGGTGGGACATGGCGGTGTCCGGGCCCGCGCCATGCCAGTGCCACACGTCCGGCCCGGTCTGCACGGTGTCGCCCTCGGTGATCACCTCGACCGGGCCGCCCCCCTGCTGCACGCGGCCGGTGCCCGAGGTCACGTGCAGCAGCTGTCCGTGCGGGTGGCTGTGCCACGCGGTGCGGGCGCCCGGCGCGAAGTGCACGTGGAAGAACCGCTGCGCGGACGGCGTCTCGGGAGTGTCGTCCGGTGCGGCGAGCCGGCTCAGCCGGACGGTGCCGGTGAACCGCTTCTTCGAGCCAGGGCGCCCGGCGTCGGCGGGGGTGGTCCTGTCGATCTCCATCTGGTTCCGATCCTCCTAGGGGGTGCGGGGTCAGTGGCGCCGGGCCCGGTCGAGCAGGGCGAGCGCGCCCTCGATCGCCCGGTCGAACGCGGCCGGGTCGGGGGCCGCCCTGGCGAGCACGTAGCCACCCTGCAGCACGGCGAGCAGGGCGGATGCGGCGGTGTCAGGGTCCAGCGTGAGGTCCAGCTCGCCGCGGTCGCGGCCGCCACGGCACGGTCAGGAGTCGAAGCCGGCGCGCTCCCGCAGGACCTCGTCGCTCACGAGCTGGCCGTCGCGCAGCCGGATGATGCGCTTCGCGAACCGGGCGATGTCCTCCTCGTGCGTGATCAGCACGACGGTGCGCCCGGCGTCGTTCAACTCCACCAGCAGCTTCATGATCTCCAGGCTGGACGCGGTGTCCAGGTTGCCGGTCGGCTCGTCCGCCAGCAGCATCGCCGGGTCGGTGACCAGCGCCCGGGCGATCGCCACGCGCTGCTGCTGGCCGCCTGACAGCTCGTTCGGCAGGTGCTTCTGCCGATCGCCGAGGCCGACCTTCTCCAGTGCGAGCCGGGCCCGTTTGGCGCGGTCGTGGATGCCGGCATAGACGAGCGGCAACTCGACGTTGCGCAGCGCGGTGGTACGGGAGATCAGGTTGAAGGCCTGGAACACGAACCCGATCTTGGTGTTGCGGATCCCGGCCAGCTCGTTGTCCGAGCGCTGCCCGACGTCGATCCCGTCGAGCTCGTAGACGCCGTCGGTGGGGACGTCCAAGCAGCCCAGGATGTTCATCATGGTGCTCTTGCCGGAGCCGGACGGACCCATGATCGCGACCAGCTCGCCTTCGGCGATGCTCAGGTCGATACGGTCCAGGGCGCGGAGCTCGATCTCGCCCATCCGGTAGATCTTCGTGACGCCGGTCAGCTTGAGCATTGGCCGCATGGCCGGGCTCTCCCGGGAGTCGCTCTGGGCCGCGCCGGCGTCGCCACCGGCCTGGTGCGGTCGTTGGTCCTGGGCGGGTTGTGCGGATGCCGACGTCATGTCGGTGCTCCAGTCCGTGGACAGTTGGGCCGTCCGACCTGGGCTTGCATCAAGAACGACGCGGACTCGGTCGCCCGCGCGCGAAGAACTCCCGACCGGCTCAGACTACGCCGAATGCCCTCGTCAGCGGGAGGCCCCGAGGGGTACGCGGCGCCGTTTCGTACCTGGCACACAGGTTGGGGAGGCGCCGCACAGGCAGTGGCGCGACACACGGGGGCGGTACCCGAGGGCTGCCGCCGACCTGGGTCAGGTGTTGCCGGAGAGGGCGCCGGCCTGGCGGAGCAGGTCGAGCACCTGGGGCTGGTCACCGAACGCGCGGGCGAAGTCGCTCGGGGTGGCGACCCGGTGGGCGTTGGTCACGATGTAGCGGCGGAGGTCGGCGTCGAACGCGTCAGCGCCGACCTGCTTGCGCGCCTCGAGCAGCACCGCCGCGCCCTGGTTGTAGACGCCCTCGGTGTACCGGCTGAACCCGCCGTGGTCGACCCAGTAGGACATCGGCCGCCCCATCAGCCCGACCACGCGGGACGGCGTGTCACTGGCCTGGTAGTCGGCGGCGTCGCCCCCGGCGTTGGCCTCACCGAAGGTTGCCAGTGCCTCGTCGAGCCACGGGTCCACCGCCTGGTTGTTGCCGACGAGCGAGTAGAACCACTGGTGGGACACCTCGTGCGCGACCAGAGCCTGCAGGCCGCTGCGCTTGGAGTCGCTCATCTGCAGCGCTGTGGGGAACTCGGAGCCGTCGCCCTGGCCGGGGGTGATGGCCACCGTGAAGTCGGGGTAGGGGAACGGGCCGAAGAGGTCGGTCAGCGAGGTGACGGCCTGCTGGACCTGGTCGGCCCACTCGCTGGGTTCGACCTTCGTGCCGCTGGTCGGCGTCGCCAGGTGCAGCGTGACGCCGCCGCCGATGTCCCGGTTCAGCACCTGGTAGCGGCCGACCTCGACGGTGACGTCGCGGACTGCCGGCGCGGTGAACCTGTGGGTCGTCGTACCGGGCGTCGGCCCCGGCGAGGTGCCGGCCGGCGAGCCCGTGCCCATGACCTGCAGGTCGCTCGGCGCGGTGACCGACAGCGTGAGCGCGAAGTCCTCGCTCACGGCCGTCTCGCCGTTCATCTTGACCGCCGAGTCCTTCGCCCACCCCTGGCCACGGATCCAGGACAGCAGCGGGTAGCCGGAGCCGAACCACGCCGTCGCGGTCTTCGGCGAGTAGCCGACGCGCTCGTCGGCGTCCGCCCCCACGGTGAGTCGGAACCCCAGGTCAGCCTTGATCGACTGGCCCGCCGCGAGGCAACCCTGCAGCGGCAGCTGGATCAGCGTGCCGGGCGCGCCGTCCGGGGCGCCGGCCGCGACCACCTGCGGGGTGACCTGCCGGCCGGCCACAGCGGCGTCGGTGACGACCAGCGCGGCGCCGGTCGCGGACATCGTCGGGTTGTTCGGCCAGGCGCGGAACACCAGCTCGCAGGTCTGCGCGTCCGGGGTGAACACCACCGACTCGTGCCCGGTCACCGTGCCGGGGTCGTCGGTCACGTCGAAGGACAGGTTGACCTGCGGCCGGGCCTGCCACAGCCCGGTGGAGTAGATGCCCCGGTCCTGCGCCGGGTGGACGCCTGCGCAGGAGGCGAGCAGCGCCACCGCCGCGAGCACGACCGCCGCGGTCGCGACCAGCACGCGCCGCCGGCGCGGCCGGGGTCGCCCGGTCGGCAGAGCAGCATGGGTCGGCGAGTTCATCGTCGGAGCCCCATCACTCGCTGTACCCATGGTCCGTACTGCCTTTCCTCGCCACACACCGGGCGCTGCGCGGGTCGGCCGGTGGGGCCAATCCTGTCGCGCGAGCGCTCGTCGAATGGCTGAACTCCAGAATTTCGTGGCGCTGCGTTACTTGGTGGCGGCGCTGGCGTTCTCGATCACGGTGATCAGGATCGACAGGGCGGTGTCCATGACGTGCTCGGTGACGTTGAGTGGCGGCAGCATGCGCACCACCCGGTCGTCGCGGCCACCGAGCTCGAGGATGAGCCCGGCGCGCAGCGCGAGCGCCTGTACCTGCTCGGCCAGCTCGCCCGCGGTCCGGCCGTCGCCGGGGGCGGTGAGCTCGATGCCCCACATCAGGCCGCGGCCTCGGACCTCGACGACGGCGGGGTTGTCGGTGAGTGCGGCGAGGCGGGCGGTGACCTGGGTGCCTCGGGCGCGGACGTTGCCGAGGATGTCGTCGCGGCGGAAGATCTCGGCGGCTTTGGTGCCGGCGGCGAAGGCGAGTTGGTTGCCTCGGAAGGTGCCGGTGTGGGCGCCGGGTGCCCAGACGTCGAGTTTCTGGTGGTAGATGATGATTGCTACGGGCAGGCCCATGCCGGAGAGGGCTTTGGACGCGATGATGATGTCGGGTTCGATGTCGTACTGCTCGAAGGCGAACCAGGTGCCGGTGCGTCCGCAGCCGGTCTGGACCTCGTCGACGATCAGGGGGATGCCGAGTTCGCGG
>DATAYB010000299.1:0-2132 GCA_036272795.1 Pseudonocardia sp.
TACATCGAACCGCCGTCGGACGGCGGGCTGCCCGATTTCCAGCTGCCCCGCGCCGCCGTCGCCGTGCGGGCAGGCGACGAGGTGCTCGGGTCGATCTGGGCCGCGGTGCGGGAGCCGCTCACGCCGGACCGGGCGCGGGCCATGTGCGACGCCGCCAGGCTCGTCGCCCTGCACCTGCTGCGGATCAGGGCCGGGGCGGACGTGTCGCGGCGGCTGCGGGCCGACCTGGTGTCGACCGCGCTCGAGGGCGGTACCGGGGCGTTCGAGGCGGTGCGGCGGCTCGGGCTCGCCGACCAGCCGGTCGTGGTGCTGGCCCTGGCGGTCGCCGATCCCGCCGAGCGGGCGCGGCTCGCCGACGCCCTGGCCATGCACCTGTCGGCGATCCACCCCCGGTGCGCCGCCGCGCCGGTGGGGGACGTGGCGTACGGGCTGATCCCGGTCGTGTCTTCCGGCGCCGGCGGTGCCGTGAGCCCGGCCGAGGGCGCCGAGGGAGCAGACGGCGAACTGCGCGCAGTGCGGATCGCCACCGGCTTCCTCGACCGGGTCGGTGACCGGTCGCGCCCGGTGATCGGCATTGGCCACGTGGCCTTCGACGCCGCGGGGCTGCCCGGCGCCCGGGCGTGCGCCGACCGGGTACTGCGCGTGCTGCGGGCAGCCGAGACTCACGGCCCGGGCGGCGAGGTCAAGGGACCGCGGGTCGCCCGGCTCGCCGACGTGCACGCCGAGGCGCTGCTCATCGAACTGCGGGACCTCGCCGCCGCGCACGGCGACCGCCTGACCGGGCCCGTCGCGCGGCTGTCGGCCTACGACGCCGAGCACGGCACCAACCTGGTCGAGACGCTGCGCGCGTGGCTTGACGCGTTCGGTGACGTGGCGGCGGCGAGCGCGGCGATGTTCGTGCACGCGAACACGTTCAGGTACCGGCTGCGGCGGCTGACCGAGGTGAGCGGGATCGACCTGGCCGACCATGAACAGCGGTTCGCGGCGATGCTGCAGCTCCGGGCCATCTACCCGGGCGACCGCGGTCGCCCGGGGGGCAGCCGAGGGTAGGGTCAGAGCAGCGCCTGGTAGACGAGCTGGCGCAGCTGGGAGCGGATCGGGTGGGCGCTTGACGGGATGAGCTGGGTGAAGAAGCTCACCGTGAGCTCCTCCGCCGGGTCGAGCCAGAAGGCGGTCGAGGCGGCACCGCCCCAGGACAGCTCGCCTTCCGAGCAGACGACCTTGCCTGGTACCGGGTCGATGGTGACCGCGAAGCCGAGGCCGAAGCCCGTGCCCGCCTGCGGGGACTCGGCGTTCAGCGGGCGGCCGAAGTGCGCCAGGTCCTGGTTGCCTGGCAGGTGGTTGCGGGTCATGTAGGCGACGGTCCGCGGGCTGAGCAGGCGCACGCCGTCCAGTTCGCCCGCCGGGCTCTCGGCCCTCGGGAGCACCATCTGCATGAAGCGGTGGTAGTCGGCCGCCGTGGAGACCAGGCCGCCGCCGCCGCTCAGCATGCGCGGCTTCTTCCGCGCAACGGCGCCAAGGCCGTCCATCCTGGCGGCCTTGCCGTCCAGCGCCCCCCGGCCGTACAGGGCGGCCAGCCGGGGCAGGTCGTCCGGCTTCGCGCCGAACGACGTGTCGGTCATCCCGAGGGGCTCGAAGATGCGCTCGGCATAGAACTCATCCAGGCTCTGGCCGGACGCGACCTCGACGACGCGGCCGAGGACGTCGGTGGCGACCGAGTAGTTCCACTCGGTGCCCGGCTGGAAGAGCAGCGGCATGCTGGCCCAGATCTCGCATGCCTCCGCGAGCGTGACGCCGGGCGGGTCGCCGAGTTCGAAGCCCGCTGCCCGGTACATGGCGTCCACCGGGTGGTTCCTGTGGAAGCCGTAGGTGAGCCCGGAGGTGTGCGTGAGCAGGTGGTGGATTCGCACCGGCTCGGTCGCCGGGACCGTGACCGGGCGCTGGTCGCTGCCGCCGGCGAAGACGCGGGCGTCCTTGAAGGCCGGGATGAACTTGCTGACCGGGTCGGTGAGCTCGAACCGCCCCTCTTCGTAGAGCATCATCGTGGCGACTGACGTGATCGGCTTCGTCATCGAGTAGATGCGCCACAGGGTGTCCGGTGTTACCTCTAGGCCCGCTTCTCTGTCCCGGTA
>DATAYB010000300.1:0-17734 GCA_036272795.1 Pseudonocardia sp.
CAGCGGCGGGGCATCCACCCCGACCGAGGTGCCGGGCAGCTGGGTCGGCCGCTGCCCGGCCACCACCCCGGCCGCCCACAGCGCGGCCCGCCGATCCACCCCGAAGCACCCGAAGGCACCGGCGGTGGCCAGCGCCTCCGCCTTAGGCACCGTCATCCCTACCCGGCGGGCCAACCCGGACAGGTCCGCGAAGAGACCGTTCGTCCGACGCTCCTCCTCGATCGTCTTCGCCAGCTCCTCACCGACCGTCCGCACGCTGGACAGCCCGAGCCGAACCGCCTGCCCGTCAGCGCTGTCCTCCGCCGGCTCCAGCACCGCGTCCGCCCCGGAGTGGTTCACGTCCGGACCTCGGACCTCGACCCCGTGCCGTCGCGCATCGGCGACCAGCGACTGTGGCGAGTAGAAGCCCATCGGCTGGGAGTTCAGCAGCGCCGCGCAGAACGCCGCCGGGTACTTCAGCTTGAACCAGGAGCTGTAGTAGACCAGCGAGGCGAAGCTGATCGAATGGCTCTCCGGGAAGCCGAAGTTGGCGAACGCCAGCATCTTCTCGAAGATCGTCGTGGCGACCTCCCCGGTGATCCCGTTGCCGGCCATCCCGACGTAGAACCGGTCCCGCAGCAGCTCCATCCTCGCCTCGGACCGCTTGGAGCCCATCGCCCGGCGCAGCTCGTCGGCGTCGGCGGCGGAGAACCCGGCCACATCCACCGCGATCTGCATCAGCTGCTCCTGGAACAGCGGCACCCCCATGGTCTTGCTCAGCGCCTTCTCCAGCAGCGGGTGGTCGTAGGTGGCCTCCTCCTTGCCGCTGCGCCGCCGGATGTACGGGTGCACCGAGCCACCCTGGATCGGGCCCGGCCGGATCAGCGCGACCTCCACCACCAGGTCGTAGAACTTCGTCGGCCGCAACCGAGGCAGGGTGGCGATCTGCGCCCGCGACTCCACCTGGAACACCCCGACGGAGTCGGCGTTGCAGAGCATCTCGTAGACGTCGGGATCAGTGGGTTGCAGCTCGTGCAGCTCGACCCGAAGCCCGTGGTTCTCGGCGACCAGGTCGATCATCTTGTGCAGCGCGGTGAGCATGCCCAGGCCCAGCAGGTCGAACTTGACCAACCCGGCGGTGGCGCAGTCGTCCTTGTCCCACTGCACGACGGTGCGGTTCTCCATTCGGGCCCATTCCACCGGCACGACCTCGGAGACCGGTCGGTCGCAGATCACCATGCCCCCGGAGTGGATGCCCAGGTGCCGGGGGAAACCGAGCAGCTCGTCGGCCAGCGCGCGGACGTTCTCCGGGATGCCGTCCGGGTCGATCGGGGAACCGTCGGTGCTCTCCCCCACCGTCGGCCCCCAGCGCTCGATCCGCTTGCTCCAGGCGTCCTGCTGGCCTGGCGAGAAGCCGAGCGCCTTGGCCATGTCCCGGACCGCTGACCGGGGGCGGTAGGAGATCACGTTCGCCACCTGGGCGGTGTGGGTGCGCTCGTACTTCCCGTAGACGTACTGGATGACCTCCTCGCGCCGGCCGGACTCGATGTCCAGGTCGATATCGGGGTAACCGTCCCTGGCCGGGGAGAGGAACCGCTCGAAGAGCAGGCCGTGCTTGACCGCGTCCACCGCCGTGATGCCCAGCGCGTAACAGACCGCCGAGTTGGCCGCCGAGCCCCGCCCCTGGCAGAGGATGTTGCTCTTCTTACAGAACGACACGATGTCATGCACGATCAGGAAGTAACCGGGGAAGTTCTTCTCCTCGATCACCTTCAGCTCGTGCTCGATCATGTCGATCGCTTCCGGGTTCTCCGCGTGACTGCCGTAGCGGGAGGCCACCCCCTGGTAGGTCAGGCTGCGCAGCCAGGTGGCCTCGGTCTGTCCCTCGGGCAGCCGGAACGGCGGCAGCTCCGGCTTGAGCAGGTCCAACGTGAAGGACAGCTCGCGGCCCAGCGCGGCGGCCCTGGCGACCGCCCCCGGGTAGCGCACGTCGAACCGGGCGGCCATCTCCGCGCCGTCGCGCAGGTACGCGGCCGGCGCGGCGGGCAGCCAACCGTCCGCATCGTCGAGCCCCCGCCTGGCCCGGACGGCGGCCAGCGCGGTGGCCAGCGGGTACCGCTCTGGCACGGCGTAATGCACCGCATTGGTGGCCACCGTCGGCACCCCGGCCAGGCCGGCGAGCTCGGTCAGCGCATCATTGCGCTCGGTGTCGGTCGGCAACCCGTGGTCGGTGAGCTCCACCGCCACGTGCTCGGCGCCGAACATCTCGACCAGCCGGCGCAGCTCGGTGGCCGCTGCCGGGGCACCCTGCCGGTCGAGCGCCTGCCGGACCGCGCCCTTGCGACAGCCGGTGAGCACCACGACCTGACCGGCGACGTCGGAGACCACCTCGTCGAGCAGGTAGACCGGCCGCCCCTTCTCCTTGCCCCGCAGCTGCGCGGCGCTGATCGTGCGACACAGCGCGCGGTACCCGTCCGGGTTCCTGGCCAGCAGCAGCAGGTGGGTGCCCACCGGGTCAGGCACTCCGTTCTGCGCCGAGGGCAGCCCCAGGCTCAGCTCGGCGCCGAACACCGTGCGCACACCCAGCTGGCCCGCCGCCTCGGCGAACCGCACCACCCCGTACATGCCGTCGTGGTCGGTGAGCGCAATCGCCTCCAGGCCCAGTCGCGCGGCCTGCTCGGCGAGCTCTTCCGGGTGGCTGGCCCCGTCCAGGAAGCTGAAGTTGGAGTGGCAGTGCAGCTCGGCGTAGGGCACCCGGGCGATCGCTGGTGCCGGCGGCCCCACCGGCGGGACGTACGGCTCGCGCTTGCGTGACCAGCCCGGACTGTCCCCACCATCACCGGGCAACCCGGGTGGAGTGGCTCCCACCAGGCTGGTGCCGTCCCTCGGCTTGCCGGACAGCAACCGCTCCAGCTCGGACCAGCTGACCTCTGGGTTGTTGAATCCCATGCCCGACCTCAGGCCGGCGCGGGCGCATCCCGGCAGCCATCGGGACCGATCCGCCGGGGAGAGGGGATGGGGCGCCGCAGGTAGTGCTGACCGCTCGGGCCGCGCCAGATGACCATGCCGCTGGGGTGCTCCGAGACCGTCCATCCTGGGCGGCGGGCCAGCAACGGGTACACCCGGCACGGGGCGGCCGAGGCGTCAGCCCCTTGCCCCTTCAGTTCGAACATATGTTCGACTATAGGTCGCCTTGGTGGGCCTCGCCAGCCGCCATTCGGGGTGATTCCGACTCAGCCGTACACCCCCGCCACCGACCACCTGCCGTCCCGGCAGAACAGCAGCAACGCCGACTCCACCGACTCGGCAACCCCCGCTCCACCGTGGCCAGCGGCATGGTCCGCGTAGTCGGCAGAACGGTCGGCGGCGTGGCCGGCAGCTCTGTCTACCGCCACCCCGGCCCCGAGGCCCGACGACCCGCCGAGCAGCACCTGCAGCCGACTGCCACGCCACCCTGCCGTGGTGTCCCACCAGCGCTGATCCAGCGGCCACGGCCCCGCCCAACCGTGCACCGGGACCGGCCGCGCACCGTCCACCGCCGCCAAGGCCGGAACCGAGGTCAGCAGGTACCGGTCGGTGACGTGGACCGGGTTCCCGGACGAGTCCCACAGCTCGATCGGCACCGGCCTGGCCAGCACCGTGGTCGGCGACGGCGCCGGCAACCGCCCTGGCCATGGCGGCACCTCCGGGGCACCCGCGCCGCCTGCCCGGAGCATGCTGGCGACCGAGGCCGAACCACCCGCCGAGGGAACCTCGAGGCCCACCCCGGGGCCCATGGCCAGCTCGGCGCCCGACGCCGGACGCTCGTCCCCCCAGGGCACCAGCCGGGCCCGTTCCGCCGGATCCCGCCCACCCCCGAGCACGGCGGTGAACACCCCTTCCGGGCCCAGCAGTGCCTGTACCCGCACCAGTGCCCGGCCGGCCCGCTCGTCGGCCGCCCCGACATCGCCCCACAGCCCCAGCTGCAGCGCACCGGCTGTGACGACCTCTTCCCCGGACAGCCGCAGCAGGCCGATTCCACCGGCCTCGGCGCCCGTCTCACCAACCTGCTCGCCCCGGCGGATCAGCTCCCTGGTGAGCCATGCCTCCAGCTGCCAGCGCACCCGATCCACCGTGCCGGCCGGCGTCAGCGGCTCGGCGCAACGCCAGATCCTGGACAGCTCGACGCCGTCCAGCGTGCGTGCCTGGATGCCCAACCGGGTGCATGCCAGGCCGTGCCCCGCGAGCAGCGTGTGCAGGCGTTCGGCCAAGGTCCGGGACGCGAAGGCCGCCGCGTCCACCCGGGTGACCGGCGGATCCAGCTCGAGGGCCACCGCGAGCTCCTCCGGCGGCCGGCGGCGCGCCGGCGGCCGAGGGTCCAGCCCCCGTGACAGCCGGTGCGCCAGCACCGCGTCGGCGCCGAACCGCGAGGCCACATCGGACGCCGGCAGCCGGGCGAACGCGCCGAGGCTGCGCAGCCCGAGCCGGCGAAGCAGGTCGATCAGCTCGGCGCGGTCGACCCCTGGTTCCCGATCCAGCTCGTCGACCGGGAGCGGTGCCAGGAACTCCTCGACCCGCCCCGGCTCCACCAGCAACCCCCGATGCGCGGCCAGCGTCGCCGCGAACAGCCCGTCCGCGATGCCGATCTGGCATTCCACCCCGGTCCGTGCGGCAACGTGGTCGATCAACCGCTCGGCAACCTGCCTGGTGCCCCCGAAATAGCCGACCGGCCCCTGGGCGAGCAGCGCAACCAGCCCGGGCCGCACTACCTCCACTCCCGGTGCCAGCTCTTCCACCGCGACCGCCACCTGCTCGAACAGCCGCGCATCCCGCTCCGCATCGGCCGCGAGCACAACAAGCTCCGGGCAGCGGGCCTGTGCCTCCCTCCTGCGCAGACCCCGCCGCACCCCCTGAGCCCTGGCCACCGCCGAGCAGGCCAGCACCCTGTTGACTGCCACCACCGCCGCCGGCCGGTGCCGGCCCACCCCGGCAGCGGCGGCAGCCGCCACCACCGGCCAGTCCGGACACCACAGCGCCAGGATCCGGGGCGGCGGCTCATCCACAACTCGCCTCCACCGCTCGTCCCGCCCTCATCACCGCTCGCCCCGACGCTTCCGCTCCGACTGGCCGCACGACCAGACCCTCGCTCCGCGGGCCGCGCACCTAACCCGCCGCGCGCTCGCTCTTCCCTGCCACCAGCTCGGGCCCGGCCGGCCACTCCATGCCGGCGACCGCACCGTTCGGCCCGGGCAGCAGGACCGAGGTGGCCCGGCCCCGATGCGCCGCCCCTCGACCACTGACCCGCAACTTGACCTTCCGACAGCGCAACCGCCCGGCCCCACCGCCGACCAGCCCCTGCCACTGCCCGGCCACAGCGGCCACCTCCAGATCAGCCCCCGGCCAGCGGCCGACCGGCAGCAACACCGCACCGCGATGGCGCGCCCTGGCCGCCAACCGCTGCCGATCACCGGCGCGCAGCCTCTCGACACCGGCCACCGCGACCAGGTCGATCCCGTCCAGCAACGCGGCGGTGACCCCCACCAGGTCGGCACCCGGCCGAGGCACCAGAGCCACCCTGGGCAGCGCCAACCCGGCCTCGGCCGCCGCTACGAGCCCCACCTCGGGCAACCCCACCAGTGCACACCAGGCACCCTCGGCGGACGCCTCCGCCAGCAGCGCCAGCAGCAGCCCGGCCGAGGACCGGACCGCGACGACGCCCCCACGGCGGAGGCCGCCACCCGGCAGCGCTGAGCGCAGCGGCGCCGCGACCGGCAACACCCGCTCGTCCAGCACCGACGGCGCTGATGCGCGCTGCCCGCCCCAGGCCCTCGTCGCCCGGCCGAGCAGGCTCCTGGCCTCGTGCAACCGCGCGGCCCGCTCGTCCGCCGCCGGCTCCACCCCCGCCACGGCTCCACCTCCCCGACAACCACAGCCGTACAACCACAGCCGTACAGCTACCGCCGGACCCCGACAAAACGGTCGCGGCGCCGAGCGCTATTTGACATCGAACATCTGTTCGAACACAATAGCCACATGACGCCACGCCCGGTCAAGGGCCGGAGAGGGGGAAGCGATGGCCTGCAGTCGGGCCCTTCGGTTAGTGCGCGAAGTTCGGTTAGTGCGCGAAGTGCCGCGTGCCGGTCAGGTAGAGAGCCACTCCGGCGGCGGCCGCGGCGGCGGTCACCTCCGCGTCGCGGATCGAGCCGCCCGGCTGCACCACCGCGCGCACGCCGGCGCGCAGCAACACCTCCAGCCCGTCCGGGAACGGGAAGAACGCGTCGGACGCGGCCACCGAGCCGGCCGCCCGGTCACCGGCCCGCTGGACCGCCAGTCCGGCCGCGTCCACCCGGTTCACCTGGCCCATCCCGACGCCGACCGTGGCGAGGCCGTTGGCCAGCAGGATCGCGTTCGACTTCACCGCGCGGCAGGACCGCCAGGCGAACGCGAGGTCGGCCAGCGTGGCAGCGTCCACCGGTTCCCCGGTGGCCAGCTCCCACTTCGCCGGGTCGTCCCCGGTCGCGTCGATCAGGTCCCGGCTCTGCACCAGCAAGCCACCGCTCACCGCGCGCAGCTCCGTACCCGCCCGGGGCGCCCCGACCACGCGGAGCACCCTGACGTTGCGCTTGCGGGCCAACACGTCCAGCGCGCCCTCCGCGAACGAGGGCGCGGCCACCACCTCGGTGAACACCTCGGCGATCTGTTCCGCCATGGCGAGGCTGACCTCGCGGTTCGCCGCGATCACACCGCCGTAGGCGCTGACCGGGTCGCAGGCGTGCGCCTTGCGGTGCGCCTCGGCGATCGCCTCACCCGGCGAGCCTTCCGTGCCCGGGGAGGCCACCGCGATACCACACGGGTTGGCGTGCTTGATGATCGCAACGCACGGCTCGTCATGATCGTGCGCGGCCCGCCAGGCGGCGTCCGCGTCGATGTAGTTGTTGTACGACATCTCCTTGCCGTGCAACTGCTCGGCGCCGGCCAGTCCGTCCTCCGCCGCACCCGAGCCGGAGACGTACAGCGCGGCGGACTGGTGCGGGTTCTCCCCGTAGCGCAGCCCGGCCCGCCGGGTCCAGGTTGCGCCCATCCAGGACGGGAACTGGGCAACACCGTCTTGATCGGTCTCCGGAGCGAGCACCGCGCCCATCCAGGACGCCACCGCGACGTCGTAGGCAGCGGTGTGGCGGTAGGCCTCGGCGGCCAGTCGCTGTCGGTCGCCCAGCGTGAAGCCACCGTTGCCGATCTGTTCCAGCGCCCACGCGTAGCGGGTCGGGTCCACCAGCACGGCCACGCTTGCATGGTTCTTGGCCGCCGCGCGCACCATCGCCGGGCCACCGATGTCGATCTGCTCGACGCACTCCTCCGGCCCGGCCCCGGACGCCACGGTCTCGGTGAACGGGTACAGGTTGCTGACCAACAGGTCGAACGGCGTCACCTCGAGCTGGTCCAGCTGCGCAAGATGCTCGGGCTTGCGGGTGTCGGCGAGCAGCCCGGCATGGATCCGGGGGTGCAGTGTCTTGACGCGTCCGTCCAGACACTCCGGGAACGAGGTGACCTCCTCGACCCTGGTGACCGGCACACCGGCGTCGGCGATCCGCAGCGCGGTCGAGCCGGTGGAGACGATCTCAACGCCGGCCGCGTGCAGGCCGGTGGCCAGGTCCAGCAGGCCGGCCTTGTCGTAAACGCTGATCAGCGCGCGCCGAACTGGCCGGCGGTCACTCTGCGGGCTGGGGGTCACGGGATGCTCACCTCTCGTCCGGTGACGGTGGCACCGTGAGCGACCAACGCTGCCACTGTCACCACCAACAACCGCCGTTCTTCGATCTTGATCCGCTCATGCAAGGTCTCTTCTGTGTCGTCGAGCAGCACCGGCACCGCCCGCTGGGCCACGACCGGCCCGGTATCCACCCCTGCGTCGACCAGGTGCAGGGTGCAGCCGGTGAGCTTCACGCCGTGCGCCAACGCATCGCGTACCGCGTGGACCCCGGGGAAGGCCGGCAGCAGCGCCGGGTGGGTGTTCAGCACCGGTGCGCCCACGCCGGCGAGGAAGGCGGGCGACAACACCTTCATGAAGCCCGCGCTCACCACGAGGTCCGGACGGTGCTCGGCGACGGCCTTGGCGAGCGCGTCGTTCCAGGCATCCCGGTCCGGGTAGTCGCGCAGCGCCACCGTGAAGGACGGCAGCCCCGCCTCCTCGGCACGGGTCAGTCCGGCGATGTCGGGCCGGTCGGAGCCGACCGCGACCACCCGCGCCGGGTAGTCGCCGGCGGCGCCGGCATCGAGCAGTGCCTGCAACAGCGTGCCCGAGCCGGATACGAGTACGACGGTTCGGGCGGGTACCGGCAGTTCCAACCGGTACGGGGTGATCGGCGTGCTCAGCTCGGATTCCTCGACTTTCCCCTGATCGGCGGCACGTCCAGGGTAACCAGCGGGGATGACCCGGCGACGACCGGCACTCATGCGGGCGACGAACGGCGCGCGGCGCTAGCTCCGACGACGCCTCCACCAGCGCGCCGGCCGGCCGGCGCTCTCCTCAATCTCGGGCTCGGTTGCCTCCACCATCGCGTCGCCTCGACCGGCCTCTTCATCGGATCCCGCGACACCCTGGTCAGCCGTTCCGGCATCGTGGTCGGCACGCTCGACATCCGTGGACGCTCGCCGCCACCCGGCCTCCGAGGCATCCGACTCGGCCGCGGCCAGCTGCGAGTCGAAGGTCCCCAGTTCGAACTCGTCGAGATCCAGCTCATCGAACTCGAACTCGTCCAGGTCCGAGTCGTCGTCCTTCGCCGGGGCATCCGCTCCCGAGCTCGTTCGGACGCCAGAGTCGGCGCGAGTGGTGGGCTTGGGTCGAGCTACCTCATCGACCTGCTCGGCCTCGTCGATGTTTTCGACGACATCGGATGACTCGGGTGCGGGAGCAACCTCTGGTTCGGTCTCGCTCCCGTACTCGGCGCTGTCTGGGTCCTCGGAGTCGACGTCGGAGTCCTCGCCAGCGGCATGCTCGACGTGCTCCGCGTCCTCGCGCTCGGATTCGGTGTCCTCGGAGTCGTCGTACCCAGCGTCGTCGTACTCGGACTCGTCGTACTCGGACTCGTCGTTCCCGGCCTCGGCGTACTCAGACTCTTCGTACTCGGACTCCGATTCGGACCAGGTCTCGTCGGCCTCGTAGTCGGACCCGGCGTACTCGGAGTCTTCCGAGGCCGCGGCGCCGGCCAGCGTGCCGGCGCCGGCCGCTCCAGCCGCGACAGCGCCGGTCCGGAGGGCGCCGCGACCCATCCGCCGGGAGGACCGGGTGCGGCGGCCGGGCTTCGGCAGCCGGGGGCGGCGGATCCGGCCGAGTAGCAGTACCACCGCGACGGCCGGCACTCCGATCCAGCCGAGCAGTGCGCCGGCGAGGGCCAGCGCGGGCAAATCGACCGGGTCGAACGGGCCGGCGGCGAGCCGACCGCTCACGACGGCAGCCAGCAGCGCGAAGCCGACCGCGACGGTCACCGCGGCCACCCCGGCCGCGGCCAACCGGTGCACCGGCTCCGCGTCGACCTCCCGGCACCGGCGCCCCACCAGTACCCCGGCGAGTACGGGCAGCAGGAACACCACAACCGTCCAGGCCGGGGGTTGCAGCGCTGGCATCGCGGCCATCAGCGGGATCGGCGGCATCAGTCCGGGTGCGGTGAACAGCGGGGACGCGGCCGCCGCGCCGATCGACAGTCCGGGCCCGGCAACCCAGCTGACCGACGCAACCAGTGCATTCGGCAGGTAGCACAGCGAAAGGAGTGTGATCCCCGCGCCGGCGCCCAGGTTCGGCGACGCCGACTGCACGCGCGCGTACACCTCACCGATCGACACGAGCAGCGCTGACAGCAGCATCAGCGCGCCCTCGGTGGCCAGTGCCGCCGCGCCGATCCGAGCCGCCGCGAGCCCGCCGCGCACCCACACCGGCGCCGTGTGCCACCACGGCGGCAGGCCCGTGCACCGCAGTGCGCCCAGTCCCGCCCCAGTGGCCGCCACCAGGCCGCCTCCGAGCAGCGCGGCCCACGGCGCGGCCTGCACCGGGCTCTGCGGCAGCGCCGTGGCGAGCACCGCGACCGAGGCGTGCGCGCCGGCCAGCGTCGCCACCACCGCCGAGGCATCCTCGCGCAGCCGGCCGCCGAGGCGCCGCGTCACACGGGCGGCGACCAGCGCGGACAGGGCCAGCACCGCGGCGGTCGGCACCAGCGGCAGCACACCCAACGGCGCACCAGACACGACCAGCGGCACCTGATGCGCAGCCAACCAGAGCGGAATCGCCGCGACCAGCAGCGCACGGAACGAGAACCCGGCACCCGCCGTCAGCCCGGCCAGCCCAGCGACCAGCGCCATGACCACGTAGCTGAGCAGCACGCTGAGCACCGCCGCCAGGCTCAGCAGCCGCAGCCGCTCGCTCGAGCTGCGCAGCGTGGCGACCCCGGACGAGTCCGAACCGACGGACGACGAACCGGGTGGTGTGGGACTTGGGGTCGCCGCTGGGCCGTCGCCGGCCGGGTCATCGGCCGTGGTCTGGCCTCGGAACTGTGCCGGGGAACGCGAGGACGGGGTCACGATCGGGCTGCTCAGCCGGCGTTGCCGTTGGCCGAGCCCTGCTCCGTGCCGGAGTGGGGACTCGGGTGGGGTGGCAGCTCGACGGTCGGCCGGCTCTGTGCCGCGCCGGGGGCGGTCCATTCGGCGGCGGTCTGCTCGGGGGCGGCCGAGTCAGGCCGGCCTGCTCCCGGTGAGCCAGCATCGCCGGTGGTCGGCTCGGTGACCGTCGCGTCGGCGGGCGCGGCCGACGGTGAGGTACCTGGCGCCGGCGCATCGGGAGCCACGGCGGACGGCGAGGCTCCCGGCGTGGCCACGTCAGGATGCGAGGCGGCGAGCGGCGCCGGAGCCTCGGCCGCTGAGGCGGCGGCCGGCGACGCGGCGGGAGTGCTCGGAGCGGCGTCCTGCCCAGGCGTCGCGGATGCCGGGGCGTAGCCGGCCGGCGGGGCGTAAGCCGAGTACTGCTGTGCGGGTTGGCCCGGTTCGGCGGCGGGCTGCAGGTACGGTCCGGCGCCGCCGCCCTGCTGCGGGTGGTAGCCACCCGCCGGGGGCGCCTGCGGCGGCGGCGCGATCGTGCCGGCCGGGTAGCCCCCCTGACCGAAACCGCCCTGCGCGTAGTTGGCCGGCGGCTGCGGGTAGGCGCCGTAGCCACCCGGGGACGGCACATAGCCACTCGCCGCCGGGTAGGCAGGCACACCACCGTACGGGGCACCGCCGTACTGACCGCCAGTGTCCGGAGCGCCGCCGTACTGCCCGGCTCCGCCCGGACCAGCACCGCCCGGACCAGCGCCGTACTGCCCAGCACCGCCGTACTGGCCAGCACCGCCGAAGGCCCCCACGCCGCCCTGACCGCCTGCGTACTGCCCCGCACCAGCCTGCGCAACACCGAACTGACCGGCACCGGGCTGTCCTCCAGCCGCGCCAGCCCCGAACGCGCCAGGCCCGAACGCGCCAACACCGGCCGCACCGGCCCCGGCCTGCGCCCCACCGGGGCCGACATGTTGCCCGGCATACGGAGCGCCCGCCTGCTGCCCGGCATACGGGCCACCCTGAAACGCCTCCGCCGGGTACTGCGGATAGGGCGCAGCGCCGTAAGCGCCACCAAACCCCGCCTGCCCGGCACCCGCCTGCCCGGCACCCTCCTGCCCAGCACCCGGTTGTCCCGGGCCCCACGGTCCAGCCCCCGGATGGCCGGCGCCCCACTGCCCGGCGCCCGGCGCGGCGACACCGGGGCCGCCGTAAGGCACACCGGCACCGAACCCGTAGCCGGCCCCCGGCCCACCAGCCCCAGCAGCTCCACCACCAGCCACGCCACCAGCGCTGCCCCGGCCGACCCGGAAGCCGGCCGGGATCGCGCCGCCCACGAGCTCCAGGTCCACCAGGAGAGCGCCGACGGCCGCGAGCAGCACCAACACGGTGAGTGCAAACGTCACCCAGGCCGTCGCGCTGAGGCTCGACGAGGTGGTGGCGGTCTTCTGCAGTACCTGCAGCGCGCCGACCACGGTGACCACGACGGCGGGGGCGAGCAGCCAGCGGGTGCGCGGCAGGACCGACACGGCGGCGAGCAGCCCACCACCCACGACCATGGCCCCGGGCAGCGCGCTGATCAGCGTGGACACCCCGTCGGTGAACCCGAACAGGTAGATGAGCGCGGCCAGCCCGGCGGCGGTCAGGGCCAGCACCCGAGCCAACCCGGTGGCCCCCACAGCCCCGTCCGGCCCCGGGGGGCCCGAGGGGCCCGACGAACCGGCGGCGACCCCGGACGAGCCCGAAGCAACCCCGGGCGAGCCCGGCGAACCGGGCGGCCCGGCGTTCGGCGAACCGGTGGGCTCACCGGTCGGGTTGCTCATCGCGACCTCCTGCTCGACGCGGCCGAGCCCGGCGAGGCAGGCCCACTCTCGGGGTGGGCTGTGGTGTGCCTCGACACGCCGGCCACCAAGTGTCGTGGAGGGAGGACGTCCCGCCACTCCCTCCACGACACTAGCGAGCCAAGGCCGCAGTGGCCGTGAGGCACGAGCCAAGCCGCCCACTTCATGAGCTACCGCTCATTTCACGGGCCGAGCCCGGCACCCGATGAGCCACCGCTCAGCCCACGGGTGAACCACCGTTCAAGAGCTACTTCATGAGCTCCTTCATCAGGGCGGCGGTGGCGCTGGGGGTCTTGCCGACCTTGACACCGGCGGCTTCGAGGGCCTCCTGCTTGGCGGCGGCGGTGCCGGCGGAGCCGGAGACGATGGCGCCGGCGTGGCCCATGGTCTTGCCCTCGGGTGCGGTGAAGCCCGCCACGTAGCCGACGACCGGCTTGGTGACGTTGGCCTTGATGAAGTCGGCTGCGCGCTCCTCGGCGTCGCCGCCGATCTCGCCGATCATCACGATCGCGTCGGTTTCCGGGTCGGCCTGGAAGGCTTCCAGTGCGTCGATGTGGGTGGTGCCGATGACCGGGTCACCGCCGATGCCGATGGCGGTGGAGAAGCCGAACTCGCGCAGCTCGTACATCATCTGGTAGGTCAGCGTGCCGGACTTGGAGACCAGTCCGATGCGGCCTGGGCCGGCGATGTCGGCGGGGATGATGCCGGCGTTGGACTTGCCGGGGCTGATGATGCCCGGACAGTTCGGCCCGATGATTCGGGTCTGGTTGCCCTTGGCCGTGGCGTGCGCCCAGAAGTACGCGGAGTCGTGCACCAGGATGCCTTCGGTGATCACCACGACCAGCCCGATCGCGGCGTCGATGGCCTCGATCACGGCGTCCTTGGCGAACTTCGGCGGTACGAAGACCACCGAGACGTCCGCGCCGGTCTCCTTCATGGCCTCCTCGACGGTGCCGAAGACCGTGAGGTCCTTGCCGCCGATGGTGACCGAGGTGCCCGCCTTGCGCGCGTTCACGCCGCCGACGATGTTGGTGCCGGAGGCGAGCATCTTGGTGCTGTGCTTGGTGCCCTCACCACCGGTGATGCCCTGCACGATGACCTTGCTGTGCTCGTTCAGGAAGATCGACATGGTCAGGCCCCCGCAGCCGCAAGCTCGGCGGCCTTGTCGGCCGCGTTGTCCATCGTGTCCACCTGCGTGACCAGCGGGTGGTTCGCCTCGTCCAGGATCCGCCTGCCCTCGAGCACGTTGTTGCCGTCCAGCCGCACGACCAGCGGCTTGGTGGCCTGGTCGCCGAGGATCTTCAGTGCCTCGACGATGCCGGTGGCGACAGCATCGCACGCCGTGATGCCGCCGAACACGTTCACGAACACGCTCTTGACCGCCGGGTCGCCGAGGATGACGTCGAGCCCGGCCGCCATCACCTCGGCCGAGGCGCCGCCGCCGATGTCGAGGAAGTTGGCCGGCTTGACCCCGCTGTGCCGCTCACCCGCGTAGGCGACGACGTCCAGTGTGGACATCACCAGGCCGGCGCCGTTGCCGATGATGCCGACCTCGCCGTCCAGCTTGACGTAGTTGAGGTTCTTCGCCTTGGCCTTGGCCTCCAGCGGGTCCTCGGCGCGCTTGTCCACCAGCGCGGCGTGGCCGGGGTGGCGGAAGTCGGCGTTCTCGTCGAGGGTGACCTTGCCGTCCAGCGCGATCACCTTGTCCTGCGGGTCCCGCACCAGCGGGTTCACCTCGACCAGCGTGGCGTCCTCGGCCACGAAGGTCTCCCACAGCTTCACGATGACGTCGGCGGTCTGGTCGGCCACCGCCGCCGGGATCTTGCCGGCCGCGACGATCTCGGCGGCCTTCGCCTTGTCGACCCCGACGATCGCGTCGATCGGAATCTTCGCGAGCGCGTCCGGCCGCTCGACGGCCAGCTGCTCGATCTCCATGCCGCCCTCGGACGAGCACATGGCCAGGAAGGTGCGGTTGGAGCGGTCCAGCAGGAAGGAGAAGTAGTACTCCTCGGCGATGTCACTGGCCGCGGTCACCAGCACCTGGTGCACCGTGTGGCCCTTGATGTCCATACCCAGGATGGCCTGCGCCTTCTCCTGGGCCTCAGCGGGGTCCTTCGCCAGCTTGACACCGCCGGCCTTTCCCCGGCCACCCGTTTTGACCTGGGCCTTCACCACGACCGCTGTGCCGATCTCGGTCGCCACCTCGGCGGCCTCGGCAGCCGTGGTCACGGTCCGGCCCGGCAACACCGGGACGCCATGCGCGGCGAAAAGATCCTTCGCCTGGTACTCGTACAGGTCCACTGTCTCTCCTGCCACACGAATTGTCGTGGGCCGCCTCGTGGCTCTGGGCTCCCACGCTGTGAGCTGCGGGGACGACCTTATCGGCGCTCGTGGTCCACGACGCGGTCCGGCTCGGTGAACCCCCTCACGTCACCTCACTGAGCTGAGGGAACGCCCTGTTCGGCGGACGCCGCCGCGCTGCTCAGCGCGGCCGAGGCGAGCTGGCCGAGCTCCCGCATCTCGTCGAGCGACAGCGCGCCGGCCATGATCTCGCCCATCCGGCGGTTCGTGGCGTCCTCGGCGGCCTGCCGGTCGGACTCCTTGCCGGCGCCGGTCGCGAACGGCTCCGGCCAGCCGAAGAACGCGCAGTACTCCGCGCCCTTGTTGAGCATGTGTGCCTCGATCGGCGTCAGCCCGGACATCGCCAGCGCGGCCATGTGCACCGAGCCACGCAGCTCGCGCAGCTTGAACATCACCTGCAGCGCGCGGGCCGGGGCGTCCTCGGCCAGCGGCATCGACTTCCAACCGGCGAACAGCGGCAGGCCGAGCACCGGGGCGCTGTCCACGACGCGCTGGCCCAGCTCGGCGATCCGGTCCAGTCCCTCGGCGTCCTTCAGGTGCTTGCGGGCGAACTCGGCGATCTGCTCGTTGTAGACCGCCGCGCCGCCGGCCGAGCCGTGCACCGCGAGGCCCTGCTCCCAGAACATCTGGACCGCGTTCGGCTCGAACACGGCGAACACCGCGTTGACCGTGCTGGGCTGGGCGTCGCCGAGCACCCCGCCACGGCCGGCGAAGTAACCGGCGAACGGGTGCGCGTAACCGTTCTCGGCGCTGCGCGCGAACGTCTCCGGGTGCAGCATGAACAGCGCGCCGATCGCTTCGATCGGGCCGCCGGCCGCGCAGGCGGCCTCGCTGAGGGTGGCATCGCTCACGGGTCTTGACTCCTTGATCTCCCGGTGGCGCCGTCGCCGACCGTAACCGGGGCGAATCTAACGCAGTAACCACGCGGTCACCGATCGCGAGGGCACAGATGATCCGCATGAGAGACGCGCTGATCCGTTAGGGGGATCCGGACCGGTCCCGGATCCAGGCCACGATCTCCGAGGGCCTCGTGTTCGGGGCGAACACCGTGGCCCCGACATGCTCCTCGGGACTCCCCGGCCCGGCGGTTCCGGCCGAACCGGAGGCTCCGTCAGGTGTGGCCGCTCCGTCCGGGCCGGTGGCGAACACCAGGACGTCCTCGGCGTCACGCTGAGTCAGGAGCTCGACCAGCTCGGCGAGCCGGGTCGACCCGGCGGACGGTGCGCCGGCCCCGAGCGCGAGGCCGATCACGTCGGCGTCCTCCTGCAGCGCGGTCTGCACGATCTGCTCGGGCGTCTGTCCGGGGCCGGCGTAGATGACCTCCATCCCGGCGTCGCGCAGCGACCTGGCGAGGCCGGGCACCCCGCCTTCCCCGGTGGGCTCGGACACCACGACCCGGGTCCGGCCACTCACCGCCCCACCTCCTCGGGCTCGAGCCGGGGGTCGGGTTCCGGCAGCGGAGCGGGCGCCACCCGAGGGCGGGTCCTCGGCACCAGCGCGGCAGCCACCACCACGAGCACGACGCACAGCCCGGTCGCCCAGGCGCCCTCACCGAGCCCGTTGCCGAGTACGAGGCCCGGGGTCACCGCCAGCCGCGCCGTCCGGAACACCAGCACCACAAAAACCCCGCCGTAGAGCACCATGGCCGGCCCGGGACGGCACCTCGGCCCGATCAGCAGCGCCCCCATGGTCACCGCGAACCCGGCCAGCAGTCCCCAGGAAGGGAGCCCGAAAGGAGGCTGCAGCACCCCCGTGGTGCCCCAGCCCGCGCCGTCCACCAGTGGCAGCCAGAACGCGGGCACCGTGAGCACCGCCGCCGCCGAGGACGCCGCCGCGAGCGGGCCCTCGTACGGCGTCCTGGCCAGGTCGACCTCGTCACGCTCGAAGCCGCCCGCGAGCACCACGGCCAGCGCGGCGGCCCCGGCGAGGGTCACCGCGAGCAGGGTCAGCCAGAGCCCGGGTCCCGCCCCCACTCCGTCGAGCCCGAGCACCCCGAGCACGGCGGCGAGGGGTTCGCCGGCCGCCATCGGCACGGTGACCAGTACGACGGCCAGCGCGGGGCGAACTCTCGGGCCGAGCGACCGTGGCGCGGTGGCCAGCCCGAGCGGCACGAGCAGCGCGCCGGCGGCGAGCAGCAGCCACCGGGTCGCCAGGTGGGGGTGCGGCAGGTCGGGCGCCAGCCGCAGTGGTTCGGCCAGCCCGGCCGCGATCGCGACACCGCCGCCCAGGACGGCCAGCGCGGCACCGGCCCGCCGGCAGCGCACCGCCAGCACGGCGGCCGGCGGCCCCGCCAACCGGTCCACCGCGCCACCCAGCCTGGCCAGCGCGCCGGTGCCGTCGAGGAACGAGGACGTACCGGACAACACCGGATGACCGTTCTGCCCGGTGGCGGAGGTGGCGGAGGTGGCAGAGGTGTAGGTCCCGTAACCGTGGGACGCCCGCCGGCCCCGGTATCCGACCCACGCCGCCAGCAGCCCGAGGCCGAGCCCGCCGAGCGTGCCCAGCACCGGCCCGAGTGCGACGTGCAGGCCGTGGCCACCGGCCAGCGCGGCGACCGTGACGCGGGGCGACACCACCCCGAGCACGCCAATCGCGACGCCGACGAGACCGCCGATCGACACCCGGGGGTCCGGCGTCGAGCAGGCCAGCACCACCGCCAGCGCGATCCCGATGGCCAGCGCGAAGCCACCGGCTGCCGCCCACACCGGGGCGTCCAGTACCGAGCGCGGCACCAGCCACGGGTCGGTCGAGACGTACGGGGCGGCCAGCACACCGGCGCCGGCCAGCACCGCGCAGCCGACCCCGAGCAGCATCGCGCCAGGTGGCGTGCGCGGCCCGTACGCCGGCTCGTCCATGCCCCGCTCGCCGCGCAGCGCGCTGGCCTCCCGGGCGGCCGCGAGCCCGGCGAGCGCGGTCGCCACCTGCCCGCCGAGCAGCAGCCAGCCGCCGAGCCCCGGCCGCAGCTCACCGACGCTGGTGGGGGCGACGAGCTCGGCGCG
>DATAYB010000301.1:0-2330 GCA_036272795.1 Pseudonocardia sp.
CTCTGCCCGGCACGGGTGATCGCGCTCGGGTGATCGCGCCGGCGCCCGGACGCAACTCCGGACGGGACCGGCGCTACCGGGCCAGGCCGTGCAGCAGCAGCTCGGCGAGGTGGCCGTAGGCGGCCGCGTCGGCCAGCCCGGTGGACTCGGCGACCTGCCTGCGCTGGATGCGGACCATCACCGAGCTGATCACGTCGGCGGCGAAGGCGACGTGCACCTCGCGGAAAGCACCGGCCGCCACGCCCTCGTCGATCAGCTGCCGGACCCGGCGGGCGGCCGCCCTGGTGTTGCGCTCGTAGACCTCGGCGGCCGGTTCGAACGCCGCCACGTCGTCGAAGAACTCGGCGGACGCCGGCGCGAGCTCGGCCGACACCGCGCGCAGGTAGCCCGAGAGCCGGCCGATCGGCGCGACCTCGGCGGCCAGCGCGGCCTCGACGCGGGCGGTCGCACTGCGGAAGAAGTGCACCACGGCGGCCCGGACCAGCTGTTCCTTGCTGCTCGCCAGCCCGTAGAGGGTTCGCTTCGAGCAGTGCAGCCGCGCGGCCAGCTCGTCCAGGGTGAAGCGCGCGAAGCCTTCCCTCAGCAGCAGCGCCACCAGGTCGTCGAACAGCTCCGATCGGCGGGCGGCACCGCGACCGGACAGCTTCGGTGCGGTCATGTGGGCTTCCGTCACAACCCCTACTCTGGCAAACCGCGTACTGCTACCGTAACCGGTACTGAAGTACGACTTACAGTACCGGTTCAACCGCCGGGGGACCACAACGTGCCCACCGGCCGGGACGAGGGAGTCACCGTGACCGTGGACCGCCTGCTGCCGACGCCCGAGGCTGCCGACCTGCTCGAGCTGACCAGGGAGATCGCCGACAAGGAGCTCGCCACCCGCGTCGACCAGTGCGAGCGCACCGAGTCCTACCCCGACGGCCTGTTCGACACCCTGGGCGCGGCCGGCCTGCTCGGGCTGCCGTACCCGGAGGAGTTCGGCGGCGGCGACCAGCCCTACGAGGTGTACCTGCAGGTGCTCGAGGAGCTGGGCGCACGCTGGGCCGCGGTCGCGGTGGCCACCAGCGTGCACGGGCTGTCCTGCTTCCCGCTCGCCACGTACGGCACCAACGAGCAGAAACAGCGTTGGCTGCCGGACATGCTGGCCGGCCGGACGATCGGTGGCTACAGCCTGTCCGAGCCACAGGCGGGCTCCGACGCCGCCGCGCTGAGCTGCCGCGCCGAGCGCACCGACGACGGCTACCGGATCACCGGCACCAAGGCCTGGATCACCCACGGCGGCAAGGCCGACTACTACGCCCTGTTCGCCCGCACCGCGCAGGGCAGCAGAGGAATCTCCTGTTTCCTCGCGCCCGGGGCGACCGAGGGGCTGTCCTTCGGCAAGCCCGAGGAGAAAATGGGCCTGCACGCCATCCCGACGACGACCGCGAACTGGGACGGCGCCGTGCTCGATGCCGACCGGCTGCTGGGCGCGGAGGGCCAGGGCCTGCCGATCGCGTTCAGCGCGCTGGACTCCGGGCGCCTCGGCATCGCGGCCTGCGCCACCGGCCTCGCCCAGGCGGCGCTGGACACCGCGGTCGACTACGCCAACGAGCGCACCACGTTCGGCAAGAAGATCGTCGACCACCAGGGGTTGGGCTTCCTGCTCGCCGACATGGCGGCCGCCGTCGACTCGGCCAGGGCCACCTACCTGGACGCGGCCCGGCGCCGCGACTCCGGCCGGCCCTACAGCCGGCAGGCGTCGGTGGCGAAGCTGGTGGCGACGGACGCGGCGATGCGGGTCACCACGGACGCCGTGCAGGTACTCGGCGGCTACGGCTACACACGCGACTTCCCCGCCGAGCGTTACATGCGCGAGGCCAAGATCATGCAGATCTTCGAGGGCACCAACCAGATCCAGCGGCTCGTCATCTCCCGCGGCCTGGTCAGGAGCTAGCTCACCGAGCATGATGCGGGAGCGGACGGGCCGAGGCCACCCGCTCGCGGGTCAGGTCTCGAGGACGGTCGGCGGGGACTGGGCGTCGGCGAGCGGTGTCGGCGCGGGGAACCAGCGACGGACCGCCTCGGCTGTGGTCCCCGGCCCCGTGTTGAACACAAGAATCGCCTGAGGGGCCAGCTCGCGCGTGACATTCACGAGCATCTCGAACAGATGGGTGAGCGCACGGTCCAGCCGTACCCCGGCGCCGATCATCACGTAGTCGTAGGACGACGCGCGGAGCGTTGTCCGGTAGACCTGCTCCGCCGTAGCGCCGTAGTCGAGCAGGCACATGTCGGACCGAAAGCCCAACCGCTTCAGCTCCTCCTCGCTGGCGACCAGACCGGCACGCACA
>DATAYB010000302.1:0-3925 GCA_036272795.1 Pseudonocardia sp.
GACGCGCAGCTCGACGGCTACCGCCCCGAGCTGGCCGGTACCCCCGAGGCGCGCGAGGCGGCGCACTTCCTGCTGGTCCGTCCGCCGCTGCCGCTGCTGGTCCGGCCGCCGTACGCCGTGCTCGCCGCGACCGCCGTGGCGACCCTGCCCGGCTGGGCGCGCTGGCCGCTGCGGCTGCCGTACCTCCCGGTCGCCGAGCACACCGCGGTCCGGCTCGACGGCCACGGGCTCGTCGCCGGCATCCGCTGGGCGATGACGCCACCGGAGCGCAGCGCGAGCTAGCTCCCGGGTGCGCGGCAACCGGCCCGGGAACGGTCCGTACTCTTCGACGTCATGCTCTTCGTCCTCGGCATCGTGTTGTTCGCACTCGGCATCGCGTTCACCGTGGCGTGGCACGAGCTCGGCCACTTCGCCACGGCGAAGCGGTTCGGGATCCGGGTGCCGGAGTTCATGGTGGGCTGGGGGCGCACGCTGTTCTCCCGCCAGTACGGCGAGACCGAGTTCGGCTTCAAGGCCATCCCGATCGGCGGCTATGTCCGCATGGTCGGCATGCTGCCGCCGAAGCCCGGTGAGCGGTACGGGCGCAGCCGCAAGAGCGGCCCGTTCCAGGGGCTGATCGAGAGCGCCAGGGCCGAGTCGGAGCTGCAGTGGGAGCCCGGCGACGAGCGCCGGCAGTTCTACACCCGCGCGCCGTGGAAGCGGATCATCGTGATGGCGGCCGGGCCCGTGATGAACCTGATCCTGGCCATCGTGCTGCTCGGCCTGTCGCTGATGGCCATCGGCACGCCCGGCACCATGACCGTCGCCTGGGTGGCGCAGTGCATGCTGCCGGCCCCGGTCGGCGGCCAGCCGGCGGCGAGCGAGTGCCCGCCGGGCGCGCCGGCGAGCCCCGCGGCGGCGGCCGGGCTGCGCCCCGGGGACACGATCCTGAGCCTCGGCGGGGTCAGCTACGACCACTGGGAGACGTTCCGCAGGGCCGTGCGCACCGTGAATGGCACGGAGCCGCTGGTCGTGCAGCGCGACGGCAGCGAGGTCACCCTGACGATCACCCCGGTGCAGACCACGCTGCCCCGCCTGGACGGTGAGCCCGGCACGGAGCAGGGCGCGTTCCTCGGGTTCGCGCCGACCGCCGACTACCAGCGCCAGGGCGTCGGCTTCGTGGCCGGCGAGATCGGCCGGTACGTGACCAGGACCGGTGAGGCGCTTGCCGCCCTGCCCGGCCGGGTGCCCGAGCTGTTCGGCCAGGCGTTCCTGCACCGCGAGCGGGGGCTGGACTCGCCGGTCAGCGTCGTCGGGGTGTCCCGGCTCGGCGGTGAGATCCTCGGCACCGACAGCCCGCTGAAGCCGAAGATCGTGCTGTTCCTGAGCCTGCTGGCCGGCGTGAACGTGTCGATGTTCCTGATCAACCTGCTGCCGGTGCCACCGTTCGACGGCGGGCACATCATGGCGGCGGCCTGGGAGTCGGTCCGGCGCAGGCTGGCCCGCTGGCGGGGCCGCGCCGACCCCGGGCCGGTCGACCTGGCCAAGCTGATGCCGGTCGCCTACGTGGTCGGCATCGTGTTCATCGGCTACAGCGTGCTCGTGGTGCTCGCGGACGTGTTCAACCCGCTGCGCTTCTCCTGACCGCGAGCACGTGGTCGGTGACGGTGGCCGTCTGCCCGTCAGGGCCGGTCGCCGTGCGACTCGGGGCATCCAGCCGCTCGGCGTGCCAGCCGGCGGGGTCCAGCGCGAGCTCGGCGAACTTGTCCGCCGGCGTGGGGAAGTGCGTGTCGGCGTCCTGGGTCCACGACCAGGGCGCGATGGAGCCGTGGTCGACGACGAGCAGCAGGCCGCCGGGGGCCAGCTGGCGGGCGGCGGCGCGCAGCACCTGAGCCCTGTCCAGCTCGACCGGGGTGTGCAGGTACTGCGCGGAGACGAGGTCGAACTCGCCGGTCGGCCGGCTGTGCGCGAGGTTGTGCCGCTCGGTGCGGACGCGGTCGGCGAGGCCCTCGCGCTCGGCCCGCGCGCGGACCCGGTCGACCGCGGTCCGGGAGATGTCGACGGCGGTGACCTGCCAGCCCTGGCCGGCGAGCCAGAGCGCGTCGCCGCCCTCACCACAGCCGAGGTCGAGCGCGCGGCCCGGGCTCAGCGGGCCGACCACGTCGACCAGCACCGGGTTCGGCCGGCCGCTCCAGCGCGGGGCCTGGCCGCTGTAGTGCCGCTCCCAGAACCGCTCGGCCACGGCGGTCGTGGTGGGGGCTTCGTCGGTCATCGTGGGGAGTCCTCTCGCAGGGGGTCCGCCCAGTGTTGGCGCGACGGTCGTCGGAGCGCACGGAGAGTTGCCGGTCCGGCAAAGTGAGCGGTCCGGGTCAGCTCCGCCGGCTGACCTCGCGCAGCTCCGCGCAATGAGGTCTTGCCTTTGAGTGCGCTCGAAGGTTTAGCGTTGTTCCCATGACCGACACAGCACCGGGCCGAGGTGGCACACCGTGACGGCCGCGACCGAGCGGCTGGGCGAGCTGGCGGACGCCTACGAGCCGCCAGAGCCACTGCCGCTGGACCCGGAGCTGGTCAGGGCACTGGACCTGCCCGAGGACCTGCCGGCCGAGCTCAGCATCGCCGAGGTGGCCGAGGCGACCGGGGTCACCGCGCACACGCTGCGTTACTACGAGCGGGCCGGCCTGCTCGAGGTCGGCCGCAACGCCGCCGGGTACCGGGTGTACGACCGTGAGGCGCTGGCGCGGGTCGCCTTCGTGACCAGGATGCGGCTGTCGGGCATGCCGATCGAGCTGATCCACCGGTACGTCGAGCTGGTCGACGCCGGTGACGGCACCAAACCGGAGCGCCTCGCCCTGATGCAGGCCCACCGTGCCGCCGTGCTGCGCCGGCTGGCCGAGCTGCGCACCTCGCTCGCCGTGATCGACTACAAGATCACCACGTACGGGGGCGACTGCGGCCCCTGAGCCCCAGCACCAGCCCCACCGAACCCAGCACCACCACCCACCGCCGGCCGCTCGGCCGGGGGTCGATGCCGCCTGCCCGAAACCAGCGCGGCCCGCCGATGAGGAGAACCAGCATGTCCAGCAAGACCACCCAGCACGCCACCCGGCCGCTCGGCCGGTCCGGTCCCACCGTGTCGCCCCTCGGCCTCGGCTGCATGGGGATGAACTTCGGCTACGGACCGTCCGACCGAGGCGAGTCGATCGCCACGATCCACCGGGCCTCCGAGCTCGGGGTCACGTTCTTCGACACCGCCGACATGTACGACAACGGGGCCAACGAGGAGCTGCTGGGTGCCGCGGTCCGGGGTTTCCGCGACGACGTGGTGCTGGCGACGAAGTTCGGCATCGTGGTCGATCCGGTGACGTCGATCCCCACCGGTGCGGTGGACGGCTCACCGGCGTACGTGCGGGCCGCCGCGGACCGCTCGCTGGCCCGGCTGGGCGCGGACCACATCGACCTCTACTACCAGCACCGCGCGGACCCGGACGTGCCGATCGAGGAGACCGTCGGCGCCATGGCGGAGCTCGTCGCGGCGGGCAAGGTCCGGGCGCTGGGCCTGTCCGAGGCGTCTGCCGAGACGATCCGCCGGGCCGCCTCGGTCGCCCCGATCGCCGCGGTCCAGACGGAGTGGTCGCTGTTCAGCCGGGATATCGAGGACGAGGTCGTGCCGACCTGCCGGGAGCTCGGCATCGCCGTTGTGCCGTACAGCCCGCTCGGTCGAGGCCTGCTCACCGGTGCGGCGACGGCCACCGAGAACCTCGCCGCCGACGACTTCCGCCGCACCCTGCCCCGCTTCGAGGCGGCGAACCTGGCCGCCAACCTGGCGCTGGTCGGGGAGATCCGGGCCGTGGCCGCCCGGCACGGGGCGACCGCCGCCCAGGTGGCGCTGGCGTGGCTGCTCGGCCGGGGCGAGGACGTAGTGCCGATCCCGGGTACCAAGCGCCGC
>DATAYB010000303.1:0-12144 GCA_036272795.1 Pseudonocardia sp.
GGTCAGGGGTCCGTCAGGAGGAGGCGGTCGAAGGTGTGGACCGCCCATTCGACGTACTCGGTGATACTCCAGCCGCGCTCGGAGATCAGTGCCTCCACCACCGGCGGATAGATGATGGCCGCCCAGACGATATCCGTCGCCCGGTCGATGCCTACACCTGGCCGCAACAGATGCTCGCACGACTCAACAAATGTCCGGACGTCACGGTAACGGGTGCGCTCGTGCTCCGCCCAGGCCTCGGCAATGACGGGATCGGTCGGCGCGGCCTCACGGAAAACCCGCAGGATCGGGAACGAAACCGGCAGTCGGACACGCATGACCGCCGCCACGAGACGGAGCTTGCGTGCCCTGTCCGGCTGGTCCAGCAGCCGCTGGGCGGGGCCCCGGCCCGGGGCGGACAGCTCGGCGCCGTCGCCGGTGAAGCTCCGCCCGGCGGCCGCCAGCAGCAGCGATACCTTGTTTCCCTGCAGGTAGACGGTCTGCGCCGAGACGCCGGCCGTTTCGGCGATGTCCTTCATCGTCGTCAGCGCGTAGCCCCGCCGGACGAAGCAGGCGGTCGCGGCGTCCAGCACGGCCGCGTTCGTCCGCCGAGCCTGCTGCTCCCGCACCGGCGATCGGTACTGGCGTCTTCCCTCCGTCACGGGCCAATTTTAGCCGCCGCATTCCACGGGCACGTCAGCGTCAGAAAATAATGATGGAACCCCACCTCGACCGAATTGAGCTCAGCCCGGCGGCGTCGAACTCCCGACCGGTTCGGCCGGCCGCCCAGCCACCGGAAATTGCGCAGCCATCGGAAAGAATCGTCGACCGTAGCGCCGGAATGGGTCAGCCGAGCAACTGAGCGGTGACCAGAGAGGCGACGGCCGCATCGAGCGCGCCGACCCCGGTCAGGTCGGCGACGGTGGATCGCGGCCGCCGGCCGGGGCGGTGGCCGGCGCAGCACGGCGCCGACCGCGATGTCGGCGTGCTCGGCCACCACACCGGCGCGGACCGCCCACCCGAAGTCCCCGTGGTGCAGGCACTGCCCGTGGTCGTCCGTGGCGATCGTGGCGGCGCGGCCGAACAGCGCGGGCGGCAGCTCGTTCTTGTGCGGCATGTCGGTACCGATGCCGGTGACGTGGGCGCCGGCGGCCACCTGGGCTGCGTCGAACACCGGTGTGCCGGACGGCGTTGCGGTGATCACGATGTCGGCACCCGCCGCGGCGTCGACCGGGGCCGGCACCGCGTCGAGCCCCTGGGACGCGAGCCGGCGGCAAAGCGCGGCCGCCGACGCCCCGGTACGACCCGACACCAGGACGCGACCCACCGGGCGCAGCACCGCGAGCCAGCTGACCTGCAGGAACGCCTGCTCGCCCGTACCGAAGACGCCGACCGTCGTCGCATCGGCGCGCGCCATCGTGTGGCCGAGCAGCGCGCCGGCGGCGGCCGTGCGCCAGGCCGTCAGCATGCCCCGGTCGTCCAGGACCGCCACCGCCTGGCCGGTCCGCGCGCTCAGCACGCAGACCAGGCCCTGGTTCACCGGCAGCCCCCGCTCGGCGTTGCGGTAGAAGCCGGACGCGACCTTGACCGTGAAGTGCTCGGCGCCAGTGAGCCAGCCCGCCTTGACGTGGCAGTCGCCGTCCGCCTCCGGGAACGTCAGGTGCACCGGCGGCGGCACCAGCGTGGCCCCTCGGCATGCGCGACCAGTGGCGCGCGGACCGCGTCGAGCACCAGCTCCGGTCGCGCCGCCCGCTCGATCTCGGCCAACCCCAACACCGGCAAACCCGCCGGCCCGGCCGCCGACGCGAGCTCCACCGCCGGGTCCACCGCCGACCCCGATGCCGGCCGCGACCTCGGCCCGATCATGCCCGCGCCCGCAGCCACGTGGCGAACGCTTCCAACGCCGGCTCCGGCGCGCGCCGGCCGACCCCGATTCGGAACCGGTCCGCCGGTGTCGGGGTGAGCTCGGATTGGTACACGCTCGCCGGCAACAGCAGCACGCCGGCGTCCGCCAGCAGCGTCTCGCAGAACGTCTCCACGCCGTCGGCACCCAGGTACCGGGGGTACACCACGCAGCCGCCGGCCGGCGCAGACCATGAGAACAGGTCGGCGAACTCGGCGAAGAACGCCTCGAACACAGGCAGGTTGGCCGCGATGATGGCGCGGTTACGGGCCAGGATCTGGGTGCGTGCCTTGAGGGCGATCCGCGCCAAGATCTCGCTCGGCGCCGAGTTGCAGATCGTCGTGTAGTGCTTGGCCCGTTCCAGCCGGGAGCGCAGCGCGCGATCGCGGCAGGTCAGCCAGCCGATCCGTAGCCCGGGCAACCCGAGCGACTTCGAGGTGACGTTCAGCGAGAGCGCGCCCTGCGACAGGTCGGAGGCCTGTGGCAGGGTGCGGCCCGGGTCGAGCTCGAGGCCCCGGTACACCTCGTCGCTGAAGAGGTGGATGCCGCGCTCGTCGCACAGCTCGGCGAGCCGTGCGAAGTCGGCGGCGTCGGGCACCGCCCCGGTCGGGTTGTTCGGGAAGTTGACCGACACCACCCGCGTCCGCGGCCGGAGTGCGGCGGCCACCGCGTCGAGGTCCAGCGCCCAGCCCCGGTCGGGGTCCAGGGCCACTCCGGTCACCGCGCACAGCGCGAGCGGCACCGTCTCGGCGGCCTGGTAGTTCGGGGTCACCACAACGGCGTGGTCACCTGGCCCGAGCAGCACCTGCATGGCCAGGTAGAGCGCCTCCTCCGCGCCGGCGAAGCAGATCACGTCGTCGGCGCCGGCGCGCTCGTAGGTCTCCGCGATCGCCCGCCGCAGTGCCGGGTCACCGAACGTCTCCGTGTAGCCGAGGGACAGCGTCTCCCAGGCCTGCCGGTCCTCCTCGTCGGCGAGTTCGAGCAGCTCGGCCATGGTCATGGTCTGAGCGTCGGACGCGGTGAGGTGGTAGCGCGCGGCGAACTCCCAGCGGGAGAAGAACGTCTCCAGGCGGAACTCCGGCAGGGCGGTCATCGGCTGCTCCGGTGCGCCCTGGCCTCGCTGAGGAGCGCGTAGACGCCTGACCGCGACGCCGACAGCGCCGTGGCGACGACCGGGACCGCACCGCGCACGGCGAACACACCGGCCCGGTCGAGCTCGGTGAGCACCGCGAGCCGGTCGTCGCGGCCGAGGCGTTCGACCGGGCACCCCCGCTCGCGGACGTAGGTGCCGACGATCTGGTGCACCCGCTCCGTCCAGTCCTGCTCGAACAGCGGCTCGGGGCGGGGCGAGGTCGGCGCGGCGAACGCGGTCAGCACGGCCGCTGCCTGGTCCAGCGGGGTGCGGTCGAGGTTGACGCAGAGCACGGCCGACGGGCGGCCGTCGTCGGTGCGCAGGATCGCGCTGACCGACGAGAGCCGCCGCCCGTCCGGCAGCAGCTTCTCGTACGGCCCGTAGACGTCCTGGGCGGCGGGTTCGAGCTGGTCCAGCTCGCCGAGGTAGGAGTGGTCGCCGGGACCGCGCCTGGTCAGCGGCTGCCAGACGGCGAGTACCCGGTCCCGGTCGGCGTCGTGCAGCACGACCTCGGCGTACGGGCCGAGCAGCCGGGCCATCGCCTCGCAGACCGGGGACCACTGCCGCACCCGCGAGTCCACCTCGGCCATGTTTGGACCTTATGTCCAGATAAGACAAAATGTCCAGAGGAGACGGCCCGTCCTGCCGTGCGGCCGGCCCGAATTCGGTCTACCGTCACGCGCCATGCACCTCAGCGCGGCAAGGCTCACTACCGCACGAGGTTAGGGACTCCGACGTTCGGGAACCCGGGGGTCGTGCACGTCATGAGTTGAGCAGGGCCCGCGGCGGGTACGCGGTCGCCCGAGGTGGCGGGCTGTTCGGAGGTGCGGCCAGAATGACCCACGAGGCGCTACAGCAGCGGCTCCCGGTGGACACCGGCGCCGAGTCCAGGGCCCGGCGGGCGCTGCGGCGTTGGCTGGACCGCTGGGACTGGCCCCGCGACGAGGCCGACGACCTGGTGCTGGCCACCAGCGAGGCCGTCGCCAACTCCGCCGAGCACGCCTACCCGGACGGCCGCGCCAAGCCGGACATCGTTCTGGAGGCCACGCTGCGTACCGAGCAGGACGGCACGAGCCGGGCGGTGGTCACCGTGTCCGACGGCGGCCGCTGGCAGCCGCCGTCCGCCGATCGGGGCTTCCGGGGCCGCGGCCTGCTGCTGATGCGAGCCCTGACCGAGTCGGTCCAGTTCGACACGACCGGCAGCGGCACCCAGGTCACCATGGTCAGCCACCCGGTCACCGCGCCGGCGGCCTCGGGCCCGCTCCCCCGCCCGAGGCCGGCCCGATCCGACCCGTCCTCGCTGGCCCAGTAGCCGCCGGCCCGGTGGGCAGGGCGCCGCTCAGTACGTCTGCACCTCACCGCCGTCCACGAACAGCTCACTCCCCGTGATGTACGACGACCGGTCCGATGCCAGGAAGAGCACGGCGTCCGCGATCTCGGCCGGCCGCGCGACGCGGTTCAGCGGCCCACTCTTGGCCAGCTGGTCCAGAAAGTTCTGCTCCTCGCCCGGCTGGGCCAGCCCGCGCAGCCCCGGCGTGTCGGTCGGGCCAGGGGTGATCGTGTTGACGCGGAACCCCCTGGGCGCCAGCTCGGCCGCCCAGACCCGCGTGAACTGGCGCAGCGCGGCCTTGGAGGACGAGTAGACCCCGAAGCCGAGGTTGCCGCGATGGGCCGAGCTCGAGCCGGTGACGATGATGCTGGCGCCCCCGTTGAGCAGCGGCAACGCCTTCTGAACCGTGAACACCGTGCCCCGGACGATGATCCCGTACGTCAGGTCGAAGTTCTCCGGCGTCAGGTCGGCGAGCGTTGCCATGCCCGCCCCGCCGGCGGCGTTCGCGAACAGCACGTCGAGGCCATTGCCCTCCGCCTCGATGATCCCGAACAGCCGGTCGAGGTCGTTCAGGTCGGAGATGTCACCGGGCACCGCGCGGGCCCGGTCACCGAGCAGCGCGACGGCGGCGTCCAGCTCCGCCTGCCGGCGCCCGGTCACGAAGACACGAGCGCCCTCGTCGACGAAGCGCCGCGCGCTCGCAAGCCCGATACCCGTGCCCCCGCCGGTGACGAGCGCGGTCTTGCCGGTCAGCTGACCCATGTGTCCAACCCCTAGTCCTGTTTTTGACCTTACAGTCCATAATGCGACATCTGGACTGATCCGTCAAAAATCTGACCGGACGGCGGATCAGCGCGTATACGCGGGAGTTTTTTGCTGTAGACCGAAAAGCTACGTGCCCGTTGTCTCCTGGTGACCGGTCAGACGGATCGCTGCCGGCGACCTCGGAACGAGGCGACGCGCCGGCCTGGTGCAGTGCGGAGGTGCCACGATTGTCCCGATATCCCGTTGACGTGGGCGAGCTGGCGGCGCACTGGGTCGCCCAACAGCCGGACCAGGTGGCGGTGACCCACGGCGCGCGCTGCTGGACCTGGTCAGAGCTCGCCGAGCGCGTGGCCAGCGCGTCGGCCGCCCTGCGGCTGCTCGGGCTGCGACCGGGTGACCGCGTCGCGGTCCTGACCGGCAACCATCCCGCCACCCTCGAGCTCACCCTCGCCTGCGCCCGACTGGGCACGGTGTGCGTGCCGGTCAACCCCCGGCTGCCGGCGGAGGAGATCGAGTACCTGGTCAACGACTCGACGGCGACCCTGCTGGTCATCGGGCCGGAGTCGGCCGACGCCGACGCGCCCGCCGACTCGACCGACTCGCCGGGCTCGGCCGGGCAGTCGCGGTTCCCCGCCGTGCGACACGTCATCCGGGTCGGCGGCACGGACGGGGGCACGGACCCCGGCACGGACCCCGGCACACGTGGCTGCTCGAACGGCCGCACAAGCGGCGGACCGGCGGACGGGTACGAGGCCTGGCTGGAGTCCGGCCGGGCGGCGGCACCGGGCGAGCACAGCGCCGACCCCGATGCCTGCTTCCTGCAGCTCTACACCTCGGGCACCACCGGCCGACCCAAGGGCGTCCTGCTCACCCACCGCGGCGTGCTCGGGGTCTGCGCCGGTGTGCAGCCGATCAGCGGAGGCCGGCCGGACCACTCCTGGCTGGTCACGATGCCGCTGTCCCACATTGGCGGGCAGGAGTGCGCGCTGGCGGCGTTGTGCATGGGCGCCCGGGTCGTGCTCGCGCGCGATGGAGAGCCCGATGTGGCCGGGCTGATCGAACGCGAGCGGATCACGCACACGTTCCTGCCGGCGGCCACGCTGGCGGCGCTCAGCGCGGACGCCGGCGCCACCACCCGTGACTTCGGCGCGGTGCGCCAGGTCTGGTTCGGTGGCTGCACCATCCCGAGGTCGACACTGCGGGACTGCATGAGTCTGTTCCCGGACGCGCTGGTGCACGCCTACGGCATGACAGAGGTCTGCGGGGTGGCCACCGTGCTGGGCACCGGGGAACGGCTCGACCACCGGCACCGGCTGTCCTCGGTCGGCCGCCCGATCGCGGGCGTCGAGCTCCAGGTGCGGGACCCGAACACCGGCGCGCCGCTACCCTCGGGCCGGCCGGGTGAGGTGTGGGTCCGCACCGCGCACCTGATGGCCGGCTACTGGCGCGACCCCGAGGCGACCGAGGCGGCGATCACCGAGGGCGGCTGGTACCGGACCGGCGACGGCGGCCTGCTCGACGCGCACGGCTACCTCTACCTCACCGACCGGATCCAGGACCGGATCATCAGCGGCGGCAGGTACGTATACCCGTCGGAGGTCGAGCGGATACTCGCCGAGCTGCCGTCCGTCGCCGAGCTTGCGGTGATCGGAGTGCCTGACGAGAGCTGGGGTGAGGTGCCGAAGGCCCTGGTCGTCGCCGCCGAGGGGCACACCGTGGACGAAGCCGCGCTGCTGGCGCATTGCCGCCGGTACCTGGCAAAGGAGAAGTGCCCACGCTCGGTCGACGTCGTGGACCACCTACCGCGCAACGCAACCGGCAGGATCACCAAGAAGGACCTCTACCCGCGCTACTGGCCCCATCCGGACTGAGCCGGGCCCAGTCGGAGGCCCCAGCCCCTAGGCCCAGCCGGCACGCCCAGCCGAACAGCTCAGCCGACGCGCACGTCGCTGAGGTACTGCCGGTACACGTCGATCGCGGCACCGATCGCGGCGAACTGGGCCTCGTCCGCGCCGCGTCTCCGGAGTCCCTCGTAGTACGCACCCTCGGACCAGTCGCCGCCACACTCGCGCTGCCTGCGCTGCCACTGCAGGAACAGCTTGACCGCGTTCGGACAGCCGCCGCGCTCCGGGAGCCTCAGGTGATTGTCCGACAACCAGTCGACAAATCCGTCCAGTGCGATCTCGACCGGGTACGCCAACAACTCACATCACCCTCTCGCCGCGCGACGGATCGCGTCACAGCCCGCAGTCGAGATACTCGGCCGTTTGCCGTCACCTGTCAGGTGGTTCGCAGGAAAGAGGCGGCTCAGCCAGGGTATTTGCAGGATCGGACAACCCCGCCTGCCCACTGGCGAGGACTCCGCCTCGGGAGCACGGCCGGCGAACCACCGGGGGCCGGACCGGCGACGCGGCGCCCGGCCTACCCGACCGGGCGGACGACCGGACCCTGGGATGTCTGACCAATGCGGCGGCCCTGCACGTCGATCAGGTGCCCGGCGCGCTTGAACGAGCGCAGCGCGATGCACCGGTCGCTGATCTCCACGCCCTCCAGCGCGTCCTCGATCCGGGCCTCCAGGGCGGTCACATCACCGAGCTGGCCCAGCCAGACGACCAGGATGAGGTTGTGCGGGCCAGCCGCCGAGACCACCAGGCGCAGCTCCTCGAGACGGGCCAGCTGCGCGCCCACCCTGAGCAGCCGCCTGGCGGGCACCCGCACGAAGTACCAGGCCTGGATCGGCCAGCCGGACACCGAGCGGGCCACCTCCGTGCGCAGCCGGATCCGCTTGCTGGACAGCAGGTGCTGCACCGTCTCGCGGGCCCGGCGGACCGGGATGCCGACGCGCTCGGCGATGTCGATCGCGGACATCCGCGCGTCCTCGCGCAGCGCCGCGATGACCGCACGCTCGACGGTCGACAGCGCGGCGCGGGGGGTCTGCACGACCGACCCGCTGTCGGCGAACCGCTCGACCTGCTCGGAAGTGAGCTCCCGCAGCCGCCACGCGCTGCCCTCGCCGAAGTGGCCGGTGATCAGGTGGATCCGGGCCCGCCGCACGTCCGGGCGGCCGCTGACGCGGGTGAGCAGGTACTCGGTCAGCGCGAACTCGTCCGGCGCGTAGGGCGTCATCAGCAGGTCGCGGCCGCCGGAGGTGATGTCCAGGGCGTAGCACTCGGGGTCCTTGGCGAGGTCCACCGCGACCTCGACGGGGTTGCGGGCGCACTCCACCTCGATGATCGCGCCGCGCAGGTCCAGAGTGCCCAGCTCGTGCGCCGTGGCCCAGACCAGCCGTTCCTCGCACAGCCGGGCCCACCGGCGCGCCACCGTGACCGCGTCCACCCCGAGCACGGCCGCGATCTTCGTCCAGGCCGCCCTCGGCTCGATCTGCAAGGCGTTAAGGATCTTGCGGTCCAGCGCGTCGAGGGCGGTTTCCTGCGTGTCTTCGGTCGGCTCGATCGGAATCCTTCAGCTGGCCGCCGTGATCCGGGCGGGAACCTGACAACCCGGCCATCCTACCGGGCAGTAGGGCCCGCCGGCCGTGGCGCGCGGCACGCCGGCGGCACCGCGCTGAGGGCCCGTCCCACGGCCCGGCGTGATCGCCCCCGTGTGGACGTCCGGCCCCCGTCACAGGCAAGGATGGGAGGCATGAGCATCGTCCGTTGGGGAGTGGTGGGGCCGGGTCGGATCGCGTCGAAGGTGGTGCGGGACTTCGCGCACGTGCCCGGGGCCGAGGTGGTCGCCGTGGCGTCGCGGTCGGCCGAGCGCGCGAAGGCGTTCGCCACCGAGCACGGGATCGCGCGCGTGCACGACTCGTACCGGGCGATCCTCGACGACGACGGCGTCGACGTGCTCTACATCGCCACCCCGCACCCGCAGCACCGGGCCGTCACGCTGGCCGCACTGCGCGCCGGCAAGGCCGTGCTGGTGGAGAAGGCGTTCACCGTCACCCCCGCCGCCACCCGCGAGATCGTCGAGGTGGCCAGGCAGACCGGCGTGTTCGCCATGGAGGCGATGTGGACACGGTTCATGCCGGTCGTCGCCCGGATGCGCGAGCTCATCGCGGCCGGGGCGATCGGCGAGGTGCGGTCGGTGCAGGCCGAGCTCGGGGTGAGCGCGCCGGTCGACCCCGCCGACCGGTTCTACAACCCGGCCATCGGCGGCGGCGCCCTGTTCGACGTCGGCGTCTACCCGATCTCCTTCGCCCAGATGGTGCTCGGCACCCCGGACTCGGTCACCGCGCACGGGGCGCTCGCACCGACGGGGGTCGACGTCGAGGAGGCCGTGCTGCTCGGCCACCCGGACGGGCGCACGGCATCCCTGTTCGCCTCGCTGCGCTGCCCCACCCCCGGGCAGGCACGGGTGTTCGGCACCGGCGGCTGGATCGACGTGCTGCCCCGGTTCCACCACCCCGCGACCCTGGTGCTGCACCGGGCGGGCCAGGAGCCGGAGACCGTCACCCTGCCGCACACCGGCGGCGGCTACACCCACGAGCTGCGTGAGGTCACCGAGTGTGTCGCGGCGGGCCACCCGGAGAGCGCCGTGATGCCGCTCGCGGACACCGTCACCGTGCAGGACGTGATGGGCCAGGTGGCCGACCAACTCGGCATGACCCCGCAAGAGGGCCCCGCCACCCTCGACTGACCCCCCGCGCTAGCCCGACCCCCGCGTCGACCGACTCCCCGCACAGACCGTTCCCCTACAGCACAGACCGCGCAGAGTCTGTGCTGTAGGTACACGGTCTGTGCGGGGACGGTTGCGGTGGGCGCTCGGGGCGTCGCGCGTGTCATGTTCACCGGTTAGGATGACAGGCCTCCCGATGTCGTGAGGGGTGCCAATGGTGGCGGACCGGAGTCAGACGAGCGCCCCGAGTACCGTCAGCACCCCCGGCGCACGCGTGGGCACCGTGCGATGGTGGGTGCTCGGCTGGCTGCTCGGCGGCGGCATCATCAACTACCTGGACCGGGCCAACCTCGCGCTCGCCGCCCCCGAGATGATCAAAGAGCTGGGGCTGACCGCCGCCGGCATCGGGCTGATGGGCTCGCTGTTCTCCTGGACCTACGCGGTGCTGCAGCTGCCGGCGGGGTGGCTGATCGACCGCTTCGGCAGCAAACGGATCTACTCAGTCGCGGTCGCGCTGTGGAGCCTGGCCACCGCCGCGATGGGACTCTGCTACCGGCTGCCGCAGTTCCTGATCGCCCGGATTGCGCTGGGTATCGGCGAGGCGCCCTGCTTCCCCACCTCCGCGAAGATCACCACGGCCTGGTTCCCCAAGCACGAGCGCGGCCTGGCCACCGGCATCTGGGACTCATCGTCGAAGTGGGGGCCTGCCCTGGCTCCCGTGCTGCTGGTGCCGATCGAGGTGGCGTTCGGCTGGCGGGCGCTGTTCTACGTCACCGGCGCGCTTGGCCTCGTATTCGTCGCCGCGTTCGCCGTGTACTACCGCTCACCGGCGAGGAGCAGACGACTCTCGGCCGCCGAGCGCGCACTGATCGAGTCCGGGCAGGGTGAGATCGCCACCGAGGAGCACATCCCGTGGGCGCGGCTGTTCACCAAGCGCACCATCTGGGGCATGATGCTCGGCTTCTTCTGCACGATCTGGATGTGGAACATCTTCCTGACGTTCCTGCCGCTCTACCTGCTGAAGACGCAGAACATCTCGCTCGCCCAGCTCGGCCTCTACGCGAGCATCCCGTACGTCGGCGGCATCCTCGGTGACATCGGGGGCGGCATGCTCACCAGCCGGCTGGCGAGGAGGAGCGCGGTCGCACCCTTCGACATCCGGCGGCGGCTCATCGTCGTGTGCGCCGTCCTGGCCGGGATCTCGGTGGTGCTGCTGCCGTCGGTGACCGGGCTGTGGCCGACGGTCGCCCTGCTCACGCTCGCCCTGTGCTTCCTCTCCGCGATCACCGGCAGTGCCTGGGCCATGCCCGGGGACATCGCGCCGCAGCGGCTGGTCGGCTCGGTCGGCGCGATCCAGAACTTCGGCGGCTACTTCGGCGGGGCGTTCTCGCCGCTCGTCGCCGGCGTGATCGTCGATGCGACCGGCTCCTACTCACTCGCCTTCTACTCCGGCGGGGTGATCGCGGCGCTGGCCGCCGCCTGCTACTGGTTCATGGTGCGCACGCCGATCCACACGACGGCGGCCTGACCGCCCGGGGCCCGGGCGGGTCGGGCCCCGGGCGGTTCTCCCGAACGACCCGCTACGGCTTGCGCGCGGTGATGATGACCGGCTTGACCGACTGCGGGATCGTGCCGAACACGCTCGGCGGCACGCCGAACACGGCGCCGAGCACGTCCCTCGGCAGCGAGTTCAAGGCGGCCACGATGCCGATGTCGTCCTTGGTCTCCTGGGCGCTGGAGTTGAACACGGTCAGCACCGTCAGGTCGGCCGTGCCGTGCTCGTTCTCGAAGTAGTGGAAGCTGCCCTGCGGCAGGAACACCAGGTCACCGGTATTCGCCACGAACAGCTCGTGGTAGCCCTGCGGCTCGAGCACGGTCCACTGCGCGGTCCCTGAGATCACGTAGTTGACCTCCCAGGCGCTCGGGTGCCAGTGCGGCTCCCGGATGCCGCCCGGCTTCAGCCTGGTGAAGCTGATCGACGCCTGCTGCCCGGTGAGGATGGGGAACGTCTCCTCGTTGGCCTGCTGGATGCCGCCGCCGTCGTACTCGGTGACCGGCGCGGCGCCCAGGTGGTAGAGGTGCGGCTGCGCCTTGTTGAGGTCAGCCCCGCCCGACTGGTTGTCGCTGCCGGTGATCGGGGGGACGGGGGCCGGCGCCGCCTCGGCATGCTCGGGCACCGAGCACGCCCCCAGCGCCGTGGCTCCGACGATTCCAGCGCCGCTACCGAGGAGGGAGCGTCGATTGATCTGCGGCATATCATATCTTTCGTGAGTCCGACCACATCGCCATCGCATTGTCACTGCATTGCCGCGTGATCGGATCGTCCGGTTCGTGCCATTCAGGCAGCAGCGGGCCACCTTAGCTTTGACAGGTCATCCTGACAAGTTGTCACAGGAACGTATACGAATCATAGACGCA
>DATAYB010000304.1:0-3789 GCA_036272795.1 Pseudonocardia sp.
GGCGAGGCGGACGGTCGGATCGAGGTGCTCACCGACGCCGCGGTGCTCGGCCGCTACGACGACAACTGGCTGGCCGTGGTGCAGCGCGGGCTACCGGCGCAAGGCGGGCGGCCCGGCATCCCGGAGCGGCTGGTCAAGGCGCGGGCCGGCGTGCTCGTGGTGGCGCCGGGGCTGATCGAGCGCCCGTACGTGTTCGCGGGGAACGACGTGCCCGGCGTCATGCTGTCCACCGCGGTGCGCCGGCTGGTGAACCTGTGGGCGGTGCGGCCGGGGGAGCGGGCCGTCGTGTTCACCGCGAACTCCGACGGCGACGCGGCGGCGGCCGACCTGCGCAGGGTCGGCGTCGAGGTGGCCGAGGTCGTGGACGCCCGGCGCGGCGGAGACGTGGTCCGCGTGCACGGGCACTCCGGTGTGCGGGCGGTCGAGCTGGCCGACGGGCGGCGGATCGAGGCCGACCTCCTGGTCACCGCCACCGGCTGGACGGCGCCCACCGCGCTGCTGAACATGGCGGGCGACCGCCCGGAGTACTCGCCGCGCGCGGCCCGGTTCCTGCCCGGCGGCGGGTACGGCGAGGACGTGCTGGTGGCCGGCGGGCTGGCCGGCGACGGCAGCCGCGACGAGCTGGTCGGGCACGCGCGGGCGGTCGGCGCCGAGGCGGCCCGCCGCGCGCTGGCCCGCCGCGCCGTCCGGCTCGCCCTGCTGCCCACGCGGCCGGCGCCGGATGTCGAGGTGGGGGCGCCTTCCGACGCGGCCCCGACGGATGCCGCCGCCGAGGTGACGCCGCTGCCCGAGCTGCCGGTCGGCGAGCACCCGGCGCTGTTCCGGGGCCGCACCCACGGCATGGTCGACTTCTCCGAGGACGTGTCGTCGAAGGACATCCAGGCGGCGGCGAGGGAGGGCTACGACTCCGTCGAGCTGGTCAAGCGGTACACGACGGCGACGATGGGCCCGGCGCAGGGCAAGCTGGAGACCGTCAACACGGTGGCCGTGCTCGCCGAGGCCACCGGGCGCACCATCGCCGAGACCGGCACCACGACGTGGCGGCCGGTGCACGTGCCGGTCACCCTCGGCGCGCTGGCCGGGCGGATCTTCGAGCCCGTGCGGTACTCGCCGATGCAGGCGTGGCACGCCGGCCACGGCGCCCGTCCGCTGGTCGCCGGCCAGTGGATCCGCCCCGAGCACTACGGGGACCCGGTCGCTGAGGTGCGCGCGGTGCGGGAGCGGGTCGGCATCATCGACGTCACCCCGATCGGCAAGCTGGACCTGCGCGGCCCCAACGTGCCGGCGCTGCTGAACCTGCTCTACGTGAACAAGTGGTCCAAGCTCGGCATCGGCCGGGTGCGCTACGGCGTGATGTGCGCGGAGGACGGCGTGGTCTTCGACGACGGCGTCACCGGGCGGCTCGCCGAGGACCACTACCTGATGTCCACGACGTCGTCGGGCGCAGGCGCGGTGTGGGAGTGGGTGGAGAACTGGCTGCAGACGGAGCATCCCGAGTGGCGGGTGCACGTCACCCCGGTGACCACGGCGTACGCCAGCATCAACGTCGCCGGACCCCGGTCGCGGGAGCTGCTCGGGCGGCTGACCGACGTCGACCTGGACGCCGAGGCGTTCCCGTACATGAACGTGCGGACCGGGCGTGTGGCCGGCGTGCCCGACTGCGTGCTCTGGCGGATCGGGTTCACCGGCGAGCTGTCCTACGAGCTGCACGTGCCGGCCGGGTTCGGGCCGCACGTCTGGGCGGCGCTGCTCGAGCACGGCGCCGACCTCGGTGTCGCGCCCTTCGGCGTGGAGGCCCAGCGCATCCTGCGGCTGGAGAAGGGGCACCTGATCGTCGGCCAGGACACCGACGGCTTGACCAGGGCATACAGCGCCGGCCTCGACTGGGCGGTGAAGCTGGACAAGCCGGACTTCGTCGGCCGCACCGAGCTCGCCTGGCAGCACGAGCGCGACCAGGCCACGCCGAGCGGACCCCGGCTGGTCGGGCTCGCGCCGATCGACCCGCTGGTGGTGCCGCCGGAGGCCAGCCAGCTGGTCGACGGGCCGGTGGAGGGTCGGCGGATCGTCGGGCGGGTCACCTCCAGCCGGCTGTCCCCGACGCTGGGCCGCGCGGTCTGCCTGGCGCAGCTGGACGTCAGCCTCGCCACGCCCGGCACCCGCGTCACCGTGCGGCTGCCTGACGGCACCGAGACTCCGGCGCTGGTCACCGAGCACCTGGCCGCTGTCGACCCGGACGGTGGCCGGCAGCGGATCGCCTCTGCCGGCCCGGTCGGCCCGTGTCGTGAGTTCACCGTGCCGGCGGCAGCCAGCCCGGTGACGATCGCCGGCGCCTCCGGGGGCACGGTCGGCGGGCTGCGGCTGACCGACGAGTCCGCGCTGATCAAGCTGGTCGTGCGGGCCGCGGTGGACGGGCCGGTGGGTACCGCGCTGGGTACCCGGTTCGGCCGCGCGGCCCGGGACGGCGACGGCGCGCTCGTGGTCGGCTCGGCACCGGGGGAGTGGCTCGTGCTCGTCGACGGGACCGCGACGGGGAGTGGCGAGGCGGCCGAGTCGGCGCGCGCCCGGCTGGTCGGCCTGGAAGAGTTGGTCAGCGTGGTGGACGTGACCCATGGGCGGGCGTTGCTGCGCCTGTCCGGGCCGCGCGCCGCCGACCTGCTGGCCAAGGTCTGCGCCATCGACCTGGCCGACGACGCGACCCCGGACGGCGCCGCTTTGTCCACTTCGACAGCCAAGCTGGTCACCGGTTTGGTGCGCGATGACATGGACGGCACGCCGAGCTACCTGGTGCACTGCGAGCGGTCGTCCGCGCAGTATCTGTGCGGCGCGCTGCTGGATGCGGGGGCCGAGTTCGACATCAACACCCCTGGTCAGTGAGGAGCCCCGATGGCCTTTCCGAGTGACCTCGAGATCGCGCGGCGCGCGCAGCTCAAGCCGATCGAGGGCATCGCGGAGGAGATGGGCCTCGGTGGGCACCTGGTGGAGGCCTACGGGCGGGACGTGCTGAAGATCCGACTGGATGCGGTCCGGGAGCTGGCCGACCGGCCCAAGGCCAAGTACGTGGTGGTCTCCGCGATCACGCCGACCCCGCTCGGTGAGGGCAAGACCACCACGACGGTCGGGTTGGGCCAGGCCATGCGGCACATCGGCAGGTCGGCGACGGTGGCGATCCGGCAGCCGTCGATGGGCCCGACGTTCGGCATCAAGGGTGGCGCGGCCGGCGGCGGCTACAGCCAGGTCGTGCCGATGGAGATCCTCAACCTGCACCTCACCGGTGACTTCCACGCTGTCACCTCGGCGCACAACATGCTTTCCGCCGTGCTCGACAACCACCTCTTCCAGGGCAACGAGAGCGGCCTCGACCAGCACCGGATCAGCTGGCGGCGGGTGCTGGACGTGAACGACAGGGCGCTGCGCAACGTGATCGTCGGGCTCGGTACGCGGCTCGACGGGATCCCCCGCCAGACTGGGTTCGACATCACCGCCGCCTCCGAGGTGATGGCCATCTTTGCGCTGTCCCGGTCGCTGCTGGAGATGCGCGAGCGGCTGGGCCGGATCGTCGTCGGCTACACGCCGGCCGGCGCGCCGGTGACGGCGGAGGACATCGGCGGTGCCGGCGCGATGGCGGTGATCATGCGCGAGGCGCTCAAGCCGAACCTCATGCAGACGCTCGAGAACACGCCGGTGCTGGTGCACGCCGGGCCGTTCGGCAACATCGCGCACGGCAACTCCTCGGTGGTGGCCGACCTGATCGGCATCCACACCGGCGACTTCCTGATCACCGAGGCCGGC
>DATAYB010000305.1:0-31099 GCA_036272795.1 Pseudonocardia sp.
CACCTCCTGCTTGAGCTTCACCGACTCGAAGACGGCCTCGATGATCACATCGGCACCGGCGAGGTCGTTGTAGTCGGCGGTCGGGGTGATCCGCTGCAGCAGCGCCTCACCCTTCTCCAGGGTGACCTTGCCGCGCTTGACACCCTTGGCGACCAGGCTCTCGGAGTAGCCCTTGCCCTTCTCGGCCGCCTCGAGCGAGACGTCCTTGAGCACGACCTCCCAGCCGGCCAGCGCGCAGACGTAGGCGATCCCGGCGCCCATCATGCCGGCGCCGAGCACCGCCACCTTGGTGGGCTGCCACTTGTCGTGGCCGTCCGGGCGGGACTTGCCGTTGTTGATCGCCTGCAGGTCGAAGAAGAACGCCTTGGTCATGTTCGTCGAGACCTGGCCGACCACGAGCTCGGTGAAGTACCGGCCCTCGATGCGCAGCGCGGTGTCGAAGTCGACCTGGGCGCCCTCCACAGCGGCGGACAGGATGTTGCGCGGCGCCGGCATGGGCGCGCCCTTGAGCTGCTTGCGCAGGTTCGAGGGGAACGCCGGCAGGACGGCGGCCAGCTTCGGGTTGGACGGCGCGCCGCCGGGGATCTTGTAACCCGGCTTGTCCCACGGCTGGGCGGCCTCCGGGTTGGCCGCGATCCAGGCCCGCGCCTTGTCCAGCATCTCCTCGGGCGAGGAGGCCAGCTCGTCGATGATGCCGACCTCGAGCGCCTTGGCCGGGTTGTGGCGCTGCCCCTGGGACAGCACGTTGAGGAACCCGTTCATGATGCCGAGCAGCCGGGTGATCCGGGTGACGCCACCGCCACCGGGCAGCAGGCCGAGGGTGACCTCGGGCAGGCCGTAGACCACACCCTTCGCGTCGAGCCCGATTCGGTGGTGGGTGGCCAGCCCGATCTCCAGGCCGCCGCCGAGCGCGGTGCCGTTCATCGCCGCGACCACCGGCCTGCCCAGGGTCTCCAGCTTGCGCAGCTGCGCCTTGACCTCGGTGACGTTCTTGAACACCTCGGGGGCGTCGGCCGGCGTCGCCTTGCTCAACGAGTTCAGGTCGCCGCCCGCGAAGAAGGTCTTCTTCGCGGAGGTGACGATCACGCCGGTGATGTTGTCCCTGTCCGCGACCAGCGCGTCGACAACCTCGCCCATGGCCGTCTTGTAGCGGTCGTTCATCGTGTTGGCGCTGCGGCCGGGATCGTCGAGGGTGACGGTGACGATGCCGTCGGCGCCCTTCTCCCAGCGAACGGCCTTCTGCTCAGTCACTTGTTCAGACCCTCTCGATGATGGCGGCGATGCCTATGCCGCCGCCGACGCAGAGCGTGGCGAGGCCGCGGCGCTGGTCACGGCGCTCCAGCTCGTCCAGCAGTGTGCCGATGATCATGGCTCCGGTGGCGCCAAGCGGGTGACCCATGGCGATGGCGCCGCCGTTGACGTTCGTCTGCTCGTGCGAGATGCCCATGTCCTTGATGAACCGCATGGCCACCGAGGCGAACGCCTCGTTGATCTCGAACAGGTCGATGTCGTCAGCCGTCAGGCCGGCCTTGGCCAGCGCCTTGCGGCTGGCCGGCGCCGGGCCGGTGAGCATGATCGTCGGGTCAGCGCCGGACACGGCGGTGGCCACGATCCGGGCACGCGGTGTGAGGCCGGCGGCCTTGCCGGCGGCCTCGGTGCCGATCAGGGTGAGCGTGGCGCCGTCCACGATGCCCGACGAGTTGCCGGCGTGGTGCACGTGGTTGATCTTCTCGACCCAGTGGTACTTCTGCAGCGCCACGGCGTCGAAGCCGCCCTGGTCACCGATCCCCGCGAAGGAGGCGGGCAGCGAGCCCATGGTCTCCAGCGTGGAGTTGGCGCGGATGTGCTCGTCGCGATCCAGCACGGTCAGCCCGTTGCGGTCCTTGACCGGCACGACCGAGCGGGCGAAGTAACCGTTCGCCCATGCCTTCGCGGCGCGGGTCTGCGACTCCACCGCGAACGTGTCGACGTCCTCGCGCGACCAGCCCTCGAGCGTGGCGATCAGGTCGGCACCGATGCCCTGGGGCACGAAACCGGTGCTGTAGCTGGTGTCCGGGTCCATCGCCCATGCGCCGCCGTCGGAGCCCATCGGCACGCGGGACATGACCTCGACACCGCCGGCGAGGATGAGCTCCTCCATGCCGGAGCGGATGCGCAGGGCGGCCTGGTTGACCGCCTCCAGCCCGGACGCGCAGAAGCGGTTGAGCTGGACGCCGGCCACCGTGTCGGGCAGGCCGGCCGCGATCGCGGCGACCTTGGCGATGTCGCCGCCCTGGTCGCCGATCGGCGAGACGACACCGAGCACGATGTCGTCGATGGTCGCCGGGTCGAGATCGGGGAAGCGGCGGCGGATCTCGTCGATCAGGCCGACCACCAAGGAGATGGGCTTGACCTCGTGCAACGAGCCGGAGGCCTTGCCTCGGCCGCGAGGGGTGCGGATCGCGTCATAGATGTACGCCTCGGGGATGCCCCCGCTGGAGCTACCGGTGCTCATGGTGAAGAACCTCTCCCGGCTTGGGTGCGACATTGCAATCTAGTCTTTGTTACAGCAGCACTGTCATATAGGTCAAGCACTCGGTAGGCTGCCGTGCCGTGACCGCCGCCTCATCCGCCGAAGCCGAGCAGCTCACCATCGACCAACTGGCCAGTCGCAGCGGGATCAGCGTGCGCACGATCCGGTTCTACGCGGGCAAGGGCCTGCTGCCGCCTCCGAAGCTGCGCGGCCGGCTGGGACTCTACGGTCCCGACCATCTCACCAGGCTCGACCTGATCTCCGAGCTCACCGGCCTCGGCTTCACCCTGACCGCGATCGAGGGCTTCCTGGCCGCGCTGCCGGAGTCGATCGCCGTCGAGGACCTGGTGCTGCAGCGCGCCCTGCTCGCACCCTGGGTACCCGAGAAGCTGGAGTGCATCAGCCGCACCGAGCTGGACCGGCGCGCCGGCCGCACACTCACCGACGAGGAGATCGCGTCACTGGAAGCCCTCGGTGTGCTCGAGCGGCGCCGGGAAGGGTTGCCCGAACGGAGCCGAAACGGCGACGCCCGGAACGGCGACGGCCCCTCGGAAGGCGACATCATGCTGCACGGGGCGGCCATCCTCAGCTCGGCGCTGGCCAGCCTCGACATCGGCATGCAGCCCGAGGTGCTGCGCCGCTCGCACGAGCTGATCAGCCAGCACACCGCCGCGCTCGCCGAGGACCTCATGAAGATGTTCCAGGAGGAGATCCTGCAGCCGTACCGCGACCGGGGCCGGCCGGTCACCGAGCGGGCCCGGCTGCGCGAGCTGTTCACCCGGCTCAAGCCGATCGCCGTGCAGGGTGTGGTCACCGCCTTCGGCCGCGCGGTCAACCGCACCATCCGGGAGCGCTACACGGACCCGACCTGAGCGGGGCCGCGGGGTTCACGCACCGCTACCTCCGCCCGACACCGACCTGCGGTTACCGAACTCCACAAGAGGCAGGTTTCGAGGCGCACCGGCATGCCTGCGGTTACCGAACTGCACAGGAGGCAGGAGTTCGGCGCCCAGATCCTGCCTGGTGTGGAGTTCGGTAACACCGGGGCGGGTAGGACGTATTTCCTACCTGAGCCGAGCCTCAGCTGACCTAGGCTGGCGGCTCGCCCCGAGGAGGGACTCCGATGCGCAGTGACCTGTTCGCGCCCAGCCACGCCGAGGCTCAGACCACCCACGCCGGGCTGACCCTGCAGAACTCCAAGATGCTCAAGGTCGCGCTGAACGGTGACGTGGTTGCCAGGCAGGGCGCGATGGTGGCGTACCAGGGCCAGATGAACTTCGAGGGACTCGGCGCCGGCGGCATCGGCAAGTTCCTCAAGCAGCACCTCACCGGGGAGGGCATCCCGCTGATGCGCGTCTCCGGCCAGGGCGACCTGTTCCTCGCCGACCGCGCGGCCGACGTGTTCCTGATCGACCTCGAGGGCGACAACGACGGCCTGACCATCAACGGCGCCAACGTGCTCGCGTTCGAGTCGAGCCTGAGCTGGGATCTGCACCGGGTGCAGGGCGCCGGCATGCTGTCCACCTCGGGCCTGTTCAACTGCCTGTTCACCGGGCGGGGCCGCATCGCCATCACGTGCAAGGGCGCGCCCGTCGTACTCAACGTGGACCAGCCGACCTACGCCGACCCGCAGGCCGCCGTGTGCTGGTCGGCCGGGCTGCGCACCGGGTTCCACCGCGCCGACCAGATCGGCATCGGCACCTTGCTCGGCCGCAGCAGTGGCGAGTCGTTCACGATGAGCTTCGCCGGCCAGGGCTTTGTCGTGGTGCAGCCGTCGGAGGAGCCGGCCGGCGGCTTCGTCAGCGGCACCGGCAGCGGCGAGCAGGCGGGCCAGGCCGGACTCGGCGGTGTGCTCGGCGGCATCCTCGGCGGCCGCTGACCCCAAGCGCGGCCGCCACGCCCCGGGCGAGAGCCATCAGCGGTCGCTGACCGCGACTCGGTGACCGGCGGCCGCCCACCTGGTGGCCGCCCCGGTCGGCAACTCCTTCCGGGCGACAACCGTTCTTGGCACACTCTCAGCATGCCGCAGGACTGGCCGCTGACCGGGCGTTCAGACCAGCGCGCCCAAGCCATGGCCGCCCTGAGCGAGTCCGGTGGTGTGGTGCTCGCCGGCGCGGCCGGGGTCGGCAAGACGCGGCTGGCCAGGGAGGTCACCGCGGAGGCCGCGCGGCACGGGCAGGTCACGCGCTGGGTCGGCGCGACGGCGTCGTCCCGGAGCATCCCTCTGGGGGCGTTCGCGGCGCTCGTCGCGGAGAACGGTGGGGCGGCGGCCGCGACGATGCTCGGGCGGGTCGGCGCAGCGCTGCGGGACAGCGTCGATGTGCTCACGGTCGACGACGCACACCTGCTGGACCACGTGTCCGCCACGCTGCTGCACCAGCTCGCGCTCGAGCGCACGGTCCGGCTCGTGGTCACCGTGCGCCAGGGCGAACGGACCCCGGACGCGGTCACCACGCTGTGGAAGGACGGCCTGCTGGACCGGCTGGACGTGCCCGGTCTCGGCGAGCGGGACACCGTGCGGCTGGTCGAGGCCGTGCTGGCCGGCCGGCTGGACGGCGGCAGCGGGCGGCGGCTGTACTCCGTCACCCAGGGCAATGTGCTGCTGCTGCGGCACCTGGTCGCCGGGGAGCGCCGGTCCGGTCGGCTCGCGTGGCACGACGGGCAGTGGCAGTGGGTCGGCGAGCCGGAGATCACCCCGGAGCTGCGCGACCTGATCGACGCCCGGATCGGGCTGCTCACCGAGCCGGACCGGCGGCTGCTCGAGCTGGTCGCGTTCGGCGAACCGGTGGGAGTGGGCCTGCTGACCGCGCTGGTCGGGCCCGGGGTGGTGGAGTCCTGCGCGCAGCGTGGCCTGATCGTCGTCGACCCCGACGGCCCGGACGACCGCAGGCTGGACGCCAGGCTCGGGCACCCGCTCTACGGCGACGCCGTCCGCGCCAGGGCCGGCTCGCTGCGCGCCCGGCAGCGCAGGGGTGAGCTGTCCCGCGCGCTGGCGGAGACCGGCCACCGGCGCTCCGGCGATGCCCTGCGCCTCGCGGTGCTCTCCCTGGACAGCGATGCTCCCGCCGACGCCGCGCTGCTCGGCGAGGCCGCCACGGCGGCCGGCACACTCGCCGACTGGCCGTTGGCCGAGCGGCTCTGCCGGGCGGCCTGCGATGCCGGGGGCGGCTTCGAGCCCCGGCTGGCACTGGGGCTGACGCAGTCCTGGACGGTCCGCCCCGACGAGGCCGAGGTGGAGCTGGCGGTGGCTGCCGGGCTGGCCAGCACCGACGAGCAGCGGGCCAGGGCGGCCGGAGTCCGCGCGGCGAACGCCCATTTCCTGCGGGGCCGCCGTGACGAGGGCGCGGCGTTGCTCGACGAGGCCGCGCTGGTCCTGCACGACCGGCCGGCGCGGCAGCACCTGGACGGCGTGCGTGCGATGTTCGCGCTGGCATGCAACCGGCTGGCCGAGGGGCGCGCGCTGGCCGCCTCGGTGCTCGACTCGCCGGACGCCCCCACCTTCGCGGTCAGCTGGGCCGGTTACGCGATGGTCGGGGCGGAGGTGCTCGGCGGGCGCACCGCACAGCTCGACGAGCTGGTCGACCGGATCGTCACGGCGGCCGTCAGTGCCACGGAGACCGCGCCGCTACAGTTCAACGTCCGGTACTGGCAGGCCTACGGGCACGGGCTCGCCGGCTCCCCCGGCCGGGCCGAGGAGCACCTCGACTGGCTGCGCGAGCTGCCCGGTCGCTACGCCGGCATGGCGAGGAACCTGATCAGCGGCCGGATCGCGCTGGACCGGGGGCAGGTGCGCACGGCGGCCGACCGGACGCGGGCCGTCCGGCCGTTCTTCCCCGGCCGGGGTGGCGGCTGGACGGCGCTGTTCGAGTCGATCACGGCGCAGGCGCTGGGCATGGCGGGCGAGGCGGCCGAAGCCCGGGACGCGCTGACCAGGGCGGAGCACACCCACCACCCGACGATGGCGGTCGTGGGCCCGGAGCTGGCACTGGCCAGGGCGTGGGTGGCGGCCGCCGAGGGCGCCGTCGGGCAGGCCGTCGAGCTGGCCGGCGCGGCCGCCGAGCTGGCCGCCGACTCGCAACAGTGGGCGGTCGAGGTGACCGCCCGGCACGCCTGTGTGTGCTTCGGCGACTCCGGCCAGGCCGACGCGCTGGCCGTGCTCGCCGACCGGGTGGACGGTCCCCGGGCACCGTCGGCCGCCGCGCACGCCGCCGCGCTGGCCGCCCGCGACCCGGATGCGCTGCTCGCGGCTGCCGATCTGCTGGAGCAGTCCGAGCTGGTGCTGCCGGCGGCGGACGCGAGCGCCCAGGCCGCCGACGTGCTGCGCGCCAGGGGCCGCACCGCCCCGGCCGCCTTCGCCACCGCCAGGGCCAGGGCGCTCGCCGGCCGCTGCGAGGACGCCCGTACCCCGCGCTGCGCGCCGGCACCGCTCCGCTGCCGATCAGCGTCCGGGAGCGCGAGGTCGCCACGCTGGCCGCCGCCGGGCTGTCCAACAAGCAGATCGCGGAGCGGCTGCACGTCTCGGTGCGCACCGTCGAGGGGCACGTCTACCGGGCCTGCACCCGGCTGGGCCTGACCGACCGGGCGGCGCTGGCCACCCTGGTCGGCCCGGGCCGGTAGTTCGGCCGCTGCCCCTGCCGGGCGCCCCCGCCGACACTGTGCGCGCCGCCCCGGACCACGAGCTCGGGGCCGGCTGGACCGACAGGTCGCTCGGAGCTCCCCGGCCACCGGACCAGCGTGGCGGAGCCGGCCGTGCGCGTCACGGGTAGTCGACTACACGACCACCCGCGGGCGACTACCTGGTCGCGCGCGTCGGGAGCAGCTCGCGCTCGACGAAGTCGACCAGCAGCTCCCGCATCACGGTCACGGTCATACCGGCCGCCCCGGTGAGCACCTGGATCCCGGCGCCGTCGGTCAGAGCGGTCAGTCGGAGGGTCACCCAGTCGACGTCGAGGTTGCGGCAGAAAACGCCCTGGTGCTGGCCGCGGCGCACCGTGCGGGACACGGCGTCGCGCCAGCGGTCGTAGAACTCGTTGTGCACGGGGCGCAGCTCAGGATGGATGGCCGCCTCGGCCCAGAACTGCAGCCACACCGACCACTCGTCGCGACCCTGGCCGACGGTCGGCAGCTGCATGTCGATCAGCCTGAGCAGCCGCTGGTGGGCGTCCTCGATCTGGACGAGCTCAACCCGCTGCCGCTGGAACGCCTGCTCGAGGGCGTGCCGCAGGGCGGCCGTGAGCACGTCGTTCTTGCCGGGGAAGTAGTAGTGCACCGCACCGGTGCTGGTGCCGACCAGGCGCGCGATGTCGGCGATCCGGACCGCGTGGTAACCGCGTTCGGCGATCAACGTGCCGGCCGCCGCCAGGATCGCGGACCGCCGTCGCTCCTCCACGTCCAGTTGCACGGCCATCGCGCTCTCCCTCGATCCGCGCCCCGGGATTGCGATCATCTTGCGATCTTCTCGCCGCTGAGCGTACCTGAACTTACTGGTCAATAAGGCTCAGAACCTTGACAAACCACCATTTGCTGGCGCTAACTGACGCATCAGTCAGCATCGCATCTCCGGCGGCAGTGCCGCGGAAGTGGGTGGGCCGACATGTCGGGTGATCGACGGGACGGGACGCCGGGTGTGCTGCGCCCGGATGCGCTGGCCGGGAAGATCGCGCTGGTCACAGGCGGCGGCACCGGGATCGGCAGCGCCACCGCGCTGGAGCTCGCCCGGTGCGGCGCCGACGTCGTACTCGCCGGCCGGCGCAGTGAGCCGCTGGAGAAGGTCCGGGCGCAGGTCGCTGAGCTCGGCCGCCGCGCGCTGGTGGTCGCCACCGACGTCCGCGAGCAGGCGCACGTCGAGCGGCTGGTCGACCGGGCACTGGCCGAGTTCGGCCGGATCGACGTACTGGTGAACAACGCGGGCGGGCAGTTCCCCGCACCGGCCGAGCAGATCAGCCCCTCGGGCTGGCGCGCGGTGCATCGGCTCGCGGTGGACGCCACCTGGGCAGTCACGCTGGAGGTGGCGGTCCGGAGCATGATCCCGAACCGGCACGGGTCGATCTTCTTCATGGCCTTCTCACCGCGCCGGGGCATCCCATCGATGGTGCACGCCACCTCCGCACGGGCCGCGCTGGAGAACCTCGCCTCCGGGTTGTCCCTGGAGTGGGGCCGGTACGGCATCCGGTCGGTCTGCGTGGCGCCGGGCACCATCCGGACCGAGGCGCTGGAGCAGAACTACTCCGCCGCCGACCGGGAGCGCTGGCTGCGGTCGGTGCCGCTGGGGCGCCTCGGCGAGGCGGAGGAGGTGGCCGGCCTGATCGCCTTCCTGGCCAGCCCGGGCGGCGGCTACGTCACCGGCACGACGATCGTCGTGGACGGCGGCGCGGACGCCTGGGGCGCCGGCTACGCGGCCCCGACGGCCGAGCCGCCTCCCGCATCGGACGGGCCCGACGCCGCCGGAGCCGAGCCACCCGGCCGGACCGACCGGTGACCGCGCCGCCGCCCGAGCGGGACCTCACGGCGCTGTTCGATCCGAGCTCGGTCTCCGTGCTCGGGGCCAGCAACGACGAGTCCAAGTACGGCAACTGGATCAGCGTGCAGGCGCTGCGGATGGCCGGGCGGCGGCCGGTGCACCTGATCAACCGGCGAGCCGAGCCCGTGCTGGGCCAACCGACCTACCGCGGCCTAGCCGAAGCGCCCGGGCCGGTGGAGCTGGTGGTGATCGCGGTGCCGGCGGCCGGTTTCGAGGCGGCCGTGGAGGACGCGCTGCGCGCCGGCGCTCGGGCCATCGTCGGCATCACGGCCGGGTTCGCCGAGCTGGGGGCGGCGGGGCGGGCGGTGCAGGATCGGGTGGCCGCGCGGGTCCGGGCGGCCGGCGCGGTGCTGCTCGGGCCGAACTGCCTCGGGGTCGCCGACTCCGGCACCGGGCTGACGCTGGCCTCCAACCCGCTGCCGGCCGGCACGGTCAGCCTGCTCTCGCAGAGCGGCAACATGGCGCTGGAGCTGAGCCAGGTGCTCGGCGGGCGTGGCCTCGGCTTCGCCCGGTTCGCCTCGCTGGGCAACCAGGCCGACCTGACCGCCGCCGACCTGGTCCGCGCCTGCACCGCGCACCCGGGTACCGAGCTGATCGCGGTGTACTGCGAGGACTTCGGCGACGGGCGGGCGTTCGTCGCGGCTGCCGCCGAGGCCACCCGCGCCGGCAAGCCCGTACTGCTGCTCACCGTCGGTGCCAGCGCGGCGGCGGTCCGGGGCGCGCGGTCCCACACCGGCGCGCTGACCACGGACCTGGCGGTGATCGACGCGGCCTGCCGGGCGGCCGGCGTGTACCGGGTCGGCTCCCCGCGCGAGCTGGCCGACCTGGCGTCGGCGCTGGGCGGTGGGCCGCTGTTCCGGGGCGCGCCGGTGCGCCGGGTGCTGGTGCTGACCGACGGCGGTGGGCACGGCGCCCTCGGCTCCGACCTGGCCGAGGCGGCCGGGCTCACGGTGCCGGAGTTCAACGCGGGGCTGACCGCCGCGCTGCGCACCGAGCTGCCACCCTCGGCCAGCGCGCACAACCCGGTCGACCTGGCGGGCGCCGGCGAGCGTGACATCGCCACGTTCGGCCGCGTGCTGGCCACGGCCCTGGGGTCCACGCAGGTCGACGCCGCGCTGGTGACCGGGTACTTCGGCGGCTACGGCGAGTACGGGCCGGCGCTGGCCGAGGCCGAGGTGGCCACCGCGCGCACCATGGCCGAGCACATGCGCACGCACCGCAAGCCGGTCGCGGTGCACACCATGTACCCGGACGGGTCGGCCGCCAAGGTGCTCACCGAACAGGGCGTACCGGTGTTCCACGCGCTCGAGGACGCCGTGCGCACGCTGGCCCTGCTCGGCGCCGGCGGCCGCGTCGAGGACACCCCGGCTACCGCCTCACCCAGCACCGGGGTGGCGCCGACGTCCCCGCTCACCGCCGCCGGCTACTGGGACGCCCGCACGCTGCTGGCCGGCGCCGGTCTCCCGTTCCCGCCCGCCGCCCTCGTCACCGCGGGGCCCGCCGCCGGGCTGCCCCCGGCGAGCACCGACGCCGACCTCGAGGACCGGGCCGCCGAGGTCGCCGCACACATCGGCTACCCGGTCGTGCTGAAGGCGCTCGGCCTGCCGCACAAGTCCGACGCGGGCGGGGTGGCGCTCGGGCTGGCCGCCGAGTCCGACCTCCGCGCCGCGGTCGCCGGCATGCACACCCGCCTGCGCGCCCCCGGCTACTGCGTGGAGGCGATGGCGGAGCTGTCCGGCGGGGTGGAGCTGATCGTCGGCGTGCGTACCGACCCCCGGTTCGGCCCGGTGGCGATGGTCGGCCTCGGCGGGATCTTCACGGAGGTACTCCGCGACGTGGCGTTCGCGCTCGCCCCGATCTCCCCCGCCACGGCAAAACTGCTGCTCACCGGCCTGCGGACGGCGGCACTGCTGCGCGGCGTACGCGGCCGGCCAGCCGTGGACCTCGACGCCGCCGCACAGGCAGTCGCCACGGTCACCGAGGTCGCCGCCGCGCACCCGGAGATCGCCGAGCTGGAGGTCAACCCACTGCTCGCCACCCCGACCGGCGCACTCGGGCTGGATGCCCGGGTCGTGCTGGCCTGACACGCCGTCAAGACCACCGAGACCGAGAGGCACCCGATGGACTTCGCCTACAGCCCCCGACTCGCCGAGCTCAAGCAGCGCGCCGCCGACCTCACCGCCAAGATCATCCCCTACGAGGACGAGTGCGAGCGCGACAACGGGCTCAGCGCGGAGGCGCACGCGGCGATCCGGCAGGAGGTGCTGGCCGCCGGCCTGCAGGCGATCAACACGCCGGCCGAGTACGGCGGCGCCGGGCTGAGCGTGCTCGAGCAGGTGGTCGTGCAGGACGAGCTCGGCAAGCTGACCAACGCGCTCTGGGACACCGTGTGGCGCCCGGCCAACCCGCTCACCCACGCCACCCCTGAGCAGCGCAAGCGCTACCTCATCCCCGGCGCCCGGGGCGAGCGGCGGGACGCGGTGGCGATCACCGAACCCGGCGCGGGCTCCGACCCGTCGACGATCGCCACCACGGCGGTACCCGACGGGGACGGCTACGTGATCAACGGGGAGAAGTGGTTCGTCACCGTCGGCGACGTGGCCGACTTCCTGATCGTGCTCGCTACGGTACCCAGCACAGGACCAAGTGGCGGGCCCACCATGTTTCTGGTCGACACCGACACTCCCGGCGTACGGATCAAGCGGGTACCCCGGTTCACCCACACCTTCGTCTACGAGCACCCGGAGTTCGAGTTCACGAGCGTGCGGGTGGGCGCGGACGCGGTGCTCGGCGGCGTCGGCGAGGGCTACGAGCTGACCCGCGACTGGTTCACCGAGGAGCGCCTGATGATCGGCGCACGCACCATCGGCGCGGCGGAACGGGCGCTCACCCTGGCGACCGAGTGGGCCAAGGCGCGCGTGCAGGGCGGCGCGCGGCTGATCGACCGGCAGCTGATCCAGGGCATGCTCGCGGACTCCGTGCTCGACATCGCCACCAACCGCGCGCTCACGCACCAGGTCGCCTGGGAGTTCGACAACTCCGACCTGACCGATCAGGACGTCCGCAAGACCCTGCACGCCAAGGCCGCCACGGTGAAGCTGGCCGCGTCCGAGGCGTCCAACCGCGTCGCCGACCGCTGCCAGCAGATCTTCGGCGGCCGCGGCTACATCCGGGACTACCCGGTGGAACGACTGTGGCGCGAGCTGCGGGTCGACCGGATCTGGGAGGGCACCTCGGAGATCCAGCGGCTCGTGATCGCCAACGAGGTCGACAAGCGCGGCCTCGACGGGCTGCTCACGTTCCGAACTGCCGTCTAGCGCCACCAGCAACAAAGACCCACCACATAACACAGAACGGGCACGATCGAACGCCACGTCCCACTGCACACCATCGCCACACCGCACCGCTCGCCCGGAGGAACCATGGACTCCAACGTCACAACCCAGGCCCCGGCGCCGACCCTCGGCATCGAGTCCCATTCGATCGACTACGTGCCCCTGCGCGAGCGGCACGGCAAGGCGTGGCACCTCTGGCCGATCTGGTTCACCGGGGACGCGCACCTGGCGACCGTGGCGACCGGCGTACTGGGCATCACGATGGGCGCCAACCTGCTGTGGACGGCCATCGCGATCGTGGCGGGCTGCGCGTTCGGCACGTTCTTCATGGCGTTCCACTCGTCGCAGGGCCCGCAGCTCGGGCTGCCGCAGATGATCCAGTCACGGCCGCAGTTCGGCTACCTGGGCGCGCTGCTGGTCTGGGTGGTCGCGCTGGTCACCTACGTCGGCTACAACGCGTTCAACCAGCTGCTCGCGGGGCAGGCCGCGCACCTGCTGATCGGGGTCAACCCGACGGCGGCCTACCTGGTGTTCACCGTGATCGCGCTGGCGCTGGCGATCTTCGGCTACGACTGGATCCACAAGGCGCAGCGCTGGCTGGCGTACGCGCTGCTCATCGTGCTGGTGATCTTCAGCCTGGGCATCGGGTTCACCGGTGAGCTGCCGCCCGGCCAGTTCTCCATCACCGGCTTCCAGACGACCGCGTTCCTCACCCAGTTCTTCGTCGCGGCGGCCTACCAGCTCAGCTGGGCGATCTACGTGTCCGACTACTCCCGCTACCTGCCCAAGAGCGTCGGCGTGCGTGCCACCTTCTGGTGGACCTACCTGGGCGCGCTGATCGGCGGCGCCTGGATGATGCTGGTCGGAGCCATGGCGGCCGCGCTGAACGCCAAGCTCGACGTCTCCCAGGTGCTGCTGCGCGCCGGCAACACGATCTTCCCCGGGTTCGGCACCATCCTGATCGTGGTGGCGCTGCTCGGCCTGATCACGGTCACCGGGCTGAACTTCTACGGCGGCTCGCTGACCCTGCTCTCCATCGCCGACTCGATCCGCCCGATCCGCCACACCCGTACCGAGCGGCTCGTCTCGCTGCTGTTCTGCGCGGTGGTCGCCACGTTCATCGCGCTCAGTGCCTCGGGCGACTTCCTGCACGAGTTCGAGGGCTTCCTCGGTGTACTGCTGCTGCTGTTCACCCCGTGGACCGCGATCAACCTGGTCGACTTCTTCTGGGTCCGGCACACCCACTACTCGATCAAGGAGATCTTCAACCCGAACGGCATCTACGGCCGGTGGGGTTGGCGCGGCCTGGTCGCCTACGGGCTCGGCTTCCTGGCCATGCTGCCGTTCGCGGAGACCGAGCTGTTCACCGGCCCGATCGGCGCGAAGCTCGGGGTGGATGTCGGCATGATCCCAGGCCTGATCGTGTCGGCGGGCGCCTACCTGCTGTTCTGCCGCAACCTCGACCTCGACACCGAGCGGGCCGCGATCGCCCGCGCCGACGCCGACCTCGACCGCGCGCCCACCCCGGAGGCACGCCCCGAGCCGGCGGCCTGACGGCACAGCGCCCGGCCCTCCTGGTGCGGGCGACCGCATTAGAGTCGGGCGCATGGCCGCGCCCGCCGAGTCCGACGTGTTCACCTTCCCTGTCGCCGTCCGGTACATGGAGGTGGACGTCCAGGGCGTCGTCTTCAACGGCTGGTACCTGACCTACTTCGACGAGGCCATGGCGGCGTTCTTCGCGCACCGGGGGCTGCCGTACCGGGAGATGATGGCCGCCGGCTACGACGTCCAACTGGTCCGCGCGGAGATCGACTACCGGTCCGGGGTGCGGTTCGGCGAGCCGATCGTGGTGGCGGTCAGCGCGTCCCGGCTCGGCCGCACCAGCTTCGCCCTGGACTACCAGGTGCGCCGCGAGTCCGGCGAGGCGACGACGAACGGCCGCATCGTCTACGTCGTGATCAGCACGGAGGACCACGCCAAGCGCGAGATCCCGCCCCTGATCCGCGACGCCCTCGGCGACGCGCACTCCTTGCACTGAGTCAGGTCAGGGCCGGCTCGATCCGGCCCCGGACCTCACCGAGCGAGAGCCGGCCGCCGCCCACGGCCGCCGCGCTCGCCGTGATCACCAGCTCGTCGCCGTCGCGCAGGTAGGTCAGCTCGCCCCCGCCGGCCAGCGGCAACGGCTCGCGGCCGCCCCAGCTCAGCTCCAGCAGGCAGCCGCGCTGGGTGCGCTCCGGGCCGCTCATCGTGCCCGAGCCGAGCAGGTCGCCGGGGCTCAGCGTGGCGCCGCCGGAGGTGAGATGGGCGATGAACTGCGCGCCCGTCCAGTACAGGTCGGCCGACGGTGGGCTGGTGATCAGCTCCCCGTTCAGCCGCACCTCGACCGCCAGGTCCAGCCCCCGGTCCGCGTCGCCGCGCAGGTAGGGCAGGGGCTCGGGGTCACGGGGCGGCGGGGCGACCCGGGCGGCGGCCAGCTCCGGCCACGGTGTGACCCAGCTCGACACCGAGGTGGCGAACGCCTTACCCAGCAGCGGGCCGAGCGGGCGGGCCTCCCAGGCCTGGATGTCGCGCGCCGACCAGTCGTTCAGCAGCACCACGCCGAACAGGTGGTCCTCCGCATCGGCCATCGGCACCGGCTGCCCTGGCGTACTCGCGCCGCCGAGCACGAAGCCCAGCTCGGCCTCGAAGTCCAGTGCCCTGGTCGGGCCGAAGTCACCAGGGCCGCGCTGGCCGTTGGGGCGGCGGACAGGGCTGCCGGAACCCCGGATGGTGCTCGAGCGCCCGTGGTAGCCGATCGGCAGGTGCTTCCAGTTCGGGGTCAACGGCTCGTCGTCGGGGCGGAAGATGCGGGCGGCGTTCACCGCGTGCTGCTCGCAGGCGAAGAAGTCGACGTAGTCCGCGACGGTGAAGGCCAGCCGCGGCCTGACCCGGTCCACAGGGTGCCGGAACGGGGCGAGCTCCGCGGGGTCGGCCAGCGTCTCGCGCAGCCAGCCGTGCACCTCCAGCCAGGCCGGCCGCCCCGCCGCCAGCAGCGCGTCCAGCGACGGCGCGACGAGCAGGTCCGGCCACGGCACCGGGCGGGAGGCGTGCAGCGCGGCCAGGTCCAGCACGGTGTTGTCGTCGGCCAGTACCCCGAGCCGGGCCGAGCTCGCCGGTTCCCCGGCAACGGTGAATCTCCCGTAGCGCATACCCCCACCCTGCCCGATCACCGCCGGCCCCGCCCGCCGGTCCCGGGGGCCGCCGGGCGCCCGACGACGAGCCGCCCGGACCGCCATCCGGGGTTTGCCGGGCGGACACCTCACCCGGCCACGCTGGTGGCATGGACGGCTACTGCGAGCGGCTGGACGGGTCGTTCTGGGCTGAGCCGGCGAACGCGCTGACCAACCTCGCGTTCCTGGTCGCGGCCGTGCTGGCGGCCGTGCAGCTGCGCCGGAGCCTCGGCCGCGCCCCAGTGGACCTCGCCGTGCTGACCGCGCTGCTCGCCGTGATCTCGGTCGGCAGCTTCCTGTTCCACACGCTGGCCACGGGGTGGGCGGCGCTGGCGGACACGGTGCCGATCGGGCTGTTCATGCTGGCGTACGTCGTGGTGTTCGCGCACCGCTTCGCCGGCGTGCGTCCCGGGCCGGCCTGGCTGGCGGCGCCGGTGTTCGTGGTGTTCGCGGCCGCCGTCGGGTCCGGGGTCGCGGCCACCCGGCTCCCCGCGCCGGGGCCGTACCTCGCCGCGCTGCTCGGCCTGGTCGGGCTGACCGGCTGGCTCGCCACGCGACCGGACCCCGAGCCGCGCCGGTACGTGGGCGAGTTCGGCGCGGCGACCGGGCTGTTCGCCGTGTCGCTGACGCTGCGCCAGCTCGACGGGCCGCTCTGCCCCACCTGGCCGCTCGGCACCCACTTCGGCTGGCACCTGTGCAACGCGGCGGTGCTGTACCTGCTGGTCCGCGCGGCCATCCGGCGGACGGCGGCGCTCGCGGCGGGTCAGCCCTTGCCGGTGACCGACGCCAGGTAGTTGGCGATCCAGCCGTCGGACTGGTGGGCCGCCCAGACGCGCGCGACCTCGGGGTCCTCGTCGACGCGGTACCGCGCGATCCGGTCCACGGTCTCCCGCCGCAGCTGGGCCTTGGTCAGCGCGAAGGTGTCCGGCGGGATCTCGGTGGCCAGCTCGGTGGCGGCCGCGACGGCGCGCTCGAGCAGCTCGGCGGGCTCCACGACCTCGTCGACAAGGCCGAGGGCGAGCGCGTCGGGCGGCGTCAGGGTGTCCGCACGCATCACCAGCCGGCGGGCCACCTTGGCGCCGACCGCGTGCACCATGATCTCCAGCGGCACCCGGGGGAACGGCACGCCGACCTTGAACTCCTTGAGGCCGATCCGGCCTTTGCCGCTGGCCATCAGCCGCACGTCAGCACAGCCGGCCAGCACGCATCCGCCCGCGATGGCGTGCCCGTTCACCGCCGCCACCACCGGCGGCCCGAACGTGAACACGGTGTGCAGCGCCTCGCTCAGCGCCGGCAGGAACTCGTCGAGGTAGTCCGCCCCGCCCTCGACGAGGCTGCGCAGGTCGACGCCGGCCGAGAACGCCCGCCCCGTGCCGGTCACCACCACCGCTGCCGGCCGCTCGGCGGCCAGCGCGGTGAACATCTTGGTGATGTCCCGCAACAGCGCGGTGTCCATCACGTTCACGGGCCCGTGCGCCATGGTCAGCACGGCGACCGACCCGGAGTCCGTTCGCTCGATCATTTGGGAAACGTACCGTCCGGAACCCCCGCTGGCCCGCCAACCATGGCACGCTGCCGAGGGAAACATAGGGCCCGCCGCATGGGCTGCAGGCAGCCGGCCGGCGGGGTCGTCCGTTAGGCGCATGAGCCTCGAGAGACACACACGGGAGTGAGTCATGGCGCAGGAGGTACGCGGGGTCGTCTCGCACACCAAGGGTAAGCCGGTGTCGGTGGAGACGATCACGGTGCCGGATCCGGGTCCGGGCGAGGCGGTCGTGAAGGTGCAGGCCTGCGGGGTCTGCCACACCGACCTGCACTACCGGGAGGGTGGGATCAACGACGAGTTCCCGTTCCTGCTCGGGCACGAGGCGGCCGGGATCGTCGAGTCGGTGGGCAGTGGCGTCACCGACGTCGAGCCGGGTGACTTCGTGATCCTGAACTGGCGGGCGGTCTGCGGTACCTGCCGGGCCTGCAAGCGTGGGCAGCCCTGGTACTGCTTCTCCACGTTCAACGCCGAGCAGCCGATGACGCTCGCCTCGGGCCAGCCGCTGACCCCGGCGCTGGGTATCGGCGCGTTCGCGGAGAAGACGCTGGTCGCGGCCGGCCAGTGCACCAAGGTCAACCCGGCGGCGAAGCCCGAGGTGGCCGGGCTGCTGGGCTGTGGCGTGATGGCCGGGCTCGGCGCGGCGATCAACACCGGTGGGATCGGGCGGGGCGACTCGATCGCGGTGATCGGCTGCGGCGGTGTCGGCAACGCGGCGATCGCGGGTGCCCGGCTTGCCGGTGCCACCACAATCATCGCCGTCGACATCGACGACAAGAAGCTGCAGTGGGCGAAGGACTTCGGCGCCACCCACACGGTCAACTCCCGCCAGGTCGACCCGGTGGAGGCGATCCAGGAGCTGACCGACGGCAACGGCGCGAACGTGGTCGTCGACGCGGTCGGCCGCCCGGAGACGTTCAAGCAGGCGTTCTACGCGCGCGACCTGGCCGGTACCGCGGTGCTGGTCGGCGTGCCGACGCCGGACATGACCTTCGAGCTGCCGCTGATCGACATCTTCGGCCGCGGCGGCGCGACGAAGTCGTCCTGGTACGGCGATTGTCTGCCCAGCCGCGACTTCCCCGCGCTGATCGACCTGCACCTGCAGGGCCGGCTGCCGCTGGAGAAGTTCGTCTCCGAGACGATCGCGCTGGACGACGTGGAGGAGGCCTTCCACCGGATGGAGCGCGGCGAGGTCCTGCGCTCGGTGGTGCTGTTCTGATGGCGGACGCGAGCCCGATCGACCACCTCGTCACCTCCGGCACGTTCTCGCTGGACGGTGGCACCTGGGACGTCGACAACAACGTCTGGCTGGTCGGCGACGCCGACGAGGTGCTGGTGATCGACGCCGCGCACGACGCCGGGGCGATCGCCGAGGCCGTCGGCGGCCGGCGCGTGGTGGCCGTGGTGTGCACGCACGCGCACGACGACCACGTGAACCAGGCGCCGGCGCTGGCCGAACGGTTCGGCGCGCCGATCCTGCTCAACCCGGCCGAGGCGCCGCTGTGGGAGCTGACCTGGCCGGACCGCAAACCGGACGGCGAGCTGGCCGACGGCGACGTGCTGAGGGCCGGTGGCATCGAGCTGCGGGTGCTGCAGACGCCGGGGCACTCCCCCGGGTCGTCGTGCCTGTACGCGCCCGAGCTGGGTGTGGTGTTCACCGGGGACACGCTGTTCAACGGCGGTCCCGGCGCGACCGGGCGGTCGTTCTCCAGCTTCGACACGATCATCTCCTCGATCAAGGCGAAGCTGCTGACGCTGCCCGGCGAGACCGAGGTCCGCACCGGACACGGCGACTCCACCAGGATCGGGGCCGAGTCCCCGCACCTGGAGGAATGGATCGCTAGGGGTCACTAGTGGCCTGTGAGCGGTATTGGTCGCTAATAGCGACCAATACCACTCACAGGTCCATACGCGCTCGATGTAGCACTTGTGTGTCATGGTCGAGCCGGAGCGCATCGGCGGCGTCGCGGACCTGCTGCCGATTCCACCGGCGCCACCAGGTGCGAAGCCGCTGTCCGAGACGTTGCGCGAGATGCGCGACGAGGAGCGGTATTGATCTACGTCGACACGTCGACACGTCGGCACTGCTGAAGTTGGTCCGGCCGGAACGTGGCTGCGCCGAGATGGTCGAACTGATCCGCGACGACATCGACGTCCTGATCAGCTACGACGACCGGCTGCTGGCTGCCGCCGCTGCCCACGGCCTGCCGACCGCCGCGCCAGCCTGACGAGGCGGAGCACTAGGCGCGGCGCCGGTACAGCGCGAGCACGGGCAGCACGAGCACCAGCAGCGCGGCCGACACCCCGAACGTGACCCGGAACCCGAACAGCTGCGCCACCGCCCCCAGCCCGACCGCACCGGCCCCGGTACCCGCGTCGTAGGCGATGTTCCACACCGCGCTGGCCCGGCCGTAGCGCGCCGTGCCGGCCGCCGCGAACATGGCCACCAGCGAGTCGTTCTGCACCAGCCCGAAGCCGAGGCCGACCAGTGCCGCCCCGACCACCAGCAGCACCGCGCCGCTGAGCCCCGGGAACCCGGACACCAGCACCTCGGCGACCATGCCGACGACGGCGAGCAGCACACCCGGCCCGAGCAGTCGGCCGCCCCAGCCGCGCCGGTCCACCAGGTGACCGGCCACCACACGGCCGAGCACCGCGCCACCCGCCGTGCCGAGCAGCGCGATCGGCACCACCGTGACCGCCGAGGTGACCGCCAGCGGCAGGAACGTGACCAGGGCGCCCTGGGCGGTCGCGCAGCCCAGCATGGCCACCACCGGCCCGACCGAGCCACCCCGCCGCGCACCGCCCGCGACGTCCCCGGCCGGACCCGCCGCCCCCGGGGCGAGCTCCCGCGCCAGCTCCGGGGCCGCCGAGAGCTCGGGACCCGGAGGCATCCCCACCCCGACCGGCTCCACCCCGTCCGCCGCGCCACCCCCGGCACCGGACCGCACGGCACCGGACCGCCCGGCACCCGCCACACCCCCGGCCAGCCGGATCGGCGCCAGCAGCGGCAGGCCGAGCAGCGGGACGGCCGCCGCCAGGAACACGCCGGTGAAGCCGAGGTGTTGCACGGCACCCACCCCGGTCGGCAGCAACAGCAGCTGCGGGACGCCGGTGGCCAGCCCGAACAGCGCCGTCGAGCGGCCGTGCTCAGCGGGCGGCACGAGCTCGGCGACCAGTGCCCCGCTGGCCACGGTGAACAGCCCGAAGCCGACGCCGCGCAGTGCGGACAGCACGAGCACCGGGGCCAGCTCGGCCGACAGCGTGAGCAGCGGCGCCGGCGCGCCCAGCAGGACGAGCCCGCCGCCCAGCGCGACCCGGTGCCCGAACCGTCGCAGCAGCCATGGCACCGCGAGCTGCGTGAGCACCGTGGCCAGCATGAACACCCCGGTGCTCGCGCCTGACCCGAACGCCCCCGAGCCACCCCGCGACACCCACAGCGGCACGACCGCGAGCAGCATCGAGTACCCGCACGTCGACAGCGCGCAGATGAGCAGCAGGAACACCAGCGGCCGGCGCGACGCCCCCTGGTCGGGCCGGTCCAGCACGCGCCGGGTCAACCGGGGCCGGCCGGGGTACCTCGAGCCGGGCCAGGACCCAGGTCGATCGCACGGCGGTACATCACTGCCTACCGTAGATCGCGTGCCCGGTCTGACAACCCATTTCCCCGATGCCGAATATCCCGCCGACCCCTATCCCGGGGCCAGCCCGGACTGCTCGTTCGTACACCTGGACGGCGTCGGGCACCGCCTGGAGCCGGACCCGACCCGCCACGCCGGCTGGCGGGTCCTGGGAGCGGCCACCCCGAACCCAGCGGGCACGGACCTGGACGACTGGCTGGCTGCCCGCGGTGCGCCGCCGCTGGCCGCCCGGCTGCCGGTACTGAGCTACGGCTCCAACCGCTGCCCCTCCAAGATCACCTGGCTGCGCGAGGCGTTCGGGCTGGCCGGGCCGGTGGTGGTGCTGGACGTGGTGACCGAGGGGGTCGCGGCGGTCTGGGCGGCGGGGCTGCGCCAGCGGGACGGGCAGCGGCCGGCGGTGCTGGCGGCCGCGCCGGGGGTGACGGAGCGGCACGCGGTGTGGCTGGCCACGCGGGAGCAGATCGCCGTACTGGACCGCTGCGAGGGGCGCGGCACCCGGTACCGGCTCGCCAGGCTGCGCACCGGGCGGGCGCGGACCGCCGACGGCGCGCTGCTCGAGCGCCCGTGGTGCTACCTGGCGGCCGGCGCGGTGCGGGCGCCGCTGCTGGTGGCGGACGCCCCGGTGCGCTGCGCGGAGCTGGGCCAACGGCAGGCTCGGGAGCTGACCGGGGTGCCCGCCGACGGCGACGGGCTCGAGGCCGACGAGGTGACCGGCGCGCCGCACCCCGACGAGTGGCCTTCGGCCCTGTTCGGCTACGGCCTGCTGCAACCGGGTCTCTCGGGCTGGCCGCTGGTGGCCCCGCACGCCGCCGGGCCCGGTCGGCCGGCCCTGGCCAGGGGCAGCCGCTACGACACGGGGTTGGGCTGGCCGGCGATGCTGCTTGGCACCGCCCCGGACGTGCCCGGCACGCTCACCCCGCTGATCGAACCGGCCCGGCTGCTGCCGAAGCTCGATGAGTACGAGGGCGCCGACTACCGTCGCGTGCGTCTCACCCTGCCCGCCGACGGTCCGCACGACAGCGTCGTGAGCTGGGCCTATGTCTGGATCGGCGATCGCTCGCGGCTGCGGAGGACGGACCCGCCCACCGATCGGGGGATTAGCGGGCGCCGATCCGGGGAAAAGAGGTTTGAAAGCCCGGGGTAACGAGCCGGGAACTCGGGGGAGACCCAGGGTGGCGGAGGGAAGTGGCATGAGCTCAACAGCGGAATCGGCGACCGGTCAGCCCGACGAACGGGTGGTGCGTCGCGCGGTCGCCGGGGCGGCGATGGGCAACGCGGTCGAATGGTTCGACTACGCCATCTACAGCTACATGGTCGCCAGCATCGGCCTCAACTTCTTCCCGGACAGCAGCCCGGCGGCCCGCACCCTGCTGACGTTCTCCGGCATCGCGATCCCGTTCCTGCTGCGCCCGCTCGGTGGCATCGTGCTCGGCCCGCTCGGTGACAAGTTCGGCCGCCAGCGGGTGCTCTCGCTGACGATCCTGTTCATGTCCGGCGCGACCTTCTGCATCGGGCTGATCCCGAGCCACACCACGATCGGCGTCGCGGCTCCGCTGCTGCTGGTGCTGCTGCGGCTGATCCAGGGCTTCTCCACCGGCGGCGAGTACGGCGGCGCGGCCACCTTCATCGCCGAGTACGCCCCGGACAAGCGGCGTGGCTTCTTCGGCGCGTTCCTGGAGTTCGGCACCCTCGGCGGCTACGTGCTCGGCGCCGCGCTGGCCACGGTGTTCCAGCTGTCGCTCTCGGACCAGGCGATGAACAGCTGGGGTTGGCGGATCCCGTTCCTGGTCGCTGCCCCGCTCGGCCTGGTCGGCTTCTACCTGCGGAACAAGCTCGAGGACACCCCGGCGTTCCAGCAGCTCTCGCACGGCAAGCCGCAGGAGGCGCCGTTCTCCCAGCTGCTCTCGGACAACTGGCGGCAGATCCTGAACCTCATCGGCATCGTGATCCTGTTGAACGTGGCCGACTACACCGTGCTCACCTACATGCCGACCTACCTCACCCAGGTGCTCAAGATCAGCGACGCCGAGTCGAACCTGGCGCTGATCGGCATCATGCTGGTGATGATGGTGCTGATCGCACCGGTGGGCGCACTGTCCGACCGGGTCGGCCGCAAGCCGATGCTGCTGGTCTCGGCGGTCGGCTTCCTGGTGCTCAGCTACCCGGCCGTTGCCCTGATCAACCTGCGGACCGTGCTGCCGGTGACGCTCGGGCTGGCCGTGCTCGGGGCGCTGCTGCTGCTGATGCTGGGCACGATCGGCTCCACGTTCCCGGCGATGTTCCCGACCCGGAACCGGTACGGCGGCATGTCGATCGGCTACAGCGTGTCGACCGCGCTGTTCGGCGGCACCGCGCCGATCGTCATCTCCGCGCTGATCACCAAGACCGGCAACACGTCGATCCCGGCGTTCTACATCATGGTCGCGGCGGTGATCGCGATCATCCCGATCGTGCTGATCCCGGAGACCGCGCGCCGCTCGATCTCGCACGCCACCGAGGTGCCGGGCAGCCGGTCCGAGCTGGCCCACGCCTGACCCGGTCGCGATACGGCCCGACCCGCCCCTGACCGGGGGCGGGTCGGGCCGTTCGTGGTCAGAGGGCCAGCAGCCCGACGAGGGCCGTGAACAGGACAAGGCCCAGCAGCACCGAGACGATGCCCGGCAGCGTGGCCACGCCCAGCCGGGCGTCCGCCGGGACACGACCGGCCCTGGACTTGCGGACCTCACGGGCACACAGCACCAGCGCCGTGCTACCCAGCCCGGCGACCAGGAACGCCACCAGCATCAGGGAGCCCGGACCCCAGGTCCCGCCGGTCAACCCGAAGAGCACCTGCATGCCGACCAGCCCGAGGAACCCGGCGGCCAGTGCCACCCAGCCGATCACGGGCGAGCCCTGGTACAGGTCGGGACCGGCGGCCTCCGGCAGCCCGGCGGCGCCCAGCTCCCGGCGCGCGGTCTGGATCACGGTGTGCGCGGCGGACAGCTCGTCCGACTTGGCACCGCCGTTCCCCGGGCCGCCGGGCCCCGGGCCCGCGGTCCCGGGGCCGCCGGGCACAGGGCCGCCGGGCACAGGGCCAGCGGCGGGCTGGCCGGAGGCATCCCCGCTGAGCAGGATCATGGCCAGCGTGGCCTGGCCGCGCTGCAGCCGGCCGACCGCGCGGGCCAACCCGAACCCGCCCCGCACGTAGCCATTCCACGTCGCGCCGAACCGGCGGTAGGGGGAGCTCAGCGCGGTGAGCTCGGCGGGCGTCGCCACGGCCGGGTCGGCACAGAGCGCCAGCCGCTTGACGGCGAACGCGGCCTGGCCACGCAGCGCCACCACGATGATCAGCACGAGCGGCGCTACGACCACCATCACCATGAACATCGGACCGAGCACCACGACCCACTCGGCCAGCGCGGAGTCCCACAGCATGTGGCACACCCCGGCGACGGCGAAGGCCAGCGCGGCCACGCCGATCCTGGCGCCCTTGGGCCGGTCCCGGTTCAGGTAGGCCCAGGCGATCCCGGCGCCGGTCAGCGCGCTCCACACGATGTGCAGGCCCCAGCCGGCGACCAGGCCGCGCAGCAGGAACTGGACGATGACCGGCAGGATGCTGGCGCCGAGGCTGGCACCGGCGGTGTTGGTGGCCCTCACCGCGTAGATGATGTTCTCGATCTCCTCGAAGCCGAGGCCGACCAGCGCGCCGTAGACCAGGCCGTCGGCCGCGCGGCTGAGCCGCCGGGGCGCCAACAGCACGATCGCCAGCACACCGAGCAGCTTGGCGGACTCCTCGGTCACCGAGACCAGGGTCGCGCCCAGGAAGAGGCCCGCGGACGGCGACGGCCCGAACAGCGCGAGCAGGTGGCCCAGCCAGGTCTCGACCGTGAGCGACAGCGAGGTGGACACCAGCCCACCCCAGGCGACCGAGAGCGCCATCAGCCACACCGCCCGCTTGACCGGGAAGTCCAGCCAGCGCACCACCAGGTACAGCACGAGCCCGTGCGCACCGAACAGCACGGCGGCCGTGGTCAGCGCGTAGGGGCTGGTGGGGATCACGGTGAGCCGGTCGTCGAGCATCACCAGGCCGGTGATCAGCAGCACCAGGCCGAGGCCGAGCAGCCCGAGCATGGCCCAGCCCGCCCCGGTGCGCTGCAGTGGCAACGGCCGGGTGCGCGACGGTCCGGTACCCGGCTTACCGGGGGGCGGGGTGCTCGCGCCCCGCTGCTGCCAACCACGAGCGGGGCCCGCCGGGTTCTGCCCCGACTGAGCTGGCCCCGGCTGGCCCGGCGCCGGGTAACCCGGTCCGGCCTCGCGGGGCCCGGCCTGGTTCGGCACCGCATAACCGGGTACGGGCTGGTGGGGAGTCGCGTATCCCGGGGCACCCTGGCTCGGAGCCGCGTAAGCCGGCGCGCCCTGGTTCGGAGCCGCATAGCCCGGTGCGGCCTGGTTCGACGGCGCCTGACCGGGGGCGGCCTGACCCAGTGCCGCGTAGCCCCACATGCCGTCGTTCGGCGTGGGGCGGGCGGGGGGTGCCTGGTTCGGGCCGGTGTTGTTCGGCCACGCGGACCTCGGCTGGGGTGGCAGGGCGCCGTTGCCGGCGGCCGCCGCTGCTGTCCAGTTCACTGTTGTACCTGCCCTCTGGAGTCGACTGGACGCGCCTGCGCGGCGTTCCTGCTGCTCAAGGTGTCAGGTGACGGGGGTGCGTTCGATGGGGTCGCCCCCCATCCGGCGGGACCGCTGTCCCCCATCCCGAGGTAGGGAAAACCCCAGGTCAGTGTCCGGCCGGGACCTCAGCCGAGCAGCGAGTCGGCGATCAGGTAGACGTTCAGCGCGATGATCAGGAGGGCGATCAGGCTGGCCGCCAGCGTGGTGACCCTCCGGTTGACCAGGGCGCCCATCACGTCGGCCCGCCGGGTCAGCATGATCATCGGCACGAGTGCGAACGGGATGCCGAAGGACAGCACGACCTGCGAGGCGACGAGGCTGGCGGTGGCCGGCAGGCCGAGCCCGAGCACGGCGAGCGCCGGCAGCATGGTTAGCCCCCGCCGCAGGTAGAGCGGGATGCGCCTGCGGATGAAGCCCTGCATGACCACCTGGCCGGCGTAGGTGCCGACGCTCGACGAGGACAGCCCGGAGGCGAGCAGCGCCACCGCGAAGGCGAGCGCCGCACCGCCGCCGACGAGGTTGCCGAGCCCGGCGTGCGCGGCCTCGATGGAGTCGACGCCGGAGTTGCCGGTTGCCCCGGACTCGGCACTGAACAGGGAGGCGGCGATGACGAGCATGCAGAGGTTGATCACGCCGGCGGCGCCGAGGCCCACGAACACGTCCAGCCGTTGGAAGCGCAGCACCTCGCGGCGCTCGTCGTCGTCGCGCACGGCCACGCGGTTCTTGGTCAGCGCGGAGTGCAGGTACACGACGTGCGGCATCACGGTGGCGCCGATGATGCCGGCGGCCAGCAGCACGCCCTCCGAGCCGGGGAACACCGGCAGCAGGCCGCTGAGCGTGCCCCGCACCGACCCGCCGACGGTGAGCAGGTCGTAGGCGAAGCCGAGGAAGACGATGGCCAGCAACCCGGCGATGGCCAGCTCGAACCGCCGGTAGCCGCGCTGCTCGAGGGCCAGGATGCCGAACGCGACCACTGCCGTCATCAGCCCGGCCGGGAACAGCGGCACGCCGAACAGCAGGTTCAGCCCTACCGCCGCACCGACGAACTCGGCGAGGTCGGTGGCCATGGCGACCAGCTCGGCCTGCACCCAGAGCCCGCGCGAGACCGGCCGAGGCAGGTACTCCCTGCAGAGCTCTGGCAGGTCACGCCCGGTGGCGACACCCGTCTTGGCACTCAGGTACTGCACCAGCATGGCCATCGCGTTGGCCACCACGATGACCCAGACCAGCTGGTAGCCGTACTTGGCGCCGGCCTCGAAGTTGGTGGCGAAGTTGCCGGGGTCGACGTAGGCGACTGCCGCCACGAAGGCCGGCCCCAGCAGGGCAACCGTGCCGCGCAGCCGACCCCGGGACCACAGCTCGGTCAGGGAGGCGCCGGGCCTGTCCAGCTGGGCCAGACCGGACGAGGCCGGCCGGCTACCGCCGTCGACCTCGCCCTGAGCGTCCCCACCCGGAGATTTCGCCATGCCTAACTTTAAGATGTGGGGCAGCGAACAACAAGGTGATGTAGGACAAAGTTCAGCCGTCGACGCCGACCCACATCGCGTTGACCAGCGCCGGACCGAGCTGTCGAGTCACGCCGTCGGGCTGCTCACCCACCCGCACCAGATAGGAACCGCCGTACGGGGCCCGCTCGACGACCTCGAGCTTGGCGCCGAGCTTGATGCCCTCGGCGGTCAGGTGGCGCAGCATGCCGGGGTCGACGTCGTCCACCCGGACGAACTCGCCGATGGTGCCAGCCGGCACCGCGGACAGCCGGCGGGCGCGGAGCGGCTCCAACTGGCCGTCGCTGGTCGGGATGGGATCGCCGTGCGGATCGACCCGGGGGTCGCCCAGCCGCACCGCGATCCGCTCCAGCAGGTTGTCCGACACGGCGTGCTCGAGCACCTCGGCCTCGTCGTGCACCTCGTCCCAGGCGTAGCCGAGCTCCGTGACCAGGTACAGCTCGATCAGCCGGTGCCGCCGGACGACACCGAGCGCGACGCGGCGGCCGGTGTCGGTGAACTCGATGTTGCCGTACTTGGGGTGCTCGAGCAGGTCCAGCTGACAGAGCTTGCGCACCATGCCGGACACCGAGGACGCCGAAACGCCCAGTCGCTCGGCCAGCCGAGTTGTGGTGATCTTGCCCTCTTCACGCTCCTCGAACGCATAGATCACCTTGAGGTAGTCCTCAACGGCCGACGAGTACCGCTCAGACTCGGAACCCACGGACCCAGCGTAGGCGAACACGCATGCGTCGCCACGCGCTGACCCGTCGGTACCGCCGATCGCGCTAGCTGACAGGTTCCTTTGGTCCTTCTTTAGGGGGAGCTGAGACCTGGTTGCGTCGCGCCTACTTTCGAAGTTAGGAATGGCTTAACTTATCTCTGACCAGGAGGCACCGTGTGGGCCGCTGCGTTGCCGAACCTGCTCATCGGGCTTCGCGAGGGCCTCGAGGCCGGCCTGATCGTGAGCATCCTGCTGGCCGCGGTGCGCCGCGCCTGCGACACCGCGGGGGCGCGGGTGTCGAGCGCACCGGTCTGGCTGGGCGTGGCGGCGGCGGTCGTGCTCGCGCTGAGCTTCGGCGCGGTGCTGACGTTCTACCGCTCGGTGCTGTCCACCACCGGCCAGGAGGCGCTCGGCGGGCTGCTGAGCGTGGTGGCGGTCGTCCTGGTCACCGGGATGATCTTCTGGATGCGCCGTACCGCGCGCACCCTGGGCAGCGAGCTGCGCGGCAAGGTCGCCGAGGCGCTGCGGATCAGCTCGGCCGCGCTCGCGCTGACCGCGTTCCTGGCGGTCGGGCGGGAGGGCCTCGAGACGGCGCTGTTCCTGTGGACGACGGCGCAGGTGTCGGGGCAGACGGTCGCGCCGTTGGTGGGGGCGGCGATGGGCATCGCGGCGGCGGTGGCGCTGTGCGTGCTGCTCTACCGTGGCGCGGCCAGGCTGGACCTCGGCGCGTTCTTCAGCCGTACCGCGGTGCTGCTGATCGTGATCGCCGCCGGCGTGTTCGCATACGGCCTCGGTGACCTGCAGGACGCCGGCGTGCTGCCCGGCCACACCTGGCTGGCGTTCGACCTGTCGAACCGGATCGACCCCGGCTCGTGGTGGGTCACGCTGGTCAGCGGGGTCACCGAGCTGTCGCCGACCATGACGTGGCTGCAGGTGGTCGCGTACGTCGTCTACCTGGTCACCGTGCTGACCGTGTTCCTCAGGGCCGGCGCCCGGCAGGCCCCGGCCGGCGCACAGACCGCCCCGCCGGCCGGGGCCAGCCCCCAGCCAGGGACGGCGAGCCCCGGGCCGGCAACCGTGAGCCCCGAACCCGAGCAGGCGGAGATGCCGGCGCCCGGCCGGAGCCGCCGCCAGGTGGCTGTCCTGGTCGCGGCCGCTCTGGTGGTGCCTCCGCTGTCGGCGGCCCTGCTGGTCGGGTTCGGGCCGAGGAGCGCGGCGGGGAGCACCGACGTCACGGTCACCGACCAGGCGTGCGCCCCTGGCTGGTCGGCCACCGGCACCGGCACGCGGGACTTCGACGTCGCGAACAAGTCGGGCCACACCGTCGAGGTGAACCTGATCCAGGCGTCCAGCCAGGGCATCGTCGGCGAGATCGAGACGCTGGGGCCGGCCACCGCGCAACGGCTGTCCGCCACGCTGGCCCCCGGCGGCTACTTCTTCCGGTGCCTCGCCGACGGGCTGCCCACGACGACGTCGACCACGGTGTCGGCGGCGGGTCCGGGCCCGGCACCTGGTCAGGTGGCGCTCGCCGTCGCCCCCATCGCCGTCGCCGACCTGCAGCCCGCCGCCGACGCCTACGACGCCTACGTCCGGCCGAAGCTGGCGCTGCTGCACACCCAGGTCGCCACGATCAGGGCCGACCTGGCCGCCAACCAGATGCCGGCCGCACAGCGGGACTGGATGGCCGCCCAGCTGACGTGGGAGCAGGTCGGGGCCGCGTACGACAGCTTCGCCGACCTCGGGGACGCGATCGACGGCCTGCCGCAGGCGCAGCCGCTCGCGGTGACCGACCCGGGGTTCACCGGCCTGCACCGGCTCGAGTACGGCCTGTGGCACGCCCAGCCGGCCGCCGCGCTGCTCCCGGTGGCCGACCAGCTGACCTCGGACATCACCGCCCTCACCGCCAAGCTGCCGCAGCTCACGCTCGATCCCACCGACCTGCCGATCCGCGCGCACGAGATCCTCGAGGACGCGTTGCGCGATCACCTCAACGGGCTGTCCGACGAGGGCTCCGGCGCCGCCTACCCGGAGACGTTCGCCGATGTACAGGGCACCGAGGTCGTGCTCGGCGAGCTGAAACCCCTGATCGACGCGCGCTCGCCGGGCCTGCTGCCGACCGTCCAGTCCCAGCTCACCGAGCTGAACCAGGCACTGCTCGCCACGCAGGCCGGCGGGCAGTGGCAACCCGTCTCGGCGGTGCCGCTGGCCGCCCGGCAGCGGGTGGACGCGGACATCGGCGCCGTGCTGGAGAACCTCTCACTCATCCCCGACCTGCTCGAGGTGCCGGCGCACTGACCAGGCAGCACTGGACAACGGCTTCGACTCGAAACCCTGGAAGGCCAACCATGGACGTCAACCGGCGCAACCTGCTCAAGGGTGCGGTGGCCGGCGCCGCCGGGACCGCGCTCACCGGTGGGCTGCTGGCCGCCGGCGCGCGGCACGACGCACAGGCCGCCGCGCAGCTGCAGCCGACCTCACCGGACCTGGTGCCGTTCCACGGGGTGCGGCAGGCCGGGCTCGTCACGCCGACCCCGGCGCAGCGCTACTCCACCCACGTGGCACTGGACGCGACCACCGCGAACCGCGCCGAGCTGGTGACGCTGTTCCACACGATCACCGACCGGGCCCGGTTCCTCACCGCCGGCGGCACCCCACCCGACCTCGGCGTCGGCTCGCCGCCCTCCGACAGCGCGGTGCTCGGCCCGGTCGTACCCAGTGACGGGCTGAGCGTGACGCTGTCGGTCGGGTCGAGTCTTTTCGACAGCCGGTACGGGCTGGCCACGCGCCAACCCCCCGGGCTGGTGGCGATGCGCAGCTTCCCGAACGACTCGCTGGAGCCGGCGAACTGTCACGGGGACCTGTTCCTGCAGGTCTGCGCGAACAACCCGGACACCGTGCACCACGCACTGCGCGACATTACGAAGCACACCCGGGGCGGCATGCAGATCCGCTACCGGCTCGACGGGTTCGGCTCGCCGCCGCGCCCGGCCGGCGTGTCGCGCAACCTACTGGGATTCAAGGACGGCATCTCGCAGCCGCCGCCCGGCGACAACAACCAGCTGGTGTGGATCCAGCCGGGCGCCGGCAACCCGGACTGGGCCGTCGGCGGCACGTACCACGTCGTGCGGTTCATCCGGATGCTCGTCGAGTTCTGGGACCGGGTGGACATCAACGAGCAGGAGACGATGTTCGGCCGGCGCCGCGACTCCGGCGCTCCGCTGGACGGCGCCGCCGAGTCCGACGTGCCCAACTACGCGGCCGACCCGAAGGGCGAGGTCGTCCCCCTCACCGCGCACATGCGGCTGGCCAACCCGCGCACCCCGGATACCGCGAACAGCCGCATCCTGCGCCGGCCGTACAACTACGACAACGGCGTCGACCGGAACGGCAACCTCGAGGTCGGGCTGATCTTCGTCAGCTTCCAGCAGGACATCGCCCGCCAGTTCGAGGCCACCCAGACCCGGCTCGTCGACGAGCCGCTGGT
>DATAYB010000306.1:0-8092 GCA_036272795.1 Pseudonocardia sp.
CTGCCGGCGAGCGCCGGGTGCTCGGCATCGGGCTGGCCAGCTATGTGGAGATCACCGCGGGTGGCGGCGCCCAGGAGTGGGGCTCGGTGACGGTGCACGAGGACGGCACGGCCACTGCCGCGGTGGGCACGTCCGGGCACGGTCAGGGGCACGCCACGTCGTTCGCCATGCTGGTCTCGGAGCAGCTCGGCATCCCGATCGAGTCGATCAAGTTCGTGCAGGCGGACACGGCGGTCGTGCCGCGCGGCGGCGGCACCGGCGGCTCGCGCTCCCTGCAGCTGGGCGGCAGCGCGGTGTACGCGGCGGCGGGCAGGGTGCTCGACCAGGCCCGCGAGCTGGCCGCCGAGCTGCTGGAGGCCTCCGCCGACGACATCCAGGTCACCGACGACGGCCAGCTCGGCGTGGCCGGTGTGCCGGATCGGACGATCGCTTGGGGAACGCTCTCGGGGGCCGCGGCGGCGCGCGGGGAGGCGCTGGCCGCCGAGCTGGACATCGACCAGGGAGGCGCGACGTTCCCGTTCGGCAGCCATGTGGCGGTGGTCGAGGTGGACCTGGACACCGGGTTCGTCACGCCGCTGCGGCACTTCGCGGTGGACGACTGCGGCCGGGTGCTCAACCCGCTGATCGTGCGCGGCCAGCAGCACGGCGGCATCGCGCAGGGCATCGCGCAGGCGCTCTGGGAGCACGTGCGGTTCGACGAGGACGGCAACCCGACCACCGGCACGCTCGCCGACTACACGGTGCCCACCGCCGCCGACCTGCCGCCGTACGAGGTGGCCAGCACGGAGACGCCGACCCCGAGGAACGCGCTCGGCGCCAAGGGCATCGGCGAGGCGGCGACGATCGGGGCGACCCCGGCGGTGCAGAACGCGGTCGTCGACGCGCTGCGTCACCTCGGCGTCCGGCACGTCGACATGCCGTGCACGCCGGAGCGCGTGTGGCGGGCGATCGCGGCGGCGGCCGGCGGCAACCCGTCGGACCCGTGGCGCGAGCCCCCCGCGATCTTCGCGACCCTGCCCGTGCGCGGCGCGGGCGAAGACCTCGAGACCGCCGACATCTGACCCCGTCAGCCTCGATCGCGCGCGTTCGAGGGACCTCCTTGTGACCTGCGCCACATCGCATGGTCGGTGGGAACCGCCGCTGCTTGGGTGGCGACATGGCTTCCGGCGCTCGGCTCGTGCACCGGCTACATGTCGATCTGCTCCGCGTCTGCACCGCCGCCTGTCGCTGACCTCGGTCCGCCCGGCGGCGCCGTGTGCGCCCGTTCGCGCAGGTTATGGCCCCGGAGCGACCTCGAACCGCCCATCCGCGTGAGGAGCCCCCGCATGTCCACGCACACCGACCCGACCTTCTACCGCAGTCCCACCGAAGCGGCCGCCGCCCCCGCCGAGAAGCTCGCCTACGTCGTCGCGTTCGACAGGGCCGGGCAGAAGTCGGACGCGCTGACCGTGCTGGACGTCGACCCCGCCTCGTCGCGCTACGGCCAGATCGTCGGCTGGACCGACCTGCCCACCAAGGGCGACGAGCTGCACCACTTCGGCTGGAACGCCTGCTCCAGCGCACTCATGCACGAGGGCCACGACCACGGCGATGACGGCCTGCAGCGCCGCTACCTGCTCCTGCCAGGGCTCCGCAGCTCCACGATCCACGTCTACGACACCCAGCCGGACCCGACCCAGCCCAAGCTGATCAAGACGATCACGCCCGAGGAGCTGGGCAGCAAGGCCGGCTACTCCCGGCCGCACACGCTGCACTGCGGCCCGGACGGCATCTTCCTGTCCTGCCTCGGCGGCGCGAACGGTGCCGAGGGCCCCGGCGGCATCGCGCTGCTGGACCACAACACCTTCGACGTGCTGCGCGCCTGGGAGACCGAAAGGGGCCCGCAGTACCTGGCCTACGACGCCTGGTGGCACCTGCAGCAGAACACGCTGGTCACCAGCGAGTGGGGCACCCCGTCGATGATCGAGGACGGCATCAACCCGGAGCTACTGCTGGCCAACAGGTACGGCCACAAGCTGCACTTCTGGAACCTGGCCGCCGGTAAGCACGAGCAGGAGATCGACCTCGGCGCCGAGCAGCAGATGGTGCTCGAGCTGCGCCCGGCGCACGACCCGGAGGCCAGCTGGGGCTTCGTCGGCGTGGTCATCTCCACCGCCGACCTGTCCGCCTCGGTGTGGCGCTGGTACCGGGCCGACGACGGGTCGTGGGCGGCCGAGAAGGCGATCACCATTCCCGCCGAGCCGGCCGACGCCGACGACCTGCCGCCCGCGCTCAAGCCGTTCGGGGCCGTCCCGCCGCTGATCACCGACATCAACCTCTCGGTGGACGACCAGCGGCTCTACGTGTCCTGCTGGGGCACCGGCGAGCTCAAGCAGTACGACGTGTCCGACCCGGCCAACCCGCGTGAGATCGGCTCCGTGCACCTGGGCGGCATCGTGCGACGGGCCGCCCACCCATCGGCGCCGGGTCAGCCGCTCGCCGGCGGGCCGCAGATGGTCGAGGTCAGCCGGGACGGGCGTCGGGTGTACCTGACGAACTCGCTGTACGGCTCCTGGGACGACCAGTTCTACCCGGACGGCGTGGGTGCCTGGGCCGCCAAGCTGGACGTCGATCCTGCCGGCGGGATCAGCGTGGACGAGAGGTTCTTCCCGGAGGGTGAGGTGTGGCGCGGGCTGCGCACCCACCAGGTCCGGCTACAGGGCGGGGACGCCTCCTCGGACTCCTACTGCTACCGCTGAGCCCGACCCGGTAGGCGCTCGACCAGCGACGACCCGCCGACCCGGGAACGCGAATGGCGGGCCAGGGCCGCTGCCCTGGCCCGCCATCTCACGGTGCTACGTGCGTTGTGCCGATGCTCAGCTCGCGGCGCGGCGCGGAGCGCGCTGCTGGCGGGGGCGACCGCTGGCGGAGTGCGCTGCCAGCGAGTTGCCACGGCCACGACCGGCGCCGCCGCTACGGGGCTGACCCCCACTGCGCGGCTGGCCACCGCCACGGGGCTGGCCACCGCCACGCGAGCCACCGCCACGCGGCGCGCCGCCACGGGACCGGGACTCCGGCACCGCGACGACCGGGGCCGGCTCGACGAACGTGCGGTCGCCAGGGGCGAGCCGGGCGAGCAGCGGGTCGCCGGGGCGCAGGCGCGTCGTGGTCGGCTTGATGCCGGCACGGCGGGTCAGGTCGCGGACCTCGGCGGCCAGCTCGTCGGTCATCAGCGTGATCACCGTGCCGGACGCGTCACCGCGCGCCGTGCGCCCCGAGCGGTGCAGGTACGCCTTGTGCTCCACCGGCGGGTCGGCGTGGATGACCAGCGCGATGTCGTCGACGTGGATACCACGGGCGGCGATGTCGGTGGCGACCATCGTCGTGGCGGTGCCGTCGGAGAACGCCTGCAGGTTGCGCTGGCGGGCGTTCTGGGACAGGTTGCCGTGCAGGTCGACGGCGGGCACCCCGGCCGCGACGAGCCGGCGCGCCAGCGTGCGCGCGCCGTGCTTGGTGCGGGTGAAGACGAGCGTGCGACCCGGTGCCGCGGTCAGGTCGACCAGCACCGGCAGCCGGTCGTCACGCTCGATGTGCAGCACGTGGTGCTCCATCGCGGTGACCGGCGACAGCGCCGAGTCGACGCTGTGCGTGATCGGGTTGTCCAGGAACCGGCGGACCAGCACGTCCACCCCGGCGTCCAGCGTCGCGGAGAACAGCAGGCGCTGCCCGTCGCGCGGCGTCTGGTCCATGAGCCTGCGCACCTCGGGCAGGAAGCCCAGGTCGGCCATGTGGTCGGCCTCGTCGAGCACGGTGATCTCCACCGCGTCCAGGCTGGCGTAGCCCTCCCGGATGTGGTCGGCGAGCCGGCCGGGGCAGGCCACGAGGATGTCCACCCCGTTGCGCAGGCCCCGGATCTGCGGGTTCGCCCCGACGCCGCCGAACACGGTCAACGTGCGCAGGCCCAGTGCGTCGGCCAGCGGGGTGATGGACGCCTCGATCTGGGTGACCAGCTCGCGGGTCGGCGCCAGGATCAGCGCGCGGGGACGCGACGGCCGGCGCGGCAAACCGCTGCCGGCCAGCCGGGCGAGCAAGGGCAGCACGAACGCGTACGTCTTGCCGGAGCCCGTGCGGCCGCGACCGAGCACGTCACGCCCGGCCAGCGAGTCGGGCAGCGTGGCGGCCTGGATCGGCCGGGGGTCGGTGATGCCCTGCGCGGCCAGCGCCTTGACCAGCACGGCAGGCACGCCGAGCTCCGCGAACGTGGCGTCCGCGTCGTACTCGGTGGCGGCCGGGTAATCGGGCACCGCCGTGGGGCGGGTGACCGAGGCGGGCGCCGAGGCGGGCCGGCGGGCGGCGTCGCCGCGCACACCGGAGTCGCCGCGCGCGCCGGACCGGGGCGCGCGACCCCGGTCGGCGGACCTGGGCGAGCTGCCCCGGTCGCTGGGCCGGCCGGAACCGGAACGCCCGGCAGCGGTCCGACCCGAGTCACTGCGACCCGAGTCGGATCGGCCGGAGGCGGCGCGCTCGGCACCGGCGCGGTCCGTGGACCTGCCGGAATCGGGGCGCTGCGCGGCCCTGCTCGGAGCGGGCCGATCGGTGGAACGGGAGGTCGAGGGCTGCTCGGAGAACCGGGCGGACTCGACGGAATGGGTGAAGTGGGGGCGGCGGGCCGCCATGCAGTCTCCGAACGTGGAAGGGTCGTCCTGCCCGGCGCAGACCCAAGCGGTCGCGGCGCGTGGTGGTCGACAACGATCCCGGGCCGAGGCAGAACTGTGCGGTCCGGTGATCTCACTGTAGCCGAACCAAGACCGTCGATCATTGGCAACGCCCTGTGATGCTGCCGATGTCTCGCCGGTCACACTCGCGCGCGACGGGCGCCGCGGGGGCATGCTGAACGCGTGCCCACCGACGCCACCGCCACGTCCACCCACCCCGAGAAGCAGCCGGAGCAGGAACCGGGACACGGGCAGGGGGACGGCGAACCGGGTGGCACGACCCGCTACCCGCTCAGCGCATACGGCATCACCGCCGGCGCCGACGAAGGCACCCCGCTCGGCGTCGGGCTGGACGCGCTCGCCGAGGCCGATCCGGACGCCCCCGCCGTGACCTGCGGTGATGTCACGCTCAGCCGCGCCGAGCTGGCCCGGCGGTCGAACCGGCTGGCCCGCCACCTGGCCCGGCTCGGCGTCGAGCGCGGCGCGCTGCTGACGATCGGGCTGCCCAACGGCCTGGACTTCTACGTCGCGGCGGTGGCGGCCTGGAAGCTCGGCGCGATCCCGCAGCCGGTGTCCGCGCGACTGCCGGCGAGCGAGCTGGCCGCGCTGCTGACCGTGGCCGACCCGCCGGTCGTGGTCGGCCTGGAGCCCAGCGACGGCCGCCCGTGGCTGCCGCGCGGCTTCGAACCGGACCCGACGATCTCCGACGAACCGCTGCCGCCCAGCATCCCGCCGTCCTGGAAGGCCCCCACCTCCGGCGGCAGCACCGGCCGCCCGAAGATCATCCTCGCCGGAGGCGTCGGCACCGTGGAGACGGTCACCGCGCGCTCCTCGGCGCTGCGCATCGCGCCGGACGAGGTGTTCCTGGTGACCGCGCCGCTCTACCACAACGCGCCGTTCATGTTCTCACTGATCGCGCTGGTCAACGGCGGGCACGTGGTCGTGATGGAGCGGTTCGACGGGGCCGACGTGCTCGACCGGGTGCGCCGGCACCGGGTCACCTGGCTGTACGCCGTGCCCACGCTGATGGGGCGCATGCTGCGGTTGCCCGACGAGGTGCGGGCGGCCGCCGACCTGTCCTCGGTACGCACGCTGCTGCACGTCGGCGCGCCATGCCCGGAGCACGTCAAGCGCGGCTGGCTGGCCTGGCTCGAGCCGGCCAAGCTCCTCGAGCTGTACGGCGGCACCGAGTCGATCGCGGTGTGCATGATCGACGGCGTGGACTGGCTGGCGCACCCGGGCTCGGTGGGCCGGCCCACCTCCGGCGAGCTGCGGATCACCGACGACGACTTCAACGAGCTGCCGGTTGGCGAGGTCGGCGAGGTGTGGCAGCGGCCGCCGGCGGGCGTGCTCACCTACCGGTACCTGGGTGCCACCGCGCACGCCAGAGACGGCTGGCAGACCATCGGCGACATGGGCCGCGTGGACGCCGACGGCTACCTCTACCTCAGCGACCGCCGGCAGGACATGATCCTGGTCGGCGGCGCGAACGTGTACCCGGCCGAGGTCGAGGCGGCGCTGGAGGAACATCCGCGCGTGCTGTCGTCGGCGGTGATCGGGCTGCCGGACGACGACCTCGGCAACAGCGTGCACGCCATCGTGATGACCGAAGGCGCGCTCTCCGACGACGAGCTCACCGAGCACATGCGCCTCAAGCTCGCCCCGTACAAGGTCCCGGCCAGCTTCGAGCGCAGCGCCGAGCCGCTGCGCGACGACGCCGGCAAAGTGCGCCGGACGGCCCTGCGCACGGCCCGCCTGCCCAGTTGAGCCGTCGCTCGTGCGGGGCGAGTGGCCGTATCGGACCACTCGCCACTCACGAGGGACGGGCCAGCGGGACCGAGGTGAGCAGCAGGCGGACGCAGTAGTCGGCGAGCTCGGCGGGCGAGACCTCGAGCGAGCCGTCCAGCCACCGGATGAACAGCTGGGTCAGCGCGCCGATCAGGGCGGACGCGGTCAGCCGCTGCTCCACCGGCGCCGGCTCCGGGGCACGCCCGGCGGCGGCCAGCTGGATCCGGATCAGCTCGCCGAACGCCAGCTGCAGCCGCAGTGCGTGCTGGCTCAGCAGTGGGTCGCTCATCGGGGCGAGCAGCAGCACGCGGCCCTTGCGCGGGTCGTCGGTGAGCAGCCCGAGGAACGCACGCACGGCCGCCCTGGCCACGGCGTCCGGGGTCTCCGGCGGGGTGCTCGTCACCGCATCGACCAGTGCCCGCTGCGCCTGCTCGGCCACCTCGTCGTAGACGGCGAGCAGCAGCTCGTCCCGGTCCGCGAAGCTCTCGTAGAAGTACCGGTCGGTGAGCTTGGCGTGCCGGCACACCGAGCGCACGGTGACAGCCGCCGCCCCTTCGGGCCCGCCCAGCAGCTCGAGCCCGACCTCCAGCAGCCGGACCCTGCGCGCATCGCGGCGGGCGTCCAGCGTGCTGCCGGCCCAGGTGCGCGTGACGCTGGATGACACCGGTGACCTCAACAGGGAGCAATTGACGACGGGTGTCCTCAATCGTACTCTGAAGACACCCGTCATCAGTTAGCGCAGACTGGAGCCGGACATGACCGCCGAGACCACCTCCCAGCCGCCGACCATCGAGCCGGCGGCCGCCCCGGAGCTGCCGACCGCCCCCTCACCGGCCGGGACCCCCGCCGCGCGGCCGGTCACGCCGCTCGGGCCGGACTCGCTGACCTGGCGGCTGTTCGGCGACTGGCGCGGGCTGCTGCAGGGTCCATGGGCGGGCTCGATGCAGAACATGCACCCGCAGCTCGGCGCCGCCGTGGAGCAGCACTCGATCTTCTTCACGGAGCGCTGGCAGCGGCTCTACCGCTCGCTCTACCCGATCGGCGGCGTGGTCTTCGACGGCGACCGCGCCCCGGCCACCGGCCGCCAGGTGCGCGACTACCACCGGGGCATCAGCGGGGTGGACAGCAAGGGCCGCAGGTACAACGCGCTCAACCCGGACGTCTTCTTCTGGGCGCACGCCACCTTCGTGATGGGCGTCGCCCGCGTGCAGGACTACCTCGGCTACCCGCTGACCGACGCCGAGCGCGAGCAGCTCTGGACCGAGGGGCTGCAGTGGTACTCGATGTACGGCATGCCGATGCACGACCTGCCGCCGGACTGGGCCTCGTTCCAGGCCTACTGGGACCGGATGTGCACCGAGGTGCTGGAGGACAACAAGGCCACCCGGGACGTGCTGGACCTGTCGGAGCTGGCCAAGCCACCGATGACGCCCTGGCTGCCGGAGGCGGCGTGGCGGCTGCTGCGGATCCCGATCGGCAAGGGCTTCATCTGGCTGACCGTCGGCATGTACGACGAGTCGGTGCGCCGGCTGCTCGGCTACGGGTGGACCGAGCGCGACGAGTATGCGCTGAAGGCGGTCCGCCTGGTGATCCGGAACGCCTGGCGGCTG
>DATAYB010000307.1:0-9473 GCA_036272795.1 Pseudonocardia sp.
GAACCGGATCGAGCCGTGCAGCCGGGCGTTGCGCGGCAGCAGCCCCATCATGGCCGCCGCGGTCACCGACTTGCCGCAGCCCGACTCACCCACGATGCCGAGCACCTCGCCGGCCGCCAGCTCGAACGACACACCCCGCACAGCCCTGACCAGGCCGTCGTCCGTACCGAACTCCACCGAGAGATCCCGCACCGCCAACAGCGGCTCGCGCACCTCCGGCTCGACCGCGCTCTCCGCAACCTGCTCGCTCACGCTCGGACCTTTCGTTGCCTCGGGTCGAACGCGTCGCGCAGCCCGTCACCCATGAAGTTGACCGACAGCGAGATCAGCACGATGAAGACGAACGGGAACCAGAACAGCCACGGCAGCGTGGCCAGCTCGTTCTTGTTCTCGTTGATCAACAGCCCGAGCGAGGCCTCCGGCCGGTGCACCCCGAGGTTGACGAACGACAGTGCCGACTCCAGCAGCACGGCCTGCGCCACCGTGACCGTGGCGTTGACGATGATCACGTCCACGGTGTTGGGCAGGATGTGCCGGAACACGATCCTCGAGGTGGACGCGCCCAGTGCCTTGGCCGCCTCGACGAACTCCTTCTCGCGCAGCGACAGGGTCAGGCCCCGGATGGTCCGCGCGATCGGGAACCACGACGTGAACAGGGCGATGATCAGTGCCACGGTGAGCCAGTTGCTCTGGTTCTGCACCGAGGGGGCCAGCGTGAACGTGCTGCGCGCCAGCACGGCGGTGATGACCAGGTTGGGCACGCAGAGCAGCAGGTCGATCAGGCGGCTGATCGCGGTGTCCACCAGGCCGCGCAGGTAGCCGGCCAGTGCGCCGAGCACCACCCCGGCCACCGTGGCCACCACCGCGACCACCAGCGCGATCTGCAGCGAGAAGCGGGTGCCGGAGATGACCTGGGCCAGCATGTCGCGGCCGATCCGGTCGGTACCGAACGGGTGCGTGATGTCCGGCGCGACCTTGGCGTCGCCGCCGGGATCCAGGCCGACCCTCCAGAGCAGCGGGCCGGCGAAGGCGAACAGCAGCAGCACCGCGAACAGCGCCATGCCGGCCACCGCCGCCTTGTGCCGCACGAAGCGCCGCGCGACGGTGCGCCACTGGGCCCTGGCCTCCGAGTCGGCGAAGCCGGCGGCCGCCCCGGCCCGGTCGGCGGCGGGGGTCTGCAGGTCAACCAAGGCGGATCCTCGGGTCGAGGTAGGCGTAGACGATGTCGGCGAGCAGGGTGAACAGGACGATCACGGCGGCGGTGACCATCATCCAGCTCTGCACCATCCAGGGTTCCTTCTTGGTGATCGCGTCGACGATCAGCGCGCCCATGCCACGCCAGCCGAACACCGTCTCGGTGATGATCGCGCCGCCGAACAGCAGGCCGAGATCCAGCGCGAACACCGTGATCACCGGGATCAGCCCGGTGCGCAGCGCGTGCCGGACCACTACCCTGGCCGGGGTGAGGCCCTTGGCCCGCGCGGTACGCACGTAGTCGGCATTGAGGGTGTCGAGCAGCGAGGCCCGCTGGAAGCGGCTGTAGAGCGCGAACTGGATCGCCACCAGCGACAGCACGGGCAGGATGAACGCGCCCGAGTAGGTGTAGAGGATGTGCCCGAGGCCGCCGGAGAACCCGTCCCGGGGCGGCCCCGAGGTGACGATCCAGCGGCCCGCGCCGATGTTCTCCAGCCAGTTGTTCAGCTGGATGCCGGCGAACTTGAGGATCACCGCCACGCAGAACAGCGGCATGGAGAACATGAAGAACGCCGCGCCGGTGGCCGCGTAGTCGAAGAACGAGTACTGCCGCACCGCCCCCAGCGCGCCGACCGCCATGCCCAGCAACAGCGCGATCACCTCGGAGAAGATCACCAGCTGCAGGGTCACGCCGAGCGCCCTGCCGATCTCCGAGCGCACGTCCTGGGTGCCGTTGCCCGGGATGATCGTGGTCTTCCAGTCGCCGGTGACGAACCCGCCGGCCCAGTCCAGGTACCGCAGCGGCGGCGAGCGGTCCCAGCCGATCCGGTGGTACTCCGAGGAGATCTCGGCCGGAGTCCGCGGCTTGAGCAGCTTCCAGTCGGCGAGCGGGTCACCCATCGCGGTGGTCAGCGCGAAGGTCAGTATCGAGGCGACGATCAGCAGCGGGATGGCGACGAGCACCCGCCGGATGACGTACTGGAGCATCAGCGGGCCGCCGTCACGGCTGCTTGGTCCAGGCGAAGGCGTTCCACAGCACACCTCCGGACGGCAGCAGGTAGCTCACCGGCGCGTAGGCCCGGTCGGAGGCCGAGAAGTCGATCAGCTGGAACAGCGGGATGCTGTGCATGTCCTTCGCCATCAGGTCCTCGGCCTGGTTGAACAGCGCGAGCCGCTTCTGGTAGTCCAGCTCGGTGTTCGTCTTGGCCAGCAGGTCGTCGACCTGCGGGTTCGAGTAGTTGTTGTAGTTGGCGACGCCGCCCTTGTCCTTGCTGACGTAGTTCTGGATCAGGCTGGACTTGATCGGCGAGCCGACCCACGCGAACAGCGCCGCGTCGAAGTCACTGGCCGGCAGCTGCTGGTCGTTGAACGACTCCTGCCCGGCGTCGCCGATGGCGATTCCGGCCGGTTTGCAGCTGGCCTGCATCAGCTGCACGGTCTGGGCGCGCCGGTCGACCAGCTTGTGGCCGATCGTGAACGCGGCGCGCTGGCCGCCCTTGGCGTACACCCCGTCGGGGCCGAGCGTCCAGCCGGCGTCCTCGAGCAGCTTCTTGGCCTTGGCCGCGTCCCCGGTGCCGATGCCCTGGTAGTGGTCGATGTAGCCGGCCTCGTTGGGGTTGATGGTGAAGGCGCCGAGCGGCTTGATCTTCGGGTCGATGCCCTTGACCAGCTTGTCGACGATGTCCTGCCGGTTGATGCAGGCCGCGACCGCGTTGCGCAGCTCAGGGTGGTCACGGAAGATCGGCCGCGCCATGTTGAAGTCGAGGTGCTCGTAGGTCTGCCCGCCCCTGGCGAACACCTCGAAGTCACCGCCTGCGCGCACCTGCTCGGCGACGGTCGGGTCGGCCTGCGGGCCGATGATCGGGGTCTCCTTGTTGAGCAGCGCCTGCACGGCGGCCTGGGAGTCGGTGACGGCCTGGGTGTCGATCTGGGACGGCCCGCCCGGGTTGCCCCACCACTTGGGGTTGCGCACCAGCACGGCCTGCTGGTTACGCGTGGAGCTCTGGATCAGGTACGGCCCCGCCGAGAGGTCCACCCCGGCGTTGAAGTCGTTCCAGCCCTTGGCGTAGAACGCGGCGGCCTTGCGCAGGTCGGGGGTGTCGGCGAGGCCCACCTTGGTGATGTCCGGGATACCGGTCTTCTGCTCGAGCACGTGCGCGGGCAGCAGCTGGTTGCCGCCCTGGGCCACCATCGACCACATGCCCCGCCAGTCGGCGAACGGCGTGCCGAAGGTGACCGTGACGGTCTTGCCGTCCGGTGAGCAGTCGAGCTTGGAGATCTGGTCGAAGCCGCTGCCCTGGGTGTCGAACGGGTTCGTGCCGGTCTTGATCACGGCGTTGGCGTTGGCCAGGTAGGCCAGGTACATGTCCTTGCAGCCGACCGGGGCTCCGTCGGACCAGACCGCCTCAGGGCGCCACTTGTACTCGATGACCTGGGGAGTGGTCGACTTGACGGTGACCGACTCCATGTAGTCCTTGTCGATCTTGAGGGTGAAGTCGGAGTCCTCGAAGTAGGGCGACGGGGTCGTCAGTGCCAGCAGGTAGTTGTTGGCGACGTTGTTGGCCGCGCCGGTGTTGTTGTTGTAGTCCTGGAACCCCTCGTCCAGTGCCACCCGCACCTCGCCGATGTCGGGCACCTTCGGCCGCGTGAACGGCTGGTCGAGGGCGCCGGCCGCCGCCGGCTGCAGGTCCTGCCCCTGGTTGACGTCGCTGCCGCCGCCGGACCCTCCGCCGGACCCGCCGCAGGCCGTGAGGCTGAGCGCGACGACCGCCGCCAGCGCCAACACTCTGACGACCGATCTGGCCGGTGAGCCCATCCAGGTGCCCGATCCCCGCATACTCGTTACCTTCCGTGCTGCCCGTGACACCGCATGTTTGGCGGCGCCATGCTTACCTCGGTGGGGCCACGCCCGTGCGCCATCGTCACCCCTGTGGGTGTGGCGGATGGTGCATTGTTGTAGCGCACAACATACTGCGCTCGCACGTTAGGCACGGTCGGGTCAGTTGTCACGAGTTCGGCGCGGTCGTGACCCATTGGTAACAACCGGTACTGACCAGGAAGTGCTTCCCGGTTGCCGCGTGCCGCAGGCACTCCACCACGGCCGACACGTCAGATCGTCGATCAACTCGGCGAGCGTCGAGTCCGGCTTCGGCGCGCTGGCGCGGTTCGATCTCCCCACGTGCCAGACCTGGTTGGTGACCGAAGTGCCCATCGAACTACCGGAGCCCCGGCCGCCCCGGTTGCTCACCGTGGCCGAGTACGCAGCTCTCGGCGAGACCGAATTCGGCTACACGGAGCTTCTGGAAGGGCGGCTGTTGTTGTCCCCCAGCCCAACTCCGGATCACATCTACGCCATGGGAGAGATGTTCGTCGCCATCAGAGCCGCCCTGCCGAGGGGCCTCGAGGCGCTCCAGGATGCTGATCTCGATCTTCGGCTCGCACCTGAGCGCTCGCCCGGCACGGTCCGACGTCCCGATCTGATGGTGGTCACGGCCGACGCCCGCCGCCGGGTCCGCGCTGAGGGCGGCTTGCTGCAGGCCTCCGATGTATCTGTAGTCGTCGAGATCGTGTCGCCGGGCTCGGTTCGCACCGACCGACTCACCAAGCGCGGCGAGTACGCCGACGCCGGTATCCCACACTATTGGATCGTGGACATCACGGAGCCGGTCAGCATCCTCGCCTGTTACCTCGCTGGCGAGTTCGGCTACGTGGACAGCGGGGAGATCACCGACACCTTCAGCACACGCGAACCATTCCCCCTGGAACTGAATCCCGACAGGCTGCTGTGAGCCGTTCGCCGACACGCGCCGCCGCTCGCTCGGCATAGATCCACGCGACCCGAATACGAGCGCAGCGCACTGGCCCCGGTTACTGGTTCGCGGGCTGCCAGCTGGGCGCCGTACCGAAGGGCCCGATGGTCAGCGGACCCGGCCCGACATGCCCCGTGAGCTGGTCACCCTTGGGTGTCGTGACCAGCGTGGTGACCGCCTGGAACAGCGGGATCGCCGGCAGCTGCTGCCACAGCGTGGCCTCGATCGTGGCCGCGGCCTGGTCAGGCGCCAGCGCGCCGCCCAGGGTCGCGTCCAGCACCGGCTGCAGGGCCGCCAGGCAGAACCCCGTGGAGTTGCGGGCCGGCGCCGCGACGCCGGCCATGCCGGGCGGGCAGCCGTAGTTGGACGCGGCGGTACTGGGCAGGTCCGCGCCCACCGCCCTCGGCATCACCGTCAGGTCGACCACCACACCGGCGGGCGCGGCCGGCGGCGCTGCCGTGGTCGGCGTGGCGGAGCTGGACGCCGTCGAGCTGGCCGCCACCGGGCCGGCGGCCACCTGACCAGCGGTCGGGGTGGCGGGCGGTGGCGCGGAGGGCGTGGCCACCGGATGGGCGGGGCCGCCGTGCGAGCCGTGCCCGGGGTGCGCCGGGCCGGGCGGGCCTGGCGCGACGGACGGGGCGGCGGGATCGGCGGCCGCGCTGGCGCTGGCGCTCGGGCTCGGGCTCGCCGACACGCTCGGCGGCGTCGGCACCACGGTCGGGTCGGTGAACAGGGACGTGCCAGGCGCGGTGACGACGTCGACGGCCACCCCGGCGGCGGTCAGCTCCTTGGCCGCCTCCTGCGCGATGGCCAGGAACCGGGGCCGGTCGGTCGGCGCACCCACGGTCACGTGAAGGGGCGCGCCGAGCAGCGTCCAGTGGCCCTGTGCGTCGCGCTGGTAGCCGGCCGCGGTGAGTTGCTGGGCGGCGAGTGCGGGATCGGGGTGCATGGGTGCCCCGGCCGGCGCCGTGGGGTGGTAGCCGGGCTCCGAGGGGGCCAGCAGCTGGGCGTCGTCGCGGACCCCGCCGACGCCGTTCGAGGTTCCGACGGCGATGAGCGCGTCCCGGTTCAGCAGCGCACCGATCGCCACCCGGACCCGCTGGTCGGTGAACACGCCCCGGTCGGTGCGCAGGCCCAGCTGCACCACCAGCGGCTGCGCGACCGGCTGCACGCGCACCAGGGGCCCCAGCGCGGCCACGGCGGCCAACGTGGGCTGGTCGGGCCAGAGGTGGGCCACCGGCAGCTCGCTGGTACGCAGCCCGTCCAGCAGCCCCGTCGGGTCGATCCGGCGCAGCACCAGGGCGTCCAGCACCGGCGGGGTGGACCAGTAGTGGTCGTTGCGCGCCAGTGTGAGCTGCCCGCGCGCGCGGTCCAGCAGGATCACCTGGAACGGCCCGCCGGAGACCGGGATGCTGTCGCTGAGCGCGGTGCCCCAGCCGCGGGGGGCGTCCTTGAGCAGGTGCGCCGGCAGCAGGTTGTTGAACAGCCGCTGCCACGCCGGGTAGGCCTGCGCGAACACCACGTCGACGGCCTTGCCACCGGCCCGCGAGCGTACGTCGGTGATCAGCCGGTAGCCGGCGGCGTCCACCACGCCCGGCTCGGAGCGCATCCGCTGCCACAGGTACACGAAGTCCTCGGCGGCGATCGGGGCGTTGTCCGACCACGAGGCGGCCAGGTTGAGCTCGTAGCTGACGGTGAACGGGGCCGTCGCGGTGACCTTGGCGCTGGTCGCCACGGTGGTGTCCAGCGCCATGTCAGAACCCGTGCCGCTGTCCGGGCCGGGGCGGAACACCGACGGCAGCACCAGCGCCGCCACCTCGGTGCACAGCGGCGACTGGTCGGAGATCAGGTGCGGGTTGAACCCGGTGCCCAGGTCGTCCACCGCGACCGCCAGCTGCTTGCCCTGGTCGGGATTGACCGGGTTCGCCACCGGCGGTGGCGGCGGCGCGGGCGGCTGGGCAGCCGGCGGCGGGGGCGACGAGCAGCCGGTGACCACTGTGACGGCCGTCACCAGCGCCGCGACGAGCCACAGCCACCGCGAGGTGTGACCAGCTCGTGGCACCGAACGACCTCCTCCAACCGGGGAAGGTCATCCTCCCAAAGCACCCGATCGCGTCAACGACGGGTGCTCACTAGAGCAACCGGACGGACGCGGTAGGGCCCTCGGTAGCGACTAGCCCTGGGCCGCGCGGGAGCGGGCCCTGGCGCGCGCCCGCAGGTGGCTGTCCAGCTCGACCTTGCGCACGCGGACCGACTCCGGCGTCACCTCGACGCACTCGTCCGGCGCGCAGAACTCCAGCGCCTGCTCGAGGTTCAGCACCGTCGGCGGGGTGAGCCGCTCCAGCTCGTCGCCGGTGGAGCTGCGCACGTTGGTGAGCTTCTTCTCCCGCGTGATGTTGACATCGAGGTCGTCGCCCCGGGTGTGCTCGCCGATCACCATGCCGTTGTAGACCAGCGTGGTGGGCGCGACGAACATCGTGCCGCGGTCGGCCAGCTGCATCAGGGCGTACGTGGTGACCGGGCCCGAGCGGTCCGACACCAGGGAGCCGGTGCGCCGCGTGCGCAGCTCGCCGACCCACGGCCGGTAGCCGTCGAACACGTGGTTCATGATGCCCGAACCCCGGGTCTGGGTCAGGAACTCGGTACGGAAGCCGATCAGGCCGCGCGAGGGCACGGTGTAGTCCAGCCGGACCCGCAGCTCGCCGTGGGTCATCTGGATCAGCTCGCCCTTGCGGACGGCCAGCAGCTGCGTGATCGCGCCGAGGTGCTCGGTCGGCACGTCGATGGACAGCCGCTCGTACGGCTCGTGCAGCTTGCCGTCGACCATCTTCGTGACGACCTCGGGCTTGCCGACGGTGAGCTCGAAGCCCTCCCGGCGCATGGTCTCCACCAGGATGGCCAGCGCCAGCTCGCCTCGGCCCTGCACCTCCCAGGCGTCCGGCCGCTCGGTGGGCAGCACCTTGATGCTCACGTTGCCGACCAGCTCGGCGTCCAGCCGGTTGCGCACCAGGCGGGCGGTGAGCTTGGCGCCGGGGTGTGGGTCGCGCCCGGCCAGCGGTGAGGTGTTGGTGCCGATGGTGACCGAGATGGCCGGCTCGTCGACCTCGATCCGGGGCAGCGGCACCGGGTTGTCCAGGTCGGCGAGCGTGTCGCCGATCATCAGCTCGGGAATGCCCGCGACGGCCACGATGTCGCCGGCGTCGGCGGACTCGGCCGGCACGCGGGTCAGCGCCTCGGTGCGGAGGAGCTCGGTGATCTTGACGTTCTGCACGCTGCCGTCCTCGCGGCACCACGCCACGGTCTGGCCGCGGTGCAGCCGCCCGCCGCGGATCCGGCACAGCCCGATCCGGCCGAGGTAGGTGCTGGCGTCCAGGTTGGTCACGTGGGCCTGCAACGGGGCATCCGGGTCGTCGGAGGGGCCCGGCACGGCCTTGATCAGAACCTCGAACAGCGCCGTCAGGTCCTCCGCGTCCGGCACGGTGCCGTCCACCGGCCGCTCCCGGCTTGCCTTGCCGGCCCGGGCGCTCGCGTAGACGACCGGCAGGTCGAGCAGGCCGGCGGTGATGTCCTCGCCGAGCTCCAGCTCGTCGGCCAGCTCCAGCAGCAGCTCGAGCGACTCGTCGACCACCTCGGCGCAGCGGGCGTCGGCGCGGTCGGTCTTGTTCACGACCAGCACCACCGGCAGGTGCGCGGTGAGCGCCTTGCGCAGCACGAACCGCGTCTGCGGCAGCGGGCCCTCGCTCGCGTCGACCAGCAGCACCACACCGTCCACCATGGACAGCCCGCGCTCCACCTCGCCACCGAAGTCGGCGTGGCCGGGGGTGTCGATCACGTTGATCGTCATGTCCCGCCAGCTGACCGCCGTGTTCTTGGCGAGGATCGTGATGCCCTTCTCCCGCTCGAGATCGCCGGAGTCCATCACCCGGTCCTGCGGCTCGCTGCGGTCGCCGAATGCGCCGGACTGGCGCAGCATGGCGTCCACCAGGGTGGTCTTGCCGTGGTCCACGTGCGCCACGATGGCCACGTTGCGCAGGTCGGTGCGCAGTGCGGCACGAGGACGATCCAAAGCCTGGGTGGGCACGCAGGTACTCCTGAGATCAAGGGGCGGTACCCCAAGGATACCTCGCGGGGACTGGCGTCCAGCTACGACGCTGGTCACCCCCGGGTTCCCGGGGTGGTATCGCGCGGGCCCCTTCATCCTCTGTTCAGGGCCCGTTCAGGGGCGGCGCGGCGGTCGTCAGAACAGGTCAGAGCAGTGCGGCCAGCTCCGGAAGGAGTACGCGGTCGGCCGGCAACCAGTCCAGTGCGGCGAGCCCGGCGGCGTCCACCCAGACCAGCCCGGCGTGCTCCACCGCGCGCGGCTCCGGTGAGCCGTCGGACATCTCGGCGGCGTAAACCCGCAGTACCGAGGCACCGGAGCCGGGCAGCGGCACGTCAGCGCCGAGCCGGCCGAGCACGGTGATCCACGCG
>DATAYB010000308.1:0-19151 GCA_036272795.1 Pseudonocardia sp.
AGGCGGCCGCCGGCCCCCAGGTCGAGCGGTCCACCGAGGTCATGGTGAACGCCGCCCAGCACATCGCGAGCACGACCCAGCGGTAGCCGGCGGCGGTAGGCGTCCGGATGGGGACCTCGGTACTCATCGGGGAACCTCCACCGTCGCGGGGCTAGTGTCCAGTCGCCGAAGTCCTTTGACGATTTCCGGCGCCCAGATGGCGCCTCGCGGCGTTGTCGTCGCGGTCGATACAACAGCGGTATCGACCGCTCCTCCGCCTTGCGATGCATCCATCTGGATCATCGGATCTTCGTCAATGACTTCGGCGACAGGACACTAGATGATCGCGCCCTGCCGGAGCAGCTCGGCGCGGATGGCGGCGACGTCGTGCGGCCGGCCCTGGTGGAACTGGGCGGCGGCGACCCCGGCGGCGTGCCCGGTCGCGAACGCCGTACCCATGACCCGGACAGAGGCATATGCATCACGATCGGCGGCGGTCAGCCGGCCGGCGGCCCAGATGTTGGGCGTGTCGACCGAGGTGATCGCGCCGTACGGCACGTCGTACCAACCTTTGCCATCAATCGGACGATAGCGCGTTACGCCGGGCCCCGCATGATCTTCGATGGGCCAGCCACAGCGTGCGATGGAGTCGGCGGGGCGCTTGCGGGCGGCGAGCACGTCGTCGACGGTGAGCTCGTCCCTGCCGAGCAGGTGGCGGCTCTCCCGGATGCCGATCTGCGGGCCGGTCTCCACCAGATAGGCGCGCTGCCAACCGGCCAGGTGCTTCTGGAAGGCGTCCAGATAGTGCCAGGCCTGGCGGCGGGCGCTCATCTCGTCCCTGGTGAACGTCGCCGCGTCGAGGGCATCGACCTGCTCGTCCACCAGCAGCGTGAGCACCTGCCCGGTCACCGGCAGGCGGACGGCGATGCCGCGGTCCCGGGCCGGCCGGCGGCCGATCGCGGCGGCGTGCGCGGCGACCGCGGCCCGGATGCCCTCCTGCGACAGGTCTGCGTCGTGCGCCAGCCCGTCGAAGCGGCACACCAGGGTGCTGGTCTGCCGGTCCTCGACCGGGGCCGCCCGCACACCAGCGCCGGCGGCAGCCAGCAGTACCCCGTCGCCGCTGCCGTCCACGAACGCATCGGCGCTGACCCACTCGTTGCCGCCCCGGCCGTTGACCAGGATCCGCGTCACCAGGCCGGCTTCGTCGCGGACCGCGTCGACCAGGGTGCTGTGCAGCCGCACGTCCACCCCGGCGTCGGTGACCACCTCGTCGTAGACCAGCTTCGTCGTCTCGAGGTCGAGCAGCACGAAGTGGTTGCCGGACCAGGCGAGGCTCATCTCGCGGTACACGTCGCGGCGCTCAACCGGCGCAGCACGTCCGCGCCGACCCCGCCGACCACCGGGTTACGTCGCTGGTCGAAGAACCCGCAGAACGTGAGCACCGAGCTGTTCGTCGCCGCGCCGCCGAGGAACCCGTACCGCTCCACCAGCCGCACACCGGCCCCGGCCTGCCTGGCGCCCACCGCGGCCGCGACCCCGGCCGCCCCGCCCCCGACCACCACCACGTCGAAGTGTTCTCCCTCGGCCACCCGGTTCCTCCCGCGACCTCGGTCGATGTCGGTCCAGACCAGTCGAGCACGGTGCGGACAGCTCGGTCCAATACCGGCCCGTTTCGCCAGGTATAACTCAAAGGTATGGAGCTGCGGCATCTACGGTATTTCAAGGCCGTCTACGAAGCGCGCTCGATCAGCCGCGCCGCCGAGCTGTTGCTGATCTCACAACCCGCCTTGACCAGGCAGATTCACCTGCTGGAGCACGAGCTGGGCACGCCGCTGTTCGACCGGGTGGCCGTCGGGGTACGGCCGACCGCCGCCGCGTCCGCGCTGCACCCCCACGCCCTGACCATGCTGCGGCTGGCCGACGCGACGCGCGAGGTGGCCCGTTCGGCCGGCCCGGTCGGCGAGCAGGTCGAGATCGGGCTGCCGCCCGGGGTGGCGCCGCGTTGGCTGCGGGCGACCCTGGAGCGGCTGCGTAGCGAGGTGCCCGAGGCGGTGTTCACCTTTGCCGACGCCGGCAGTGTCGACCAGCTGCGGATGCTCCGAGGCGGGCAGCTCGACATCGCCCTGGTGCACCAGGTGCCACCCGACCCGCTGGATCAGCAGCCCCTCTTCGAGCAGCCGTTCGGGGTCGCCGTGCGGCCGGGGCACGCGTTGGGTGGGCGGGGTAGCTGCCCGGCCGCCGACCTGGTGGACCTCCGGGTGCTGGCGCACTCCAGGGAGCAGGTGCCCGCCGAGCACGACCGCATGGTCGAGCTGATCTCGCGCGGCGGCGGCACCCCGCGCTGGTGCTATGGCAAGTTCGTGGAGAACGCGCTGATCTGCGCCGATGCCGCCGACGCCGACGCGGTCCTGCTGACCCGGCCCAGCGCCGCCCGGCTGCTGCCGGACTGGTCGTGGAGCGAGCTGGTCGCCCCGAGGGTCACCCTGCGCACCTGGGCGGCGTGCCAGCAGCGCCCCCGCGCCGTGGTGGCCGCCGCGATGGGGGCGATCATCCGCTCCGCACCCGGCCCGGTCTGGAGCCAGCCGGAGTGACCGCGTCTACGGCGTAGACACGTGACTCGTTATGGATCTATAAATGCATCGCGGAGTAGTGTGCCGCCGTGACGAACAGCCCCGTCGAGCTCCGCCAGATCGCCGTCGCCTCGCACGTGCTGTCCCGGACACTGCGGCGTTCCTCGGAGATCCGGGTCGGCCTCGAGGCACTGCCGGGCAGCGAGTTCGACGTGCTGGAGTTCGTCGGAGCGCACCCCGGCGCCTCGGTCTCGGACGTCGCGCGGGGTCTGCGGCTACAGACCAGCAACGTCAGCAGCACGGTGCGCCAGCTCGTCGAGAGGGGCCTGCTCGAGCGCACCGCCGATGCCCACGACCAGCGGCGGGTGCTGCTGCGGCTGACTGAGCTCTCCAGCCGGCACCGGGAGCTGTTCCAGACCACCTGGGCCGCCCTGCTCGCCGAGATGCTGCCCGGGCTCGCCGAGGGGGACGCCGAGCTCCTGGTCGCGGCCGCACCGGCCTTCGCCCGGCTCGCCGAGCTAGCCGTCCCGTCCCCGGGTGCCGCGCCCGGCTGAGGCGCATCGCCGCCGTCCTCGACGACCTAGCGCTCGCCCCGGTCACGGCGTAACTGGCCGACGGCGATGGCCGACGCCGGCGTGATGCGCCGCGACCGAGCACCCCGCACAGACCGTTCCCACCCAGCACAGACCGTGCACGGTCTGTGCTGGAGGTACACGGTCTGTGCGGGGATGGTGGCGAGCTCGTACCTCGGCCACCTCGGCCACCTCGGCCACCTCGGTACCTCGGCCGGCAGGGCGGTTGCGTCAGGCCCGCGTGAGGCGGGTGTGGGCAGCCAGTACGGCGGGCAGTTCCAGCGTCGGGCCGATGGGGTCCTTGGCTGCGTCGTCCCAGCGGCGGACCAGGATGGCCTCCTCCGGCCACGGCTGGGCGCGGAACTCCGTGACCTCGGCGGCGTCCATCGGGCCGCCCTGCACCCGGAGCGAGGCGATCGACGCCGGGCTCAGTAGGGCCCGGTACGCGGAGTCAGTGGCCACCAGGAACCGTTTCGCCGGCACGTGCTGCCCGATCATCCAGGCGATCCGCGCCGAGCCCAGCCGCTCGCGGGCGAACTCAGCGCCGGCCGTCTCGTGCGGCAGGCCCGGGTACGCCGCGCGGACCGACCGGGCGCGGCCGATGTCGTGCAGGGTCGCGGCGAGCAGCAGCTCGTCGTCGGCGCCGGCCTGTGCGGCGAACCAACCGGCCTGCAGCGCGTGGGTGCGCTGGTCGACCGCCTCCCCGCCGTAGGGCAGCCCGGCCAGCCCCTCGACCAATGAGGCCAGTTCCTCGGTCGTCAGCGAGCTCATGTCCGCTCCTTCCCGGAGATCGCGTCGGCGAGCTCCTCGGCCAGCTCTCGGGTCGCCGCCACCACTCCGGACCAGCGGCGCGACAGGTCGGGCGAGATCTCCAGCGGGCGGCCGAACGCGTCCAGTACCGCTCCCCCGGCCGCCGGCACGGTGAGCATCGCGGCGGCCAGGTCCATGATCCGGTGGGTGTCCGAGCCGGCGTCGGCGAAGCCGTCGGTGGCCCCCTCGGCGACAAGTACCGCCTCCAGGCAGCTGCTGGACAGGATCCGCACCCGCGCGGCCCGCCTGGCGACCCGCCACCACGCCTCGTCGTCCCGCCCGTGCGGGCGCAGCAGGCTCACCGCGGCGCCGTCCAGGGTGCGGCGACCGCTGGTGCGGTACCGGGACGGCTGGCCGGCGACCGTGTGCCAGCACCGGCCGGTGTCGAGCCAGCACGTCAGTGCTTCGGTCGCGACGCCGTCCACGGTCAGGGCGCCGGCGAAGCAGGCCAGTGGCACACCGGCGACGGCGTTCGCGGTGCCGTCCACGGGGTCCACCACGATCGTCACCGCCGAGCCGTGGTCGATCACCCCGATCTCCTCGCTGATCAGGTTCACCCTGTGCCGGTCGATGACCTCGGCGACCGCGGTGTCCACGAGGATGTCGAGCCGGGTCGTCGGGGTGCCGTCGGCGCCCATCTGTACCTTCTCGGCGAGCTCCTCGCGTGGGAGGTCGCGGCGGGCGGCGGCGAACGCGGCCGAGGCGGCCCGGGTGACCTCGGCCAGCACCGGGTCGGTGTCGGCAGGTACCTGGGGCTCCGGTACCGGCCAGCTCGGGTTGGTCAGCACGGTTGGCCACCCCGTTCCACGTCCGAAGCGGCACGCAGCACCGACCGGACCACGGGCCAGCGCGGGCCGGCCGCGATCAACGCCAGGTCGGCGCGCCGGCCGGGTGCCAGCCGCCCCCGGTCAGGCAGGTCGGCGACCTCGGCCGCCCCGGACGTGACCAGCGCGATCGCCACCGGCAGCGTCGCCACCCCGTCGGTGGCCAGCGCGAAAGCGGCAGCCAGCAGCCCGGACGGCAGGTAGTCCGACGCCAGCGCCGTGACCAGTCCCCTGGCCACCAGCTCCCGGCCGGACGCGTTGCCGTTGTGCGAGCTGCCGCGCAGTACGTTCGGCGCGCCCATCACCACGGGCAGGCCGCGCTCCCGGGCCGCCTCGGCCGCCGCGAGCGTCGTGGGGAACTCGGCGACGGCGCCGCCCCGGCCGATCAGCTCCTCGATCTCGGCGGCCGAGCTGGGGTCATGCCCGAGCAGGCGGATCCGGCCGGCGCGGGCGCGCTCCCCGAGCCAGCCCATCGCCTCCTCGCGCGCGTCCAGCTTGCCGCCCCGGTCGGCGATCAGCTCGTCGACGTGACCGGCCGCCTCGGCGGCGGACATCCCCCGCGTGCCGACCAGGTACCGCTCGTAGTAGGCGCGGTCGGCGTACTGGCCCTGGCCGGGGGTGTGGTCCTCGTGGGACACCAGCGCCGTCCCTGGGACCTCCGCAAGCCGGCGACGCAGCCCGGCCAGCCCGTCGGGGCAGCGCACGTCCAGCCGGTAGAGGATCCGATGGTCGACGAGGCCGTCGGGGCGCGCGCCCACAGCGGCGCACACCAGCTCCGCGCCGGCCACCGACCGCGCCAGCCCTCGGCCGTGGCTCTCCTCGAACCCGGCGCCGTGGAACACCGTGGTCACCGCCGCCGCCCGCAGCTTGCCCTCGAACGACAGCAGCGCGAACTCGATCGGCAGCTCGGCGCCGGGGCGGGGCAGCCGTTCCTTCTCCAGGCCGTCGCTGTGCACGTCCACCAGCCCCGGTACGCAGAGCAGGCCCTGGCCGTCCACGTCGGCGCCCACCCCGGGGCGATGCGGCTCGACCGCGACGATGCTCCCGTCACGCACCGCGACCAGCGCGTCCTCCACGATCCGGTCGGCGAGCACGGCCCGCACGTGGCCGAGCACGTAGTCCTGTGGCGGCGTGCCGAGCGTCCAGTGCTCGACCGTCGGCTCGAACAGTCCGGTCTTCATCGCAGCGCCTCCGCCATCTGCTCAGGGGTGCCCTCGCGGGCGATCTGGCCGTCGCGCAGCAGCACCACGCGCGAGGCGAGCCGCCGCATCGCGTCGAGGTCGTGGGACACCGCGAGCACCGCGACGGCCCGGCCGGCCAGCGAGGCGACCAGGTCCACGGCGGCCTCCCGGTTGGCGGGGTCGAGTGCCGAGAACGGCTCGTCCAGCAGCAGCAACCGCGGTGGGCTGACTGTGCCGGCCGCCAGGTTGACGCGCTGCCGCTCGCCGCCGGAGAGCAGCGAGCAGTCCACGTCCCACAGCGACTCCTCCAGGTTCAACCGGCGCAGTGCCTCAGCGGCGGCGTCCAGCGCGGCGGCCCTGTCCAGGCCACGGCGCCCTGCCGCGCCCGCCACGACCTCCAGTGGACCCGTACGGGGCGGCGCGGCGAGGAACTGCGTCACGTAGCCGAACTCCCGGCCGCGCAGCCGCGCCATCGCCCGGTCCGCCAACCCTGTGAGCTCGACGGAGTCCTCGGCTTGATCTTCGGTGGCGCCGCGCGGGCCCACCCGCAGCCGCACCGAGCCGGAGTCGGGCAGGTAGCTGCGGTGCACGCAGCGCAGCAGCGAGGACTTGCCCGCCCCGCTCGCGCCGGCCAGTGCGACGTGCTCGCCGGCGTGCACGTCGAGGTCGACGCCCCGCAGCGAGGACACCGTGCGCCCATCGATGGTGTGCAGCGTGAACGACTTGCGGAGCCCTCGGATCGAGAGCACCGGCGACGCGCGAGTCACCGCCGCCTCACCTCCTGGCAGCGGCGACGAGCCGCTGGGTGTAGGGATGGTGCGGGTCGTGGAAGAGCTGGTCGGTCAGGCCGTGCTCGACGACCCGGCCCAGCTGCATGACGAGCGTGCGGTCGGTGAGCGCCTCGATCACGGCGAAGTCGTGGCTGACCACGACCGCCGCGACGGATCGCTCGGCGAGCACCCCGCGCAGCAGGTCCAGCACCCCGGCCGCGACCGAGGCGTCCAGGCCGGTGGTGGGCTCGTCCAGCAGCACGACGGGCGGATCGGTGGCCAGCGCCTTCGCGATCTGCACGCGCTGGCGCATGCCGCCGGAGAAGGTGCGCACCGAGTCGTCCATCCGGGACAGCGGGATCTCGACCCGGTCCAGCAATTCGGCGGCGCGGCGGCGGATGTCGTGGTAGCCGCGCCAGCCGGCGGCGGTGAGCCGCTCGGCGATGTTGCCGCCCGCGCTGACCCGCAGGTCCAGGCCGACCGCCGGGTTCTGGTGCACCACGGCCATGGTGGCCACGCGCAGCCCCCTACGGTCCGGTGCCGGCAGCCGCAACACGTCGGTCCGGCCGTCCTGCACCTCGGCCAGCCGGACGGATCCCGCAGTGGCCAGCTCGTCGCCGATCACGCAGGCCAGCACGGTGGACTTGCCGGAGCCCGACTCGCCGATGACGCCGAGCGCCTCACCGGGGGCGACGTCGAACGACACGTCCCAGGCCGCCACGATCGCGCCGGTGCGCGGGCTGATCGCGGTGCCGTGCTCGGGCCCGGTGCCCGGTACCGCCGCAGCACCGCCGGAGCCGAACACCTTGCCGAGCCCGTCGACCCGCAGCGCCCACTCCGGGGTGTCCGCCGTGCGCGGAGCACGATCGGCCGGCGTGAACGACCCGGTCGGCGCGGGCGGGGCCGAGGACCTCACCCGCCGGGCGGGGTCGGCGCGCAGAGCCAGCGGCGCCCGGTCGCGGTGCGCGGTGACGTCGGCGTCGCCGGCCTGCACCCGCGAGCACCACTCGGTGTCGCTGCACAGGTACCCGCCGCGCGCGCCCGCCTCCACCAGGAACACGTCGTCCGAACCGCACCGCCGGCACCGTGCACCCGGGGCATGCTCCACCTCGAACGGCACGTCGTCGAACGCCAGCGGGGTGACATCGGTGTGCGGCGGCACCGCGTAGATCCGCTTCTCCCGCCCCGCGCCGAACAGGTTCAGCTGCTCACTCCGGTGCAGCCGGGGCACGTCCCACCGCGGGATCGGCGTCGTGGCCATCACGTAGCGGCCGCCGACGAGCACGGGGTAGCCGGTGGTCCTGGTAATCATGCCGTTGCGGACGAGGTCCTCGTAGAGGCTCACCCACATCGCCGAGTAGTCCGCCTCGGAGTGCATCCGGGCGCACTCGGCGACGGACTTCTGCACGCCGCGCAGCGGTTCCGGCACCGGCACCTGGTACACGAGCACGTGGTCGGCGGTCATGCCCTCCTCGGGCACCCGGTGCCGCGTCTGCACCACCGTCGCCTCGCGGGTGTCGGCCGTCTCCGCGCAACCCGTGCTGGCCGCGATCATCCGGCGCAGGTTCGTCGCGTTCACCCCGCCGTCGTCACCCTGGTCGATCACCTTGACGGTGTCCTCGGCGCCGATCACCGCGAGCGTGACCTGCAGGCCACCGGACCCCCAACCGCGCGCCACCGGCATCTCCCTGGACCCGAACGGGACCTGGTAGCCGGGCACGCAGACGGCGGTCAGCGCGGCGCGGCGGATCTCCCGCTTGGCACCCTCGTCGAGCAGCCCGACCGGGTCGGCCGTGCCGTCCAGCTCGGTGAGCAGCGTTTCGGTCGTCGTCATCAGCACACCCTTCCGACCGGCTCCGCGAGCCGTGCCGCGTCTTCCTGTTCGCCCGCGGCCTCGGCCGCCTGCAGGGCCTGCTTGCGCTCGACCATGGAGCGGAACGTGACGTAGTGCGGCAGCTTGAGGTGCTCCAGGAAACCGCCGGAGTCCAGTCCGTCGGTGGTGAGCAGCAGCAGTTGTTCCAGCGGCCCGACCTGCCCGAACCGCCGGTTCGCGATGTCCAGGTTCGCCATCGCGATCGCCTTGCGCTCGTTGTGCCCGAAGCACAGGCCGTAGCCCACGTCGAACCGCGAGCGGTCCTCGTCGACGCCGTCCAGGTCCTCGATCGCCTCGGCCTCGGTCACCCGGAACTCACCGACCGTGACCGGGTTGCCGGTGTGTGGGTGCCGGACCCGCAGCGGCAGCCGGCCGTGTCGCACCTCGCCGAGCGTGATCTCGTGGATGTCGCCGTCGGGGCCGAGGATGGACCGGTACCACAGTGCCACCAGCGCGCCGGTCTCCGCGCGCGCCATCGCGGCGAGCACCGCGGAGCGCGGCGCCGGCGGGCGGGCCGGGCTGCGGGTGATGTCGAACGGCTCCGGGTCGGTGCCGTCCCGGTGGTCCACGGCCAGGTCGAGCTCGCGGAGCAGGTCGAGGAACCGGCGTGGGTGCCGTTCGGCGGTGGTGCGGGGGCGCGCGGCTCTGCCGTTCGTGTGGTGGTTGTCGGACGCCGTGCCGTTGGGCGCCGTGCCGTTGGTGTGGGAGCCGTTGGTCGGGTGACCGTTCGATGTGGTCCGGGGTGGGCTGGGCGGCGGCTGCGTGGCGGGTTTCTCCAGCATGCGGCCGGTGTAGTCGGTGGTGCGGCCGAGCAGCTGCGGGCCGTCCGGCTGCCGGAACGCCGGCACGATGCGCCGGAGGATGAACAGCTCGTCCGGGTCGACGGGTTCGCCGAACGCGAGCCGGGGCAGGGTGGACCGGTAGGCACGCAGCAGGTGCGCGGCCTCCAGCGTGTCGCCCTCGGCCTGCCGTAAGGCGGCCGCCGCGCTGTCCTCGTCGTACAGGCCGGCCTCGCCCATCACCCGGTCCACCGCGAGCCGGAACCGGGCGATCACCTGCTCGGTCGGCGCCCACGGGGCCGGTGCCTGGTCACGCAGCCGGCGCACCAGGTCCTCGGCGGCCAGGATCGCGTCCAGCCCACCGCGTGCTCCCGAGTACCCCATTACCTGCTCTCCTCGTCGATGCTGGTGCCGCGCGGCAGCCCGAGCACCCGGCCGTCCGGGGCGACCAGCAGCACGTCGATCCCGATCGGGTAGCGGTGCACGGCGTCGGCCCGGGCGGCCAGGAAGCCCTCGGGGACGCCGGCCGGGGCGATCGTGCGGGTGCCCGGTACACCCGGCCCGGACAGCACCCAGCGCGCCGGGCCGCCGACCAGGTCGGTGACCGCCACGGCGAGCAGCGCGGCGTCCTCGGGCGCCAGTGCGGTACCCCGGCACAGCGCGCCGACCTCCGCCGGTGTGATCGGCCGCAGGGCGCCGACCAGCCGCGCACGCTCCAGTGGCACCACCGGCGCCGAGGTGGCCGTCGCCAGCGCGTCCGACCAGCGGGTCGCCACCTCGGGCTGTTCGAGCACGTGGATGCCGGTGCCCAGGTCAGCGAGTGCCAGCAGCGGCAGCAGCGCGGCCGGGGTCTCGTACCCCGCGCCGGAGCTGGTCCAACCCGGCAGGTGGGCGGGCGAGCCAGGGCGGGCCAATGCATCCAGTACGGCCCGGAAGACCCGGTGGGAGACGACCGGCGGGAGTGGGGCGGCGGGGGTCAGGACGTCGGGGCCGGTGGCGGTCGCGGTCACGTCAGCTCCTCGAACTCGACGACGGTGGCGGCCAGCTCGGCCCACTCCAGGGCCAGCCGGTCCGCGCGGCGGTCGGCGACCTGGTGGCACAGCGCGTCGACCTCGGCGGCCAGCTCGGGCGTCACCTGCGCGGCGGCGTCCAGCACGGCCGCCGCGAGCACCGCGGCACGGTCGTCGCCGAGGCGCAGCGCCCAGCCGCGCCGGCCCGCGAGCTCCACCTCGGCCCGGCAGGCCAGCACGTCTCCGAGCAGGAAGCGGTGCCCGGCCACGGGCTCGCGGACCGGGGCCGTCACGGTGCCGACCTCCGGGGCGAGCAGCACGCGCACCGGAGCCCCTTCAGTCACTTGGTCGTCGGCCAGGCAGTGGTCGGCCAGCCGGCGCAGCTCGGCGGGTGCGGCCTCGGCGAGCAGCGCGCAGCGCTCCTCACGGCTCAGCGGATCCCGGTGGAGCGGGTCCCGTGTCAGCGGGGCGCTCACCGGGACTCCCCCGACTGGCCGGGCCCGGCGGCGACGGGCCAGTCGTCCTGCAGCTCGACGATGACTCGCACGGCGTCCGCGCGGGTCCACGCGGTGCTGGCCAGGAGGCCGCGGCCGGTGTCGCCGTCCCGGCTGGCGCTGTCGACCTGCCACACCGCGACGCTGTTCTCCAGCCGCAGGCCGGCCAGCACCGCCGTGGGTGGGATGTCGAAGCTGACCCGGCACCAGGCCCGGACCGGGCGCACGCGGCCCATCTGGCGCAGTACCAGGTCGACCGACTCGACGGTATGCAGCGCGATGTCGAGGTCCGGTGCCACGTCCACCGGGACCCACTCCTCCGTCCAGGACGCGAGCAGGTCGTCGATGAAGAAGTTGCGCACGATCCGGTGCGCGGCGACCCCGGGCTCGAGGTGTAACTGCGCGGCGCGCTCGGCCGGCAACGGGACCTGCTCGACCGACTTGACCTGGGAGCGCGGGGTCGCGCCCGCGGCGGCCACGGTGGCGTGCCAGGAAGGTGGGCGGTTGCGGGAGATGACGTAGTCGATACGGCGGTTGACGAACGTGCCGGCGCCCTGTATCCGCCGTACCAGCAGCCGGCGCTCCAGCTCCTGCAGGGCGGAACGGGCGGCCGCCCGACCGACGCCGAACCGGCCGGCCAGCTCGGGCTCGCTGGCCACCCGGGTGCCGGGCGGGCAGTCGATGAGCTCAGCGGCCAGCCGCTCGGCGATCTCCAGGTATCTCGTCGAGGTCGTCACCGGCCGAACGATTCACGCCCAGGTTGTCCGAACAACTTCACCGCGACCAATGCGCCAGGCCCACCAGGTGAACATCACCGCCAGTTGTTGGCCGTCACACCGCCGCCGTGGCCGCCGTGGCGAGACCGGCTCGCGCTGGCCCGGCCTGTGGTTACCGAACTGCACAGGAGGCAGGATTCCGGCGCGCAGAACCTGCCTGGTGTGGAGTTCGGTAACGACAGGCCGGTGTTCGGCGCGCAGAACCTGCCTGGTGTGGAGTTGGGTAACGACAGGCCGGTGTTCGGCGCGCAGAGGCTGCCTGGTGTGGAGTTGGGTAACGACAGGCCGGCCGGCGGTCGGCCACGGCGGGCCCCGTCTGCCCCAGCGATGCGGTGGGTGCGTACGAGCAGGTCAGGAGCGGGCGGTGGCGATGAACTTGGCTACGGCGTCCTGCGGGTCCCCGGAACGGACCAGCGCCTCACCGACCAGCACGACGTCGGCGCCCCAGCAGTGGTACTCGGCGACGTCCTCAGGGCCGGCGACCCCGGACTCGGCCACCCGCACCGCGCCGGCCGGGAACAGCGGCGCGAGCTTGGCGTAGACCGCGCGGTCCACCTCGAGGGTCTTCAGGTTGCGCGCGTTCACCCCGATCAGCTGTGCGCCGGCGTGCCCCGCCCGCTCGAGCTCGATCTCGGTGTGCGCCTCGACCAGCGCGGTGAGCCCCAGCTCGGTGGCCAGCCCGAGCAGATCGGCCAGTTGCGCGTCGTCGAGTGACGCCACCATCAGCAGGATCAGGTCGGCGCCGAACGCCCGCGTCTCCCACACCTGGTACGGCGTGACCACGAAGTCCTTGCGCAGGATCGGGATACCCACTGCCGCCCGCACCTCGGTCAGGTCGGCCAGCGAACCACCGAACCGGCGCCGCTCCGTCAGCACGCTGATCGCCGCCGCACCGCCGTCGGCGTAGCGCGCTGCCAGCCACGCCGGGTCCGGGATGTCAGCCAGCTCGCCCTTGCTCGGGCTCTTCCGCTTGACCTCGGCGATGATCGACACGCCCGCGGCCCGGAACGCCGGCAGCGGGTCGAGCGCCAGCGCCACCCCGGCCACCCGCGCCTTCAGGTCCGCGAGCGACACCTCGCTCTGCCGCTGCGCCAGGTCCTCGCGTACTCCGTCCAGGATGCTGTCCAGCACCGTCATGGCGGAATACCTCCCTTCCGAACTGTCGTGGGCCACGCCGGGGCCGTCGATCATCGACGCTACTGCGGGACGCTTCCGGATATCTTGGAGGGGTCACGCCGCGTCACCGGTTGTCGTCACCCGCTCGGTCGCACCGGCCAGCCACCTCGCACGATGCGTCGGGATGGCGCGGGTGAGGACATCTCAGCGCGCTCGAAGGCTATGCGGTCCGCGTATATACGGCGTAGACCTGGCGACTACTCGAGGTAGTCGCGCAGCACCTGGGAGCGGGACGGGTGGCGCAGCTTGTGCATGGTCTTGGACTCGATCTGCCGGATCCGCTCGCGGGTGACCCCGTAGACCTGGCCGATCTCGTCGAGGGTGCGCGGCTGGCCGTCGGTGAGCCCGAAGCGCAGCCGGACCACGCCGGCCTCCCGCTCGGAGAGCGTGGCCAGCACTGACTGCAACTGGTCGCGCAGTAGACCGAAGGACACTGCGTCCACGGCGACGACCGCTTCGCTGTCCTCGATGAAGTCACCGAGCTGGCTGCTGCCGTCCTCGCCGATGGTCTGGTCCAGCGAGATGGGCTCGCGGGCGTACTGCTGGACCTCGAGCACCTTCTCGGGCGTGATGTCCATTTCCTTGGCGAGCTCCTCGGGGGTGGGCTCGCGGCCGAGGTCCCGCATCATGTCGCGCTGCAGCCGGCTCAGCCGGTTCATGATCTCGACGACGTGCACCGGGATACGGATGGTGCGGGCCTGATCGGCCATGGCGCGGGTGATCGCCTGGCGGATCCACCACGTCGCGTAGGTGGAGAACTTGTAGCCCTTGGTGTAGTCGAACTTGTCGACCGCACGGATCAGGCCGAGGTTGCCTTCCTGGATCAGGTCCAGGAACGCCATGCCACGCCCGGTGTACCTCCTGGCCTGCGAGACGACGAGCCGCAGGTTCGCCTCGAGCAGGTGGTTCTTGGCCCGCTCGCCGTCGCGCACGATCCAGCGCAGGTCGACCCGCAGCTGGGTGGCGCTCGGTTCCTTGGGGTCCACCAGGTCGGTGGCACTGGACAACCGCTCGGCCGCGTACAGGCCGGCCTCGATCCGCTTCGCGAGCGAGACCTCCTGCTCGGCGTTGAGCAGCGCGACCTTGCCGATCTGCTTGAGGTAGGCCCGCACCGAGTCGGCGGAGGTGGTGAGCTCGGCGTCCTTGCGCGCCTGGCGCAGCGCGGCCGACTCCTCCTCGTCCCAGACGAAGGTGTTCGGCGCGTCCGTGCCCGCTGAGTCCGTGCCCGCTGAGTCCGGCTCGGCGGAGTCCTGCTCGCCGGACTCGGTAACCGACGGCTCGTCGTGCCCGGCCGTCAGCTCCCTGGCGGGCGGCCCGTCCGTCGCGGGTCTGCTCGCCTCGTGGGCCTCAGCTGTCATGCGCACCATGCCTGCCTGGGCACGCTGCCCGAGCTGGTTCATCGGGGACGACGCGGGCTCAACCCGCGCACGACATGTCCCAGACCACGGCGACACTACGCCCCCGGCCTCGCGACCACATGCTGGACATAGCCCGAAGCAAGCCCCGCCGAGCGGGTCAGGTGTAGAGCGTGAACGGCGGGTGGGAGCCGTTGAGGAAGTGGTCGCCGACCTCGCGCTGCTTGTAGGCCACGGGGTCGTGCAGCGTGTGGGTGCGTACGTTGCGCCAGAAGCGGTCGAGGCCGACGGCGTTGCTGGTCGCCCGCGCCCCGGTGACCTCGAAGATCGTCGAGGTGACGTGCAGCGCGACGTCGGTGGACACCACCTTCAGGGCGGCGATCAGCTCGGCCAGTTCGCCTCGGTCGGTCCAGGTGAGCTCCTCCCCCGCCGCGTCCGCGCGCGCCAACTCCGCGCCCACCTCGTCCGCCAGCGCCCGCACCGAACGCACCGAGGCGACCAGCCGCCCGTAGTTGGCCAGCACGTACGGGTCGGCGGCCGCCCGGGGGGACTCGGAGAGCAGCCACGGGCGCGAGGTGCCGAGCGTGTACTCCCGCGCGGTGGCCAGTGCGCCCTGCGCGATACCCAGGTACAGGTTGCCGAACACCGACTGGATCGCCGGTGTGACCAGCGAGGCGCGGGCACTGGCGTGCTCGGTGCCGAGCGTGCCGACGACCTGGTCGGGGCCGATCACGACGTCGGCGAAGGTCACGCTGCCGCTGGCGGACAGCCGCTGGCCGAGGTTGTCCCAGTCGCCGCCGCGATGCAGCCCGGGGTCGTCGCCGCGCACCACCACGAGCAGGTGGTCTCCGACGGTGCCGTCCGGGTGGCGCACGGTGCCGGACACCACGGAGGCGTCCCCGGTGGACACGCCGGTGGCGAAGTTCTTCCGGCCGCGCAGCAGGTAGCCCTCGCCGGACGGCAGCAGTGCGAGGTCCGGGTCGACGGGGTTGACCGCGTCGCCCCACAGCCACTGCTCGGCCGCCGACGGGGTACCCCAGCGGTGCAGCCCGGCGGCGTCACCGACCCACACCAGGTTCGCCGCGTTGACGTAGTGGTAGCCGAGCAGCTGCGCGATGGAGCCGTCCGCCTCGGCGATCGCCCGCACCACGGCCAGGCCGGTCGCCCAGGTCTGCCCGCCACCACCCACCGAGGTCGGCAGCAGCAGCGACGGCAGGCCGGCGTCGCGCAGCAGCTGTGCCTCGGCGAGCGGCTCGGCGCCGGACCGGTCCCGCTCGAGCGCGTCCTTGGCCAGCACGGCGGCCACCTCGCGGGCGGCGTCCAGGGCCTGTTCGGGTGTGCGGAGCACGGTCATCTTCTCCCCCAGGTATTCGGATCGGACCGGTGCGGCTCAGACCAGGCCCGTGCTGGGCGGCGGCCGGTGGTTCAGCGCGTAGTCGCCGAGATACTGGATCTTGGCGCGGCGCGGGTCGTGCAGGGTGTGGGTGCGTGCGTTGCGCCAGTGCCGGTGCAGGTTCAGCCCGTCCGCCGCGCCCCGCGTGCCGACCAGCGCGAACACGTCACTGGCCACGCTGACCGCCGCGGTGTCCGCCGCCGCCCTGGCCGCCGCGACGGCGATCGAGGCCTCCGCCGCGCTGGCCGTGGTGAGGTCGCGGCGGGCGGCGTCGATCGCGTCGCCCGCGTCGTGCAGCAGCGCCCTGGCCGCCCGCACCCGCAGCGCGAGCTCGCCGAAACCGTGGATGACCAGCGGATCCTCGGCCGCGGACGGGGCGTCGGACTCCGGCCGGGGTCGGGACAGGGTGCGGATCAGCTCGCCGCCGTCGCGCAGCGCCGCGTCCGCGATGCCCAGGTCGATGCCGGCGTGCAGGTAGTTGCCGAACGCGCCGAACACCTCGGGCCGCTCGAACACCGTCCAGATCGGCACCACCCAGCGCGCCGGGATCACGACCTGGTCGAAGCGCACGGTGCCGCTGCCGGTGGTGCGCTGGCCCATGCCGACCCAGTCGTCCAGCACGGTGACACCGGGGTCGTCGGCCGGTACCCAGGCGGCCACGATGTGCCCGTCCGGGTCGTTGGCGTAGATCGGGATCCACGGCGCGAACGGCGACCCCGTGGCGTAGTACTTCGTACCGTTGATCATCACGTCGCCGCCGGGCCGCGCCTCGAACCCGATGGCGAAGTCGCGTACGGTCCGGGTGCCGCGCTCGGACAGCGCGTTGCCGAAGTGCCGGCCGGCGAGCACCTCGGCGGCGAAGAACGCCTGCTGCTCCTCGGTGGCCGCCTCGGTGAGCACCTGCACGAAGAAGTAGTGGTTCTGCGGGATCTGGCCGACGCTGGCGTCCCCGGCGGACAGGGTCGCCATCAGCTCGCCCATGGTCCGCGCGTCGACGTCGGCGCCGCCGAACCGGGCCGGCACGTTCACCCCGAGCAGCCCGGACGCGGCCAGCGCGGCGACCTCGGCGTGCGGCAGTACCCGGTTCGCGTCTCGCTCGGAGTCCCCGGTCGCGAGGCCCTCCGCGAACGAGGCGGCCACCCGCAGCGTCTCCTCGGCGTCGGTGAGCACCGGCACCGCGCGCACCCCGGTCATCGGACACCGACCCGCGAGCGCGCGGCGTACCGGGCGCCCGGATGGTCGGCACGCAGCCGCGTCTGCCCGGGCCCGTACAGCTCCTCGCGCAAGGTATCGCCTGCGTAGGACGGCGGTAGCAGGCCGAGGCGGCGCAGCTCGGGCACCACGAGCTCGACCAGGTCCTCGAAGGTGCCCGGGGTGACCGCGTAGGCCAGGTTGAACCCGTCGACGTCCGCCACGTCAACCCAGCGTTGCATCTCGTCGGCCACGGTCGCCGGGCTGCCCACCACGACGACGCCCATCCCGCCGATGCCGATCCACTCCGCGATGTCGCGCGGGGTCCAGTCACGGTCCGGGTCGACCGTGGTGAACGCCTCTACCGCGCTGCGCACCGCCTCCGTCTCGGCGTACCGCAGTGGCTTGTCGGGATCCATCGTCGACAGGTCAAGTCCGCTCCAGCCGCCGTACAGCGTCAGCGCGCCCTCCAGGCTCACGTACTGCGCGTAGTCCCGGTACTTGGCCCGTGCCTCCTCGTCGGTGGGTGCGGTGATCACGGTCATCAGGGTGAAGAACTTGATCGAGCGGGGGTCACGGCCGAGCTCCTCGGCGGCCGCCCGGGTGGCCGCGATCGAGTGGGCCAGGATCTCCGGGCGGGTCGCGGTGACGAAGATGCCCTCGGCATGCGCGGCGGCGAACCGGCGGCCCCTCGGTGACGCGCCGGCCGGAAGAGCACCGGGGTGCGCTGCGGCGACGGCTCGGTCAGCGCGATGCCCGGTACGTCGAAGTACCGGCCGTGGTGCTGGATCGGGCGGACCTTCGCCGGGTCGGTGTAGACGCCGGCCGCCCGGTCGTGCCGCACGGCGTCGTCGTCCCAGGAGCCCTCCCAGAGCTGGTACACCACCTCCATGAACTCCTCGGCCACGTCGTAGCGCTGGTCGTGAGGCACCTGGTGCTCGAGGCCGAGGTTGCGGGCGGCCGACTCCAGGTACGAGGTCACCACGTTCCAGGCGATCCGGCCGTTCGTGTAGTGGTCGAGCGTGCCGAAGCGGCGGGCGAACGCGTACGGCTTCTCGTAGGTCAGCGACACGGTGACACCGAAGCCGAGGTGCTCGGTGACGGCCGCCATCGCCGGCACCGCCAGCGTCGGCTCTCCCACCGGCACCTGGATGCCGTCGCGCAGCGCGGAGTCGGGCCCGCCCCGGTAGACGTCGTAGAGCCCGAGCACGTCGGCGATGAACAGGCTCGTGAAGCCGCCGCGCTCGAGCAGCTGGGCCAGGTCCGTCCAGTAGCGCAGGTCGCGGTAGCGGTGCGACTGGTCGTCGGGGTGGCGCCACAGGCCGGGCGCCTGGTGCCCCGCGCAGGTCATGTCGAAGGCGTTCAGATGGATCCGCCTCTGATCAGCACGGGTCACTTCACAGCTCCCTGGGACAGGCCGCCGATCAGGGACCGCTGGGCGGCCACGGCGAGCAGGTAGACGGGCACGATGGCGACCAGCGACGCGGCGGCCTGCTGGCCGAACTGCACGGTGCGGTCGCCCTGGAACAGCGACAGCCCGACGGTGAGCGGCTGCGCCGAAGGGGACTGGGTGAACGACACGGCGAACAGGAACTCGTTGTAGGCGAGGAAGAAGCACACCAGGCACGCCGCGACCAGCCCGGGCAGGATCAGCGGCAGCACCACCCGGCGCACCCCGGCCGCCACGGTCAGCCCGTCTACCCAGGCCGCCTCCTCCAGCTCGCGCGGCACCCGGCGCACGAACCCGTCGAGCAGCCACACCGCGACGGGCACGTTGGCCAGCCCGTCCACGAGCGCGAGCCCGAGCACGGAGTTGGTCAGGCCGACGCTCTTGAGCAGGAAGTACAGCGGCAGCACGGCCACGACGGGCGGCGCGCAGTAGCCGGCGAGCAGCACGGAGTAGAGCCGCGCCCCGGTACGCCCGCCGCGCGCGGTGAGGTACGCCGTGGGCACCGCGACCGCCGCCGTGAGCAGCGTCGCACCCAGCGCGATCACCCAGGAGTTGGTGAGCATGCTGGCCAGCGGCACGGTCTGGAACGCGGCCGGCCAGTTGTCCCAGCGCAGCCGGCTCGGCAGCCAGCCGCCGTTCGAGATGTCGTCCACGCCGCGCAGCGACAGCGACACCAGGAACAGCACCGGCAGCAGGGCGAGCACCGCCGCGACGGCCAGCACGCCGCGGGACAGCAGCGCCCGAACGGTCACTGGTCTGCCCCCTGACCCGGCGGGTGAGCAGCCCGGCGACCGCCAGCACCGCGCCGACCAGGACACCCAGCACCAGCGTCTCGGCGGCCGCCGTACCCACCTCGAAGCTGCCCCGGAACGCCGTCCGGAACACCTCGAACCCGGCCACCGTCGTGGACACCCCGGGCCCGCCCGCGGTCACCACCACGACCAGGTC
>DATAYB010000309.1:0-3984 GCA_036272795.1 Pseudonocardia sp.
GCGAGCCCCCGCAGCGTGTTGATCAGCACGTCGGCCCGGAGGTCCAGCTCGTCGCGGTCGCGGGTGGGCCCGGTCATGGCGCGCACGACCTCGCGGATCGCCTCGTCGATGTCGAGCTCGAGCTGGAGCACGCGTGGGTGCAGGTCAGGGTCGGTCCGGGCACCGACGTAGACCTCCAGCGCCGCCGTGTAGACGGGCCCCTTGAACGCCCGCCACAGCTCGTCGAGGCCCACCTCGATCCGCCGGCCGCCCGCCGGCACGGTATCGAGCACCGCGCGGACCTCCGACATCCGGCGCCGCCCGATCTCCTCGACCACGTCCACCACGAGCCGCGCCTTGTCGGGGTACTGGTGGCTCACGGCTCCCCGGGAGATGCCGGCCCGCTGGGCCACCGCGGCGATGGTCGCGCCCGTGTAGCCCCGCTCGACAAGGCAATCGATGGTCGCGGCAATGGTCTTCTCCCGCGTTGCCGAGCTCCGTTCCACCTGGGTCGCCACGAGCCCTAGGTTACAAGACGAACATCCTGTAACTTTGCGAGACGGTCGACTCGTAAAGCCTCGGAAGGGAGTCCTCATGCGTGATCCGCGCATCGCCATCATCGGCGCCGGCATGTCCGGTATCTGCACCGCGGCGAAACTGCAGCGGGCCGGGATCCACAACTTCGTGGTGTACGAGAAGGCCGACCAGGTGGGCGGCACGTGGCGGGCCAACACCTACCCGGGGTTGTCGTGCGACGTCCCGTCGCGCTACTACAGCTACACCTTCGCCCCGAACCCCGACTGGACGCGGCTGTTCTCCCCGGGCGGTGAGATCCGGGACTACCTGCGCCGGGTCAGCACCGAGCTGGGCATCGACCGCCACATCCGCTTCGGCACCGAGGTCGCCGAGGCCGAGTGGACCGCGGGCGGTCAGTGGCGGCTGCGCACGAAGCACGGCGATGAGGAGACGTTCGACTTCATCGTCTCGGCCGCCGGCGTGCTGCACCACCCCCGTACCCCGGAGATCCCTGGCCTCGACGACTTCGGCGGCGCGGTGTTCCACTCCGCCCGCTGGGACCACTCGGTGCCGCTGGACGGGCGCCGGGTCGCGGTGATCGGCACGGGGTCCACCGGCGTACAGATCACCAAGGCGCTCGCGCCGCGCTGCTCGTCCTACAAGCTCTTCCAACGCACTCCGCAGTGGATGTTCCCGGTCCCCAACCCGGGCTACAGCAAGCTCACCCGTGGCCTGCTCAAGCGATCTCCCGCCCTGAACCGCTGGTGGGGCCGGGTGGCGTACCGGTTCTGGCAGGAGGTGTTCGAGCGGTCGTTCTGCCTCGCGGTGATCCGCCCCGGCTGGCAGCGGTGGTTCATCACGACGGTGTCGCGGGCCCACCTGCGCCTGGTGCGCGACCCCCGCTTGCGCGCACGGCTGCGCCCCCCGGACCAGCCGATGTGCAAGCGGATGATCTTCGCGTCGGGGTTCTACCAGCGGTTCCAGCGCGGCGAGGCCGAGCTCGTTGACACCGCGATCGACCACGTCACCGAACGCGGCATCGTCACCGCCGACGGCCGGGCGCACGAACTCGACGTCATCGTGCTGGCCACCGGGTTCGACGCCCACGCCTACTTGCAGCCCGTCGAGCTGATCGGCCCGGACGGGCTGCGCCTGTCCAAGTACTGGAGCGAAGAACCTCGCGGCTACCGGACCGTCGCCCTGCCCGGCTTCCCCAACTTCTTCCTGCTGCTCGGCCCGAACTCGCCGATCGGCAACCAGTCCCTCTTCATGATCACCGAGACCCAGGTGGACTACGTACTGAAATGGGTCGAACGCTGGCGCGCGGGGGACTTCGACACCGCCACGCCCCGGGGCGATGCCACCGAAAGTTTCATGACCGAGGTACGGAAGGCCTTTCCCCGCACCATCTGGACCAGTGGCTGCGACAGCTGGTACCTCGGCAAGGACGGCCTGCCCGCGCTGTGGCCGTTCACGCCGAAGGCCCACCGCGACATGCTCGCCATCCCGCGCGCCCAGGAGTGGGAGCTGGAGACCACGCCCTGACCCGTGTCTCGACCCGCGGTCACCGCGCACACCGCTGGAGCACGGCGGCGTGCACCGCCTTCCGGTGGCACATCCGGTAGAAGTCGAGCTGCCCGGGCGCCAGCTCGCGGGCCGCCGGTACGCAGTCGCCGAAGCCGAGCCCGCTGAGGGCGTCAGCGGCCGCGAGCTCGGCGGAGAGTTCCGCCGTGAGCTCGGTCGCCGGGAGTGCGTCGACGCGTTCGGTCACGGTGTCGAAGTAGGAGAGGTTGTGGCTGAGCAGGTCGGGGGAGGACGTCTCGCCGTGGCTGGGCAGCACGTGGTCCGGCCGCAGCTCGAGCAGTGTCGACAGGGATCGGCGAAGTAGCTGAAGGTCGCGCGGCGTCGGGTCGGTGACCTCGGGTATCGGGTCCTCGGCGGCGTCGCCGGCGAGGCACAGCCGCAGCTCGGGGATCCACACCGCGACGTGGTCGGCGGTGTGGCCCGGGGTATGCAGCAGGTGCAGGGTCAGGTCGCCGCCGTGCAGCACGAGCGAGTCGCGGAACGTCACCGTCGGCTCGACCAGTTCGACCTCGTCGAACCGTGTCGAGCCGCCGCGTTTGGCCAGCAGCGTCTCGGCGGCCTCGGTGGAGCGCAACCGGGTCAGCGCTGCCTCGTGCGCGATGATCGGCGCACGCCCGGCGACCGCCGAGTTGCCCCACACGTGGTCCCAGTCGGCGTGCGTGTTCACCACGACCAGGGGGGTCCGGCCCAGGTCGGCACCGAGGGAGTCGAGCAGCTGCCGGCACTGGGCGGGCGTGCCGGTGGTGTCGATGAGGGCGAGGAAGCGGTCCGTGCGGACGGCAAAGACGTCGACCTCGTCCCGGACCCGGAACACGACGACCCGGGGGTCGACACCGGAGGGGGTCGCGACCGGTGCCGACATCAGCTCGCCCCGATGGTGTGCGCGCTGATGTTGTCCAGGTGCAGCTTGAGGTACTTCATGAACGGGGTGCCGCCGGTGCCCGTCTCGTTGTCGTTGGCCGTGGAGCTGCCCGAGGTACGGCCCTGGCGGTGTACGTAGCTCGCGGCGTAGCGCAGGTGCAGGTCGTGGAACCGGCGCATCGCCTCGATACACGCGTCGTAGGCGGCCACCGCGTCGGCCGGGCGCCGCGACAGCACCGCGCCGCGCAGGTCGACCCGGGGACCGACCTCCTCGATGAACGCCCGGTGGCGCGGCGGGATGTAGTCCCGCAGCGACGTCATGAAGTCGTTGAGCGGGTCGTTCGCGTGCCCGATGCCGAGCGCCTCGGCGAGGAACGGGATGATCGCGCTCTGTGCACCCGTCTCCCCGCTGAACTGTTGCGGCGCCCCGCCGTACTCCTCGACGCCCTCGTACACGATCCCTTCGGGAAACGCCGGGTTGTTCTTCCAGCCGAACAGGAAGAGCCGTACCCGGTTGTAGTAGATGTAGGGGTCGCAGCGTTCTGGCATGCGCGCGAGCGTGTCGTGCATGGCGTCGAGGCTGGCGGCGACGGTGCGTAGCTGGGTGGCCGCGGTATCCAGGTCGCCGGTGCGCACCGCATCCTGCGCGCCGACCATGGCGACCAGGCCCGGCGCGGCGGCGGCCTCGATGGCGACGTGCACCATGACGAACCAGTCGTCGTCCATGCCGCCGAGGAAGTCCTGCAGGCGCAGCAGGTTGTTCGGCTCGACGGCTCCCGACGGGTCGATCCGCCCCCAGTTGTGCAGCTGGTGGGACGCGTAGGCGAGGATCGGCGGCCGTCCCAGCCGCGTCGCCACCGCATGCCACGGCACCGCGAGGTTCGCCGGGATCGAGGCCAGCGGCGGGTCGGAGTCGTTGAGGTAGCCGTGCGCGAAGTAGGACAGCAGCAGCATCGCGCGCTCGACCTCCGGCCGCGTCCGCAGCGCCGTGGTGTCCAGGGCCGGCACCTGTCTCAGCAGCTCACGCGCCCTGCCCATACGCAG
>DATAYB010000310.1:0-15295 GCA_036272795.1 Pseudonocardia sp.
CGTGGTGCCCCCGGCAGGATTCGAACCTGCGCTCCCGCCTCCGGAGGGCGGTGCTCTATCCCCTGAGCTACGGGGGCCAGCCGCAACTGCGACCTCGTCAGACTAGCGCACTGATCGGGGCGGTCCCCGGCGGGCTACCCAGCGGGCAGCGGTGTGGCGCCCCGGGCGGCCATTAGCCGGCGCATGTAGTCGCTCTCGGCGGTTTGCGAGGTGAGCATCTGGCTGGCGAGGTTGCGCACCTCGGGCTCCTGGGCGGCGCGCGCCGCGTAGCTGAGCATGGGTGCCCCGCCCTGATGGTGGCGCAGCATGAGCTGGAGGAACAGCGCGTCCATCGCCGGCCCGGTGCTCGTGGTCAGCTCGCGGATCTCCTGGTCGGACGCCATGCCGGGCATCTGGGCCACGCCGGCTCCGGGCTGCTGCCCGCCACCCGCACCGGGCTGGCCGCCCGCGCCTGCACTCGGGCTGCCGTGGCCGGACATGCCGGGCATGCCCGCCATACCGGGGCCGTCGGCCGGCATCCAGCGCATGTAGCCGCTCGGCGACTGGTTGCTCGCCCGCCACAGTGCCAGCCAGCCCTGCAGATAGCCGATCTGGCGGCTCTGCCCGGTCTCGATGTCGAAGGCGAGCTGGCGCAGCTCAGGGTCGGTCGTGTGGTCGCGCTCCCAGCTTGCCATCCGGACGGCCTGCTCGTGGTGCACGCTCATGTCCTGCGCGAAGCCGACGTCCACCGAGTCGGGGCCGGGCACCGCGACGCTCGTCGAGCCGGGCAACCCGATCAGCAGGCCGGCCGCCGCACCGAGCAGCAGCAGTGCGACCGCACCCCCGGCGACCAGCACGTATCTCGCCCAGGTCGGCGAGCCGCTGTGGTCGGGCTCGGCCGAGGTGTCCGGCTCGGCGGTGGCGGTGGCGGTGGCGGTGGCCGGGTCGGTCACCCGTTGCCGCCCTGCGGGTGGGTCAGCTGCTCGCCGGCCGCCGCCGGTGCGCCTGCGCCCTGCTCCGGGACGGCGCCCGGGCCGGGCGGGGTCGGGTCGAAGGGCGGCGGGTTGTTCGGGTCGAACTGGCCGGGGCCGAGTGCGTCGCAGCTCGCGCCGACCTCCGGGTAGGCGTACTGGTTGCGGCGCAGCGCCTGGATGAACTGGTCGATCCGGGGGTCGGCGGCGTCGGCCACCTTCAGCTGATGGCCCCAGGACTGCAGCGCGATCGGCTGGTCGAGGCCCGGGTACGGGGACATCAGCGTGTACGGCTTGCCCTCCGCCCTGGTGCGCAGCGAGTCCAGCGCGGTGCCGGTGACCCGGGCGGGGTCGTAGGCGATCCACACGGCGCCGTGCTCGAGGGCGTGCACCATGTTCTCATTCCGCACCGCGCTCTGGTAGACGACGCCGGTGCAGGCGGCCCAGTTGTAGTCGTGCGCGCCACCGAACGGCGGGAAGTGGGTGTAGGCGACCCGCTGGTTCGGTGTGACGTGCTGGCCGGAGGGGAAGTTCGCCTCGATCACGCCGGGAATCGCCTTGGCCGGGTCCCGGTTGTCGGCCGTCGGGGTGAACGGGGCCAGCGCGCCGGCCTTCTCGTCCTGCTGCCGGTTCTGCACGAACACGTAGCCGAACACGGCGGCGGCGAAGACCACCACGGCGACGACCGCGGCGATGGTGCCCCACGGGGTCGACTTCGCGTTGACGACCGGGGCCCTCTTCTTCCGCCCGGCCTTGCTGTTCTTTGCGCTGGCCATGAACCATTCCCCGGTGATTGGAGGGCGAACCTGCGGCGCCCAGTCTACGGAGCGGCGCCCACCCAGCCGGTGGCAGCACCGGGTGGCGGGTGGGCGGGATCATCACCCACCGGCCCTTTGGCGGGGCGCACATTAGACTCCGCCGCGTGACCCCCACCGACCTGGCCGCGTTGGTCCGTGCTGCCGCGACCGATGTGCTGACCGGTCGCGGGCTCGGTACCGACGCGCTGCCGGTGGAGATCGATATCGCGAGGCCGAGGAACCCTGAGCACGGCGACTACGCGACCTCGGTGGCCCTGCGTACCGCGAAACGGCTCGGCGTGGCGCCCCGGCAGCTGGCCGGCTGGCTCGTCGACGACCTCGGCGGCCGCGCCGGCATCGCCACCGCCGAGGTGGCCGGCCCGGGGTTCGTGAACCTGCGGCTGGCCGCCGTCGAGCGGGGCACGGTGGTCGACGACGTGCTGGCGGCGGGGTCCCGGTACGGCATGGACCCGGGGTCAGTGCACGCGCGGGTGAACGCGCTGGTCGAGGCCGCCAGGGCGACCCGGATCCGCACCCGGACCGGCACCATGATCACCATGGTTGAGCTGGTCGCCGCCGTCGGCGAACCCGCCGCGCGGTACGCGCTGGCCCGCACCGGGGCGCAGGCGCTGGGTCCCGCACTGGACACGGATATGGACGTGCTGGCCGCCCCGACCGAGCGGAACCCGGCGTACCGGGTGCGGTTCACGCACGCCCGCCTGTGCGCGCTCGCCCGGCACGCCGCCGACCTGGGCATCACCCTCGGCCGGCACTACGAGCTGCTCGAACACCCCACGGAGGGCGAGCTGATCCGCACCCTCGGCGAGTACCCGGACGTGGTACGCGCCGCCGCGCAACGAGGCGAGCCACCCCGCGTGGTCCGCTACCTGGAGACCATGAGTACCGCATACGACCGCTGCGACGACACCTGCCGGGTGCTGCCGCTGGGCGACGAACCGATCACCGAGCTGCACCGCGCCCGGCTGGCACTGGCCTCGGCGTCCCGCCAGGTGCTGGCCAACGGGCTGGACCTGGTCGGCGTGAGCGCACCGGAGCGGTTGTGAGGGCGCATCCCGCCGGCCCCCGGCACGCCGACGTCACCAACCACCCGGAGACCGAGGGGCAACGGCCGAGCCGGCTCACCGAGCTGGACGACCTGGCCACGCACGTCTGGCCGCGCAACGCCGAGCGCGGTGCCGACGGAGCCCTGCGCATCGCCGGTGTGGACGTGCGCGAGCTGGCCGCCGAGTACGGCACGCCGCTGTTCGTGCTGGACGAGGCCGACTTCCGGTCCCGCTGTACGGAGTTCGCCACCGCCTACGGCGACCCGGCGAACGTGCACTACGCGGCGAAGGCGTTCCTGTGCACCGAGGTGGCCCGCTGGGTCGCCGCCGAGGGGCTCTCGCTGGACGTGTGCAGCGGTGGCGAGCTGGCCATCGCGCTGCGCGCCGAGTTCCCGGCCGGGCGGATCGCCATGCACGGCAACAACAAGTCGGAGGCGGAGCTGGTCGCGGGGGTCGAGGCGGGGGTGGGCACCGTGGTGCTCGACTCGTTCTACGAGATCGCCCGGCTCGACCAGATCGCCAGGGACCGGGATGTGCGCCAACGCGTCATGGTCCGGATCACCGTCGGCGTCGAGGCGCACACCCACGAGTACATCGCCACGGCGCACGAGGACCAGAAGTTCGGGTTCTCGCTGGCCGGCGGGGTGAAGTCGGACGCGGCCGAGGCCGTGCGCCGGGTGCTCAAGGCCGACGGGCTCGAGCTGATCGGGCTGCACAGCCACATCGGCTCGCAGATCTTCGACTCCGACGGCTTCGAGGTGGCCGCCCGCCGGGTGGTGGGGCTGCTCGCCGACCTGCACGCCGAGTACGGCCCCACCGCGCTCGCGTCGCTGACCACGCTGGACCTCGGCGGCGGGCTCGGCATCGCGTACCTGCCGGACGACGACCCGCCCCCGGTGGCGAGGCTCGCCGGCGAGCTCATCGACATCGTCGGCAAGGAGTGCGCCGACGCCGGCCTCGAGACGCCGAGGATCGCCGTGGAGCCGGGGCGCGCGATCGCCGGGCCGGGCACGGTCACGGTGTACCAGGTCGGCACCCTGAAGGACGTGCCGCTGGGCCACGGGTCCGGGCGGCGCTACGTCAGCGTGGACGGCGGGATGAGCGACAACATCCGTACCGCGCTCTACGACGCCCGCTACGACTGCCGGCTGGTGTCCCGGTCGGCGGGCGAGGACGCGCTGCCGGCCGCCCTGTCCCGCGTGGTTGGCAAGCACTGCGAGTCCGGTGACGTGCTCGTGCAGGACTGCTGGCTGGCCACCGACCTTGCCCCCGGCGACCTGCTCGCGGTGGCCGCCACCGGCGCCTACTGCTACGCCATGGCCAGCTCCTACAACCGGCTGCCGCGCCCCGCCGTGGTCGCGGTGCGCGACGGCGAGCATCGCGTGGTGCTGCGCCGGGAGACCGTCGACGACCTGTTCGCGCTGGAGGTGTCGCCGTGAGTGGCGTCGGCGAGCCGCTGGTGCCCTCGGGTGCGCCGGTGAGGGTGGCGCTGTTGGGCTGTGGCACCGTGGGCGGTGAGGTGGTGCGGCTGCTGTCGGAGCAGTCCGCCGAGCTGGCCGCCCGGATCGGCGCACCGGTCGAGCTGGTCGGGGTGGCGGTGCGGCGGGTGCACAAGCACGCCGACGTGCCAGCGCACCTGCTGACCACCGATGCGCACGGCCTGGTCAACCGGCCTGACGTGGACGTCGTGGTCGAGGTGATCGGCGGTATCGACCCTGCGCGCGGGCTGCTGCTGGACGCGCTCAAGGCCGGCAAGGGCGTGGTCACGGCCAACAAGGCGCTGCTCGCGGAGGACGGCGCCACGCTCGCCGAGGCCGCCGACGCGTCCGGTGCCGACCTCTACTACGAGGCCTCGGTTGCCGGCGCGATCCCGCTGCTGCGGCCGCTGCGCGAGTCGCTGGCCGGCGACAAGATCACGCGGGTGGCCGGCATCGTGAACGGCACCACGAACTTCATCCTGTCCGCGATGGCCTCGGCCGGCACCGGCTACCGCGAGGCACTGGACGAGGCCACCGAGCTCGGTTACGCCGAGGCCGACCCGAGCGCCGACGTGGACGGCTACGACGCGCAGGCGAAGGCCGCCATCCTGGCCACGCTGGCCTTCCACACCCGGGTGTCCGGCTCCGACGTGTACTGCGAGGGGATCAGCTCGGTGACCGCGGCGGACATCGCGGCCGCCGAGTCGATCGGCTGCACGGTGAAGCTGCTGGCCATCTGCGAGCGGATCTCGGTGCCGGCGTCGGAGAGCGGGACGGACGCCACCGAATGGGTATCCGCCCGCGTGTACCCGGCGATGATCCCGCACAGCCACCCGCTGGCCTCGGTCGGCGAGGCGTACAACGCGGTGTTCGTGGAGGCCGAGGCGGCCGGCCAGCTGATGTTCTACGGCCAGGGCGCCGGGGGAGCGCCGACCGCGAGCGCGGTGCTCGGTGACCTGGTCGCGGTGGCCCGCAACCGCGTCGCGGGCGGCAGGGGACCCCGCGAGTCCGCGCACGCCAGCCTGCCGGTGCAGCCGATGGGCCGCACGCCGACTCGTTACCACATCAGCCTCGACGTGGACGACCGCGCCGGCGTGCTGGCCACGATCGCCGGCCTGTTCGCCCGCCACGAGGTGAGTATCGCCACAGTGCGCCAGGAGACGGCGCCCGACGCGGAGCACGGCGCCCGGCTGGTCATCGTGACCCATACCGCGCCGGATGCCGCGCTGGCGGCTACCGTGGCCGCGCTCGGTGAGCTGGACGAGGTGCTCGGGGTCGACCGCGTGCTGCGCGTGGAGAACCTCGGCCGACCGGTGAGTGCGTTGGGAGTGGCGTGATGCAGGCTGCCGCGCGGGGTCTGAACCCGGCATCGACCGGCGCGCCATGGCGTTGGCCAGGGGTGATCGAGGCGTACCGGGACCGCATGCCGGTGGATCCCGGCTGGGACGTGGTGACGCTCGGCGAGGGGGGCACCCCGCTGCTGCCGGCCCCGAGGCTGTCCGAGCGCGTCGGCGCGAACGTCTTCCTGAAGGTCGACGGGGCGAACCCGACCGGCTCGTTCAAGGACCGAGGCATGACCGTCGCGGTCACCGTGGCACGGGCCGAGGGCGCGCAGGGCGTGCTCTGCGCCTCCACCGGCAACACGTCCGCCTCGGCCGCCGCCTACGCCGCCCGCGCGGGCCTGACCTGCGCCGTTCTCGTGCCGCAGGGCAAGATCGCGCTGGGCAAGCTGGCCCAGGCTGTGGCGCACGGGGCGAAGATCCTGCAGATCGACGGCAACTTCGACGACTGCCTCGAGCTGGCACGCAAGACCGCCGCCGATTATCCCGTCACCGCGCTGGTGAACTCGGTGAACCCGACCCGGATCGCCGGCCAGGCCAGCGCCGCCTACGAGGTGTGCGACGAGCTGGGCCGCGCGCCGGACGTGCACTGCCTGCCGGTCGGCAACGCCGGCAACATCACCGCGTACTGGAAGGGTTACCGGGCGTATCACTCGGACGGGTTGATTCCGGAGCTGCCCAGGATGTTCGGCTTCCAGGCGGCCGGCGCGGCTCCGCTCGTGCACGGTGCCCCCGTGGCGCACCCGGAGACCATCGCGACCGCGATCCGGATCGGCGCGCCCGCCTCCTGGGCCGGCGCGGTCACGGCGCGCGACGAGTCGGGCGGGCTGTTCGCGGCGGTCACCGACGACGAGATCCTGGCCGCCTACCGGCTGCTCTCGGCCGAGGAGGCGGTGTTCGTGGAGCCGGCGTCGGCGGCGAGCGTTGCCGGGTTGTTGCAGGTCAGCACTGCGGGCAAGGTGCCCGCGGACAGTCTCGTGGTGTGCACGGTGACCGGGCACGGGCTGAAGGACCCGGACACCGCGCTGCACGCCGCGCCCGAGACGGTGGTCGTGCGGGCGGACCCGAACGCCGTGGCGACCGCGCTCGGCCTCGGATGAGCGCGCACCGCGAGGTCCGCGTCCGGGTACCCGCGTCGTCGGCCAACCTCGGCCCCGGCTTCGACACCCTGGCGCTGGCGCTGGGCCGCTACGACGAGGTGCTGGCCAGCACGGCGGACGACGGGCTGGTCGTCGAGGTGGCCGGCGAGGGCGCGGGCGAGGTGCCGCTGGACGAGCAGCACCTGGTCGTACGCGCGATGCGGGAGGCGTTCAAGGCGTTCGGCGAGACGCCGCCGGGGCTGCGGCTGCGCTGCACCAACCAGATCCCGCACGGCCGTGGCCTCGGCTCCTCGGCCGCCGCGGCGGTGGCCGGCGCGGTGACCGCGAGCGCGCTGCTCGGCCGCGAGCTGGAACCCGACCGCGAGCTGTTGCTGCAGGTCGCGGCGGCAATGGACGGTCACGCCGACAACGCGGCCGCGAGCCTGCTCGGCGGTTTTGTGGTCGCCTGGAGCTATCGCGGGAATAACGGGGACGCGTACGGCGCTGCACGACTCGAACCCCATGCGGAGCTGCGGCCGGTGGCCCTGATCCCGGCGGAGGAGTCCTCCACCACGATGACCCGCCGCCTGCTCCCCGAGATGGTTCCGCTGGCCGACGCGGCATTCACCGCAAGTCGGACGGCGTTGGGCGTGTGCGCCTTCACCTCGAGGCCCGAGCTGCTGTTCGCGGCCACCGAGGACCGGCTGCACCAGCCGTACCGACGGCCGGCCTATCCCGAGTCCTCCCAGCTGGTGGATCAGCTGCGTGAGCACGGGGTGCCGGCGGTGATCTCCGGCGCCGGGCCGACCGTGCTGGCGCTGCTGGCCGGTACCGAACTACCCGAAGCCCTGGTCGGACCCTCCTTCACGGTCACCCCGCTGCAGGTGGATCGGACCGGCGCGGTGGTACACATCGGGTGACTCATCTCCGCTGAGCGGGTGGCGCGCCGGGGCGTGTTGTTGCCGGCTGGCGACCTTTTGTCTACTCTCGGCGGCGTACAACGACCGCGCGTGATCCGCGTCGGTACACTCCCGAGCTGAAACCGGGTTTGATCTCTTTCCACGTTTGGCCGCGTGAAGGCGCGGGAAACGCCGGCACATGATCATCGACCTGGTCGTTGTCCACCGTATCTGTCGGCGCGAGCGGTGATGGGCCGCCACCGCGTTCTGACTGGGTCGTCCCTGCACACCGCACGGACGACAAAAAATCCGCTGATCAGCGCAAGAGCCCTGGTCGGTTAGGAAGGATCTTTGTGAGCGACACCGACACCATCAGCACCGAACAGCCGGCTGGCGAAGTCGCCGGTTCGGCCGGTGCATCCGCCGCTGACGCGGCAGACCGCGGCCCCGCCAATGGCACGCCCACCCGCAAGCGTGGCGGCCTGACCGGAATGGTCCTGGCTGAGCTGCGGCAGCTCGCGGGAGAGCTGAAAATCCCGAACACCGAGGGCCTGCGCAAGGGCGACCTGATCACCGCGATCAAGGAGGCCCAGGGCGGTTCCGGCGGCGCGCGGCGCCCGTCCGCGACCAGCCAGGAGCAGCTACCCCTCGCGGAGGAGGCCGCCCCGGCCCGCACTCCGAGGGCCGCGCGCAACGGCAGCGCCGCCACCAGCGACGCCCCCGCCGCCGAGGCCCCCGCCGCCCCGGCCGCCGAGGAGAGCCCGGCCGCCGAGGCCCCCACGCGTACCCGCCGTCGGCGCAGCGCCTCCCGCCCGGCGGGCGCGCCGGACGCGACGTCCGAGGCCGCCGAGGACAACGACTCGGCCGAAAGCACCGCCACCCCGAGCGTCGAGGCGCCCAAGGCCGCCGACGCGGGCGGCTCGGCCGAACCGCGCGAGCAGGACTCCGGCGAAGGCCGTGGCCAGCGCTCCCGCGACCGGCAGGACAGCCGCCAGCAGGACAGCCGGCAGCAGGACAGCCGCCAGCAGGACAGTCGGCAGCAGGACAGCCGCCAGCAGGACAGCGGCAACCGGCAGGACCGGCAGCAGGACAACCGCCAGCAGGACAGCCGGGACGGCGGCAACAACCGCCAGAACAACCGGCAGGACCGCCAGCAGGACAACCGGCAGCAGGACAGCCGCCAGCAGGACAGTCGTCAGCAGAACAACCGCGACGACGACGAGGATGACGACGGCACCGGCCGCGGCCGGCGTGGCCGGCGCTTCCGGGACCGCAACCGGCGTGGTCGCAGCGACCGTCGCGACGCCCCCGGCCAGGGTGGTGTCCAGGGTGGCGGCAACAACGCCCCCGACACCGAGGTGCGCGACGACGACGTGCTGCTCCCCGTGGCCGGCATCCTCGACGTGCTGGACAACTACGCGTTCGTCCGCACGTCCGGCTACCTGTCCGGGCCGAACGACGTGTACGTCTCGCTGTCGATGGTCCGCCGCTACGGCCTGCGCCGCGGTGACAATGTCAGCGGCGCCGTCCGCCAGCCCCGTGACGGCGAGCAGCAGCGGCAGAAGTTCAACCCGCTGGTCCGGGTCGACACCATCAACGGGCTCGACCCCGACCAGGCGAAGAACCGGCCGGAGTTCACCAAGCTCACGCCCCTCTACCCGAACGACCGGCTCCGCCTGGAGACCGAGTCGTCCAAGCTGACCACCCGGGTCATCGACCTGGTGATGCCGATCGGCAAGGGCCAGCGCGCGCTCATCGTCTCGCCGCCGAAGGCCGGCAAGACGATGATCCTGCAGGCCATCGCCAACGCGATCACCACGAACAACCCGGAATGCCACCTCATGGTCGTGCTCGTCGACGAGCGCCCCGAGGAGGTCACCGACATGCAGCGGTCGGTGAAGGGTGAGGTCATCGCCTCCACCTTCGACCGCCCGCCGTCGGACCACACCACGGTGGCCGAGCTGTCCATCGAGCGGGCCAAGCGGCTCGTCGAGATGGGTCACGACGTCGTCGTGCTGCTCGACTCGATCACGCGGCTCGGCCGGGCGTACAACCTGGCGGCGCCGGCATCGGGCCGGATCCTGTCCGGTGGTGTCGACTCCACCGCCCTCTACCCGCCGAAGCGGTTCCTGGGCGCGGCGCGCAACATCGAGGACGGCGGCTCGCTGACCATCTTCGCCACCGCGCTGGTGGAGACCGGGTCCACGATGGACACGGTCATCTTCGAGGAGTTCAAGGGCACCGGTAACGCCGAGCTCAAGCTCGACCGGCGGATCGCCGACAAGCGGGTCTTCCCCGCGATCGACATCGACGCCTCCGGTACCCGCAAGGAGGAGCTGCTGCTGGCTCCCGACGAGATGGCGGTCACCGTCAAGCTCCGCCGGGTGCTGTCCGCCCTGGACGACCAGCAGGCGCTCGACCTGGTGCTCACGCAGCTGCGCAAGACCCGCACGAACATCGAGTTCCTGATGCAGGTGGCGAAGAACACCCCCGGCTCGGACGACTGACACCGGGCCGACGTCAGAACCCACGTCACACCGGCCCCAGCGGTCGGTGCGGAACATCGGTGGGGCACCGCGTGTTGTAGCCGGTGTCCCACCGAGTTCCGCGCAGTGGCACACTGTGCGTCGGAGATTCGGCTCCGGTTCACTTCCGTCGTGTGACGGGAGACCCGGCGGCCACTATGGAGAGGACTGCACGTGAGGACTGGAATTCACCCCGACTACGTGGCCACCCAGGTGACCTGTAGCTGCGGCAACGCGTTCGAGACGCACAGCACCAAGAAGAGCGGCGACATCCGCGTCGAGGTCTGCTCGAACTGCCACCCGTTCTACACCGGGAAGCAGAAGATCATGGACGCCGGTGGTCGCGTCGCCCGCTTCGAGAAGCGGTACGGCCGTCGCGACAAGACCGCCGCCAAGTAGCCACCCCGAAGCGCCCGCCCGCCCCTCGACCACGAGGGTGCAGGCGGGCGTTTTCGCATGTCACGACCCGTGAGTGGCGAGTGGGGGCTATAGCTCCACTCGCCACTCACGGCCCACCAGCAGGGAGGACACCGGTGAGCACGTCGACCGAGCCCAACGCGTCCGGGCTGAACGCGCTGCTCGCCGAGTACGTCGACCTGGAGCGCCGCCTCGCCGACCCCGAGGTGCACGCCGACGCCGCCGTAGCCCGCTCGTTAGGCCGGCGCTATGCCCAGATCGGGCCGATCGTGCGCACCTCGCACGAGCTGACCAGCACCCGGGAGGACCTGGCCGCCGCGCGCGAGCTCGCCGGCGAGGACGCGAGCTTCGCCGCCGAGGCCGAGGAGCTGGCCGGGCGGGTGGACGCGCTGGAACGCAAGCTCGCCGAGCTGCTCGTACCCCGTGACCCGCGTGACGGCGACGACGTGGTGCTGGAGGTCAAGGCGGGAGCGGGCGGTGAGGAGTCCGCGCTGTTCGCGGGCGACTTGCTGCGGATGTACCAGCGCTACGCCGAGCGGCGGGGCTGGAAGACCGAGGTGCTCGGCGGCACCGACTCCGACCTTGGCGGGTTCAAGGACGTCACGATGTCCGTGCGCGGGCGGGCCAGCGACGGTATGGACGGCGTCTGGTCGCGGCTGAAGTACGAGGGCGGCGTGCACCGGGTGCAGCGGGTCCCGGTCACCGAGTCGCAGGGGCGGATCCACACCTCGGCTGCCGGCGTGCTGGTCTACCCCGAGGTGGAGGCGGCGGCCGACGTCGAGATCGACGAGAAGGACCTGCGGATCGATGTGTTCCGCTCGTCCGGGCACGGCGGGCAGAGCGTCAACACGACCGACTCCGCCGTGCGCATCACGCACCTGCCGACCGGGGTTGTGGTCTCCTGCCAGAACGAACGTTCCCAGCTGCAGAACCGGGCGCGTGCGATGGAGGTGCTCCGGTTCCGGCTGCAGGCACTGGCCGACGAGCAGGCGGCCGCCGTCGCCTCGGCGGACCGCCGCTCGCAGGTGCGCACGGTCGACCGCTCCGAGCGCATCCGCACGTACAACTTCCCGGAGAACCGCATCTCCGACCACCGCGTCAACTACAAGTCCCACAACCTCGACGCCGTGCTCGACGGTGATCTGGACGAGATGGTCGACGCCCTCGTGGCCGCCGACCGGGCCGAGTCGCTGGCCAGCTGAGCGCCGTCCTCGTCGCCACCGTTTCTGTCACGGCACAGACCGTCTACCTACCGCACAGACTTTGCACGGTCTGTGCGGTAGGGGAACGGTCTGTGCGGGCCGCGTGCGGTCAGGCGTCGGCCTGGTACGGCGGGGCCGGCTCGTACTGGATGTAGCGCTGGGTGGCCCTGGCGTGCGCGGGCGAGTGCAGCTGTCCGACCAGCCACAACGCCATGTCGATGCCCGCCGAGACGCCCTGGCTGCTGACCACCTGCCCGTCGCGCACCCACCGGGCGTCGCGGACGACGGTGGCGCCGCGCCGCTCGAGCTCCTCCTCGAAGCTCCAGTGCGTGGCCAGCCGACGGCCCTCGGCGACGCCGGCGGTGTGCAGCAGCAGCGAACCGGTGCACACGCTCGTCGTCCACTGCGCCGAGGCCGACACCTTGGCCAGCCAGCCGAGCAGCGCCGGGTTGTCGGCCTCGCGGCGGGTGCCCTGGCCACCGGGCACGAGCACGACGTCCAGCGCGGGGTGCTCGTCGAACGTGGCGTCCGGCAGCACCCGCAGGCCCTTGTTGCAGCGCACCGGTTCGAGGTCTGCGGCGATGAGCAGCGCACGGTCGGGTTCCTCGCCGTCGCGCTCGCGCAGCATGGCCGACGCGGTGAACACCTCCCACGGGCCGACGAAGTCGAGTTCCTCGGCGTCGGGGAAGATCGCCAGACCAATCGTGAATGCCATGTGCCCTGTATAGGGCCAGGCCGGGGGCCGCTTCCAGCGTGTCGTCCGGCAATGGCAGAGGGAGACGGGGTTGTGTCCGAAATATCGTGGCGGGCGGCGCTGGCCGAGGCCGAGCGCGAGCTCGCCGCCGCCGGGGTGCCCAGCCCCCGGGTGGACGCCGAGCTACTCGCCGCGCACGTGCTCGGGGTGCGGCGCGCCCAGCTCTCGTTGTCAGGGGCCGTTGACCCTGCCTCGGGAGGCCCGTTCCGGGCGCTCGTCGCACGCCGTGCGAGCCGGGTACCGCTGCAGTACCTGCTCGGCACCGCGCCGATGGGACCGGTGGACGTCGCGGTCGGGCCGGGTGTTTTTGTCCCCCGGCTGGAGACGGAGCTCCTCCTCGAGTGGGGACTGCGCGCGCTGACCGGAGTGGCGAATCCGCTGGTGGTGGACCTGTGCACCGGCTCGGGTGCGCTCGCCGCCTCGGTGGCCGCCAGCCGCCCGGACGCGGACGTGTACGCCGTTGAGCTCGACCCGGAGGCCTTGGCCTGGGCCCGACGCAACCTCGGTGACCGCGCCCATCTGGTGCACGGGGACGTCACCGACGCCGGCCTGCTGCCCGAACTGCACGGCCGGGTCGACCTCGTGCTCGCCAACCCGCCCTACGTACCCGAGGGCACCCCGGTACCGCCCGAGGTGGCCGACTACGACCCGCACCGTGCGGTGTTCGCCGGACCGGACGGCCTCGCGGTGATCCGGCCGCTCGTCGTGCTGGCCGTCCGGCTGCTGCGCCCCGGCGGCGCGCTGGCCATCGAGCACGACGACACCCACGCCGCGGCGGCGCCGGCCGTACTGCACGGCCGCCCCGAGCTGACCGACGTCGTGGAGCACGCCGACCTGGCCGGCCGCCCGCGTTTCGTCACAGGGGCTAGGGTCACGCCGTGAGTACCTCCTACGACTGTGCCGAGCCGGACAGCCGGCGCGACGGGTTGGCGGCCGCCGCCGGTGCGGTCCGCGCCGGGCAGCTGGTCGTGTTGCCGACCGACACCGTGTACGGGCTCGGCTGTGACGCGTTCAACGCCGACGCCGTGCGCGCCCTGCTCGCCGCCAAGGGACGCGGCTCGAGCATGCCGGCGCCGGTACTGGTCGGTTCGTGGACGACCATCGACGGCCTGGTCAGCTCGGTGCCCGGGGTGGCGCGGGACCTGATCGAGGCGTTCTGGCCGGGTGGGCTGTCACTGGTGCTGCCGCACGCGCCGTCACTGGCCTGGGAGCTGGGCGACACCCGAGGCACGGTGATGCTGCGTATGCCGCTGCACCCGGTGGCGCTGGAGTTGCTGCGCGAGGTCGGCCCGATGGCGGTGTCCAGCGCGAACAGGTCCGGCTCGCCGCCGGCGTCGACGATGGACGAGGCGAGGCTGCAGCTCGGCCAGGTGGTGTCGGTGTATCTCGACGGCGGCCCGGCCACCGAGGGCATTGCGTCCACGATCGTCGACCTGACAGCCGCCGACCCCCGCATCCTGCGTGAAGGCGCGGTAACCGCTGCTCAGGTGGCCGAGGTACTGGGCCGCGAGGTCCCGGTAGCGGGCTGACGCTCGGTTCTGCGTCGCTTCGTCGCCGTGGCGGCGAGATCGACGTGAGTCTGGATGTCGATGCACCCGAGCCAGACCGGCGTCGATGTCGCCGCCCTCGTCCGGGACACGCACGGGCCGCTAGTAGTGGTCCGGGGCGCGCAGGGCGAGCAGGTCGGCGACCTGGCGGACCGTTTGGAAGTTGGCGATGTCGTCGGGGCCGAAGCGGAGTGTCTGCCAGCCCTCGCCGGCGAGCGTGGCGTCCCGCGCCCGGTCGCTGGCCCACCGGCGGCGGTCGAGGTGCCCGGCGCCGTCGTACTCGATGGCCAGGCGCGCGAGCGGGTAGGCCAGGTCCAGACGGGCCAATGGGAACCCGTACTCGTCGAGCACCCGGTACTGGACCTCCGGGCGCGGCAGGCCACCCCGCACCAGCGTGAGCCGCAGGCGGGTCTCCATCGGCGACTCGGCGCGGCGGTCGCACAGGTCGACCACCTTGTCCAGCCGCCGGCACCCGCGCGCACCCGGTTCCGCGCGCCGCCTGATCATCAGGTCGGCAGGTGGGAACCCGCCGACCCGCGCCAGGGCGTCCACCGCGACCACGGCCTCCACACCAGCGGCAACCGGCGCGCCAGGTCCCACGCGGTGCGCGCGGCCGAGGTGACCCGATGGCCGGCCACCGTGGCAATCTCGGAGTCGACCAACCTGTCCCGGCACACCCGCAGCCCGGGGTGGCAGCGCGCATCGGTGGGGACCAGCACCTCGGCAGGGGCATCGAACGACGCGCAGCCTGCGCCCAGCAACAGCGCGGCCGAGTAGCCGGCGAGCACGCCACCCCTGTCCTTGACCAGCAGGTATGCGGCGTGCGTCCGCATCGTGAAGTCCACCGCGCGGCCAGCCGGGGCGAACACCCCCGGAAACACCCGCTGGAACCGGGGTCCGAACAGTTCGTTGCGGGTCAGCTCGCCGGCAGCGAGTGCCTCGTCACCGCGGAATGGACCGGCGAGCACCGACTGGAGGTACGTGAGCTCGACGTCGCGTCCGGGCCGTTTCGGCAAATCCGGACCGGCGTTGGTGCGTGACCGGCTGGCGTGCGTGACCGGCGTGGTCTGCGTGGCCGGCGTTCGTGCGGGGCTGGCGTTCGTGCGGGGCCGGCGTTGGTGCGGGGTTGGCTGGCGTGGTGTGCGTCGAGTTCGACCTCAGTCGCCGCCTTGGTGTGCGCGAAGGCGACTGTGGTCGAGCTCGAGGATCGTGTGGGCTGTCGCTCGCGCCGAGTTCAACTTCG
>DATAYB010000311.1:0-11031 GCA_036272795.1 Pseudonocardia sp.
AAGGACATGCTGCGCGGCAACCGGCGCCACACCCACGCGGCGGCGGACACGACCGGCGCCGACGGCAACAAGTACCACTGACCAGCGGCGCCTGCGAGCCACCTCACCGGCCGCCGAGCGCCCCGAAGGTCGGCCGGAGCAGCTCCCACAGCTGCGCGTGCGCGTCGGCCAGCCGCCCGTAGTGCTCGCTCGCCGCTCCGGGCCGCAGCACCGTCGACAGGTCGGTGCGCTCCGCCAGCGGCACGGGCACCACCCCGCCCAGCGCGGCCGTCGCGGCGCGGTAGGCCCCGTGCATGCCGGCCTGCTCCGCGGCCACCGGCGCCACCGGCCGGCCCAGCACGTCCGCCACGATCTGGCCGAACACCGCCGACCGAGCGCCGCCCCCCGATACCGGCAGCCACCGGCTCGCGTCGTACTCCACCACCTCCGCCAGCCGAGGCCCCATGATCGTGAGTATCCGGCGCAGCGCGTAACCGACGCCCTCCATGGCGGCCCGGTACAGCTGCGCCGGCGTGGTGTCGGGCCGCAGTCCGACCACGGCGCCGACCGCCAGCGGGTCCCGCACCGGGGACCTCTCGCCGGCGAGGCTGGGCAGCATCAGCAGGTCGGTCGGGCCGGCCTGCTCGGCGGCGAGGTCGGCGTCGGCGTGGCTGGCGCCGGGCAGGTAGCTACGGCGGGCCCAGTCGACGGTGGCCCCGGCGGAGAGCAGCGCCCCGATCAGCAGCGACTCCCGCCAGGTGGGGCCGACCAGGTGATGGATGGCCTCATGCGGCCCGATCAGCTGTGCGCCGCCCGGCGCCGAGCCACCCGGCACCGCGCCGGCCAGCGCGGCGAGCGCGGCCACCCAGCCGCTGGTGCCGAGCGAGATGCTGATCGCACCGGGGCGCTCGCCGACCAGCCCGCCGGTCACCGAAGCCGCATCACCGGGGGCGTGCACCAGGGGCAGCCCGGCGGACAGGTCGAGCTCCTCGGCGGCCGCCCGGCCCAGATCGCCGACCACGCTCACACCGTCCACGAGCTCGGGCAGCAGCCCGACGTCGAGCCCGAGTACCTCCAGCAGCGGCGGCCACCAGGCGCGGGCCTCGATGTCCAGCAGGCCGGTGGTGGACGCGGTCGTCAGGTCGCAGGTGGCCCGGCCGCCCGCGCGCCGCAGCAGGTAACCGGATGCGCTGAACACCAGGCCGTGCACCGCGCGCCAGCTCTCGGGGTCGTGCTCGCGGACCCAGAGCAACTGCGCCGCGGTGCTGGACGGGTCGGGCACGTTTCCGATCGCCCGGCTCCACGCGCCGCCGAACTTCGCCGTGAGCGCACCGAGCTCGGCGGTGGCGCGCAGGTCGGAGTAGAGCAGCGCGGGCCGCACCGGCAGGCCGGCCCGGTCCAGCGTGACGAGGTCCTGCATCTGGCCGGTGACCGCCAGCGCGGCAGGCGGCGGCCCGGCGGCCCGGCACTGCCGCACCGCGGTGACGAACGCCCGCCACCAGTCGTCCGGGTGCTGCTCGGCGCGGCCGGGGCCGGGATGTGAGACGGGCAGCTCGACCGAGGCGCTGGCCAGTGCCCGGCCGGCAGGGTCCAGCAGCGCGGCCTTGAGAGCGGTCGTGCCCGCGTCGACCACGAGCAGGGGAGCTGTCGGCACGCACCCCAGTCTGTCGGAAACCCGGCTGGCGGTGGTTCAGACCACCGACGAGACCCCGCCGGCACGGTTCGACGGTCCGTCCCGTCGAGCGCGGCGCCCGACCTCAGCGGCCGAGCACAGCCATCGCGGCGTTGCGCCCCGGGATGCCGCTGACGCCGCCGCCGCGCGCCGCGCCCGCGCAGCACAGCAGGACACGGTCGTGCCGGGTCTCCACTCCCCAGCGCCCCACCCGCGAGGGGTCCTCGGCGTAGGGCCACGACAGGTCGCGGTGGAAGATGTGGCCGGCCGGCAGGCCGAGCTCACACTCCAGGTCGAGCGGGGTCTTGGCCTCGACGCACGGCCGGCCGTTGGCGTCGCGCAGCAGGCAGTCCTCGATCGGCTCGGCGAGCACGCTGTTCAGCGAGGCCAGTGTGGCCGCCAGCGCCTCCGCCCTGGCCTCGTCGTTGCGCCCGGCGAACAGCCGCGCCGGCAGGTGCAGCCCGAACAGCGTGAGCGTCTGCGCGCCGCCTGCCCTCGCGCCCGCCCCGACGATGGAAGGGTCGGTCAGCGAGTGGCAGTAGATCTCGCAGGGCGGCAGGGTCGGGATCCGGCCGGCGGCGGCCTCGGCGTAGGCGTCGGCCAGCTGCCGGTAGCCCTCGTTGACGTGGAACGTGCCGGCGAACGCCGCCTTCGGGTCGACCGCCGAGTCCCGCAGCCGAGGCAGCCGCGCCAGCACCATGTTGACCTTGAGCTGCGCGCCCTCGGGTGGCGGACCAGCGGGCTCACCAAGCAGGTCGGAGACCGGCTCGCCGAGCAGCCCGGCCAGCGTGTCCGGGGAGACGTTCGAGAGCAGGTGCTCGCCGTGCACCCGGTGCTCGGCGTCGCCGTGGCGGTAGCGGACCTCGCCCTCCGGGTCGGCCGCCAGCACCTCCGCGCCGCACACCAGGGAGGCACCGGCCGAAGCGGCCACGTCGGCGAGCGAGCCGGTGACCGCACCCATCCCGCCGACCGGCACGTCCCAGTCGCCGGTGCCGTTACCGATCACGTGGTAGAGCAGGCAGCGGTTCTGCCGCAGCGAGGGCTCGTCGGCGCGGGCGAACGTGCCGATCAGGCCGTCGGTGAGCACCACGCCCCTGACCAGGTCGGAGCCGAAGGTCCGCTCCAGGGTCTCGCTCAGCGGCCGCTCGAACAGCGCCTGCCAGGCGGGTTCGTCGGCGACCCTGGCGCGCAGCGCCGCGCGGCTGGGCAGCGGCTCGGTCAGCGTGCCGAAGATCCGCTCGGCCACCCTGGTGGTGCCGGCGTAGAACTGCCGCCAGCCGGCGAGGTCACGGCCCGACCCGGTCACGGCGCGGAAGGACTCCGCGGTGCGCCTGGGGTCGTCGGTGACGAGCAGGCCGGTCGAACCGGTCGGCGTATAGGAGGACACCGAGCGCCTGCGCAGCCGGACCGGCAGTGCCAGCTCGGCGATGATCTTCCGGGGCAGCAGGCTGACGAGGTAGGAGTACCGGGACAGCCGCACGTCGACGCCGTCGAACGCCCGGAACGAGACGGCCGCGCCACCGAGCTCGGCACGCCGTTCCAGCACCAGTACGCGGCGCCCTGCCCTGGCCAGGTAGCTCGCCGCGACCAACCCGTTGTGGCCGCCGCCGAGTACTACGACGTCGTACCGGTCCGACCCGCTCAGGAGTGCGCGCCGACGTGGATCGGGCCCTCGCGGTCGGCGAGCCGGTTGCCGCCGCCGCCCCAGTGCAGCGCGATCATCTCGGCGGCGATGGACACGGCCGTCTCCTCCGGGGTGCGCGCGCCGAGGTCGAGGCCGATCGGGCTGGCCATCCGCGACAGCTCCTCCTCGGTGAGCCCGACCTCGCGCAGCCGCTCCAGCCGGTCCTCGTGCGTGCGCCGGGAGCCCATCGCGCCGAGGTAGCCGAACTCCGGCAGCCGCAGCGCGACCTCCAGCACCGGTACGTCGAACTTGGGGTCGTGGGTGAGCACGCAGATCGCGGTGCGGCCGTCGATCCGACCGGCCTCCGCCTCCGCCTTGAGGTAGCGGTGCGGCCACTCCACGACGACCTCGTTGGCCCCTGGGAACCGGCTTGAGGTGGCGAACACCGGGCGGGCGTCACACACCGTCACCCGGTAGCCGAGGAACGAGCCCATCTGGGCCACCGCCGCCGCGAAGTCGATCGCGCCGAACACGATCATGCGGGGTGGCGGGGCGAACGACTCGACGAACACGTCCAACCCCTCACCGCGCCGCTGACCGTCCACGCCGTAGTGCAGCATCGCGTTGCGCCCCGCGTCCAGCAGGCCGCGCGCGTCGTCGCGCAATGCGCCGTCGAGCCGGGCCGAGCCGGTGGTGCCCTCCACCCGGTCCGGCCAGATGACCAGGCGCTTACCGAGCCGCTCGGCCGGCCCCACGACGACGGTGGCGACCGCGACCGGGTCCTCCGCCTTGACCGCATCCGCCACAGCGCGCAGCTGCGGGAACGTCTCCTGGTCGATCTTCTCCACGAACACGTCGAGGATCCCGCCGCAGGTCAGGCCGACCGCAAACGCGTCGTCGTCGGACACCCCGTAGCGCTGCAGCAACGACCGACCGTCGCCGAGCACCTGGTTGCCGAGCTCGTACACGGCGCCCTCGACACAGCCGCCGGACACACTGCCGACGGCCTCCCCGCCCGGGCCGACCAGCATCGAGGCACCGGGCTGGCGCGGAGCGGAGCGGAACGTGCCCACCACAGTCGCCAGCGCGGTCGACTTGCCGCCGTCCCACCACGAGGTCAGCGAGTCCAGTACATCACGCATGAGCCATCACCTCCAGCAACCGCTCCAGCGTGGCCAGGCTGTGCCCGGCCAACAGCTCATCCAAGTGTGGCAACGCCGCGACTATTCCGCCCTGGATCGGGGCGTAGCCGTCCTTGCCCGCATGCGGGTTTACCCAGATGATGCGGTGCGCGAGCCGGCGAAGTCGACCCAGCTGCTCGGCGAGCAGGCTGGTGTCGCCGCGCTCCCAGCCGTCGGAGAAGATCACCACGACCGCCCGGCGGGCCGCCCCGCGCTGGCCCCACCGGTCCACGAAGGCGCGCAGCGCATCACCGAGCTTGGTGCCGCCGGACCAGTCCGGGATGGCCCGACCGGCGGCGGACAGCGCCCGTTCGGCGTCGCGATGCCGCAGCTCACGGGTGATCCTGGTCAGCCGGGTGCCGATGGTGAACGCCTCGGCGCCCGATCCCGCCGCCGGCATGCGCCGCACCACCACGTGCGCGAACCGCATCAGCGTGTCCGCGTACGGCGCCATCGAGCCGGACACGTCGATCAACAGCACGACCCGGCGCGGCCGCCGTCTCGGCGCCCTGCGGCGCAGCTCCCGGATCTCACCGTGGTTGCGCAGCGCGGCACGCAGGGTGCGGCCGGGGTCGGGGTGACCTCGGCCGGCCGGGCGGTGCCGGCGCGAGATGCGCAGCGGCGGCTCGGCGCGCAGCAGGGCCAGCAGCGCGCGCAGGTGCTCCCGCTCGGCGGCGGACAGCTCGGCGAGGTCGCGGTGCCGCAGTACCTCGGTGGCACTGGCCGCCACTCGCAGCCGGGCGGTGTCCGGGCCGTCGGGGTCCTGCTCCCGCTCAGGCTCACCGTCCTGGCTGAGCGCGGCGAGCTGGGACGGCGGCGGCCGGCGCCGGTCCTGCACCTGCACGGGGCGGCCGCCTCGGGCCGGCTCGAACCACGCCTCGAACGCCGCGTCGTAGCGGCCGACGTCGTCGGGGTCGGCGCACAGCGTCAGCCGGCCGGCCCAGTAGGTCTGGGGCCTGCTGGTCACGTCCAGCTCGTCCAGCGCGGTGAGAAAGGCCGCGACCCGGTCGGTGGTGACCGGCAGCCCGGCGTGCCGGAGCGCGGCGGTGAACCCGACCAGCCCTGGTACCGGGTCAGCGCCGACCCCGCCGTCCCCGCCGACCCCCAGTCCCGCGAGCCCGGCCGGCAGCGGGGTGCCGAACCCCTCCACCGACTACGCCAGCACCGCGTCGAGCTGCGCGCGGACCCGGTCGGCGTCCTCCCGGTACTTCAGTACCGCGCCCAGCGACGCCGCCGCCGCATCGATGTCCAGCTGTCGCGCGCCGAGCAGCTGCAGCGCCTGCGCCCAGTCCAGCGACTCCGCCACCCCGGGCGGCTTGAGCAGCTCCAGCTGGCGCATCTTGCGCACCGCGCCCGCGACCTGGGCGGCGAGCCGCTCGGGCAGCCCGGGCAGCCGGCTACGGAGGATGGCGATCTCCCTGGTCACGTCCGGGTGGTCCAGCCAGAGATAGAGGCAGCGCCGCTTGAGCGCGTCGTGCACCTCGCGGGTGCGGTTGGAGGTAAGTACAACGAGCGGCGGCTGCGTGGCGCGCACCTCGCCGACCTCGGGAATGGTCACGGCGTGCTCGGTGAGTACCTCGAGCAGGAACGCCTCGAACTCGTCGTCGGCCCGGTCCACCTCATCGATCAGCAGCACGCTCGGGCTCGTCTGCAGCGCGCGCAGCACCGGGCGCGCGATCAGGAAGCGACGGTCATAGAGAGAGGCCTCGACCGCCTCGGCGTCCAGCCGCTCCTCGGCCGCGCCCGCCGCCGCCTCCAGGGCCCGCAGGTGCAGCAACTGCCGGGGAAAGTCCCAGTCGTAGAGCGCCTGGCTCGCATCGATACCTTCATGACACTGCAGCCGGATCAGCTCGGCACCGAGCACCTCGGCCATCGCCCGGGCCAGTGCGGTCTTGCCGGTCCCCGGCTCCCCCTCGCAGAACAGCGGGCGGTTCATCCGAAGGGCCAGGAAGGCGGCGGTGGCGAGACCCTCGTCGGCGAGGTAGCCGGTGGCGCCGAGGGCCTCGGCCAGCTCGACCGGGGACGCCGGGACGGCCCCGCGCTGGCTGTGCTCCGAGTTACTCACCGGACCAGCATGACCGAGCCGCCGGGTGAGGTGCCAGTTGAACGGCAGCCGAACGCAATGTTTTAATAGTGACACAGATCATGTGATCTGTATCACACTTTCCAGATTAGAACTACCTTGGCTCCAGCGTTTCCGTCTCGTGATAAACCCGTTATGACCTGCAACAATGCCGAGTGTGATGGCGAACACGTGTGTGATCATCACCGTTACGTGACGAGCCTCGCAATCGGGTTTCTTGACTTATACCCACCTAAGTTACGTAGCGTGCTCCAGCGGCCGGTGATACCGCCGGCCGAAAATGACACCTGAGGCGCTGCACCCAACCCTGCCCAGTGCCTCAGGGGCCACCGAGAGGAATGACCACTGGGCAGGGATGGGGGAACCATTCAAAGGTGTGAAATCACACCAGCGGGATTAATTCGGTGGGAACCGTCGGGCGCTACACCTGGGCCCGAACCCGGCAGCTAACCCTATAAGTGCGGTGTGGAGAGCGTCATGACCCGATCTCGAGGCACCTCCCGCGACCGGAGCTCCGGTGCGCGGAATCTGGCTCGTGTCGTCGTCGCCGGCATCGTTGTTGCTGGTACTCCCCTAGTCCTCGCGGGAACCGCGAACGCCGCCCCGGACAGCGTCTGGGACCAGATCGCCCAGTGCGAGAGCGGCGGCAAATGGAACACCTCCACCGGAAATGGATACTCCGGTGGGCTCCAGTTCTCTCCCTCTACCTGGCGCGCCTACGGAGGAGCCGGCAGCCCTGCCGGCGCCAGCCGCGCCCAGCAGATCGCTGTTGCCGAGCGCGTGCTCGCCGCGCAGGGCTGGGGCGCATGGCCCAGCTGCTCGCGCAAGGTCGGCGCCAAGGGCTCGGCGACTCCGCGCACTGTGACCACGGCGAAGGACACCTCCGCCACCAGGACCACCCAGACCCAGGTCAAGCCGAACGGACCGGCCCCGGCCGCGGCGCCGGCTCCCGCCCTGACCAAGCCCGGTGCCAACTACACCGTGGTGGCGGGCGACAGCCTGTCCAAGATCGCTCAGACCAAGAACATCGTGGGAGGCTGGCAGGCCATCTTCCAGCGCAACCACGACGTGCTGAGCAACCCGAGCCAGCTTCGGGTCGGGCAGCAGCTCAACCTCGGCTGATCACCTCGCGGGCTCGCTTACGAGGAGCCCGTAGCGACGAGTGGCCCGGCGGACCGACGACCGCCGGGCCACTCGCGTGCCGGGGCGCAGGCGCCCTCCGACGGGCACAGCAGCTCTTCGAGACGGGCGCAGCGGCCCCTGGGGACGCGCATGCGGACCACACACGGATCGCCACACGCACCTGCGGGCAACGACCAGATTCCGCCCGGCACACGGGGTCACTTTTCCGGCGCGATTGACAGCAAACGCGCAAAGTGCATCACGTTCTGATTTCTCTGGCTACACGCCAGATTTGTATCCCGCCGCGCCCATTCGATTCCATCGGCGATCACGGCGGCGACGATCACGGCCCGATAAAGCACACGCGGCCGCCGACGTGCAACTCTCACCTGTGAGTAACAGCCCGGACACAGCCCGTCGACACTCCGATGGGCTCCGAAGCGCGGCGTGAGACCACAGATTTACGCCGAAGACCGGAGGCACTCTCGACCAGTTGGTCCACTTGGCTCGAGACGGCAGGCGAGCCGTGGCTACGGGCAGTTGACCCACTCGTCGCTGCCGTCGCTGAACTTCTGCCGCTTCCAGATCGGCAGCTGCCGCTTCACCTCGTCGACCAGTTCGGCGCACACCTCGAACGCCTCGCGGCGGTGGTCGGCGGCGACCGCGCAGGCCAGCGCCACGTCGCCGATCCGCAGCGGGCCGATCCGGTGGCTGACCGCGATCGCCCGGACGCCGGTGGCGCGCGCGGCGACCTCCTCGGCCACCTGGCGGATGATCTTCTCGGCGGTCGGGTGGCCGCTGTACTCGAGCTCGGCGACGTCCCGGCCGCCGTCGTGGTTGCGCACCACGCCCGCGAAGGTCACCACCGCGCCCGCGGCCACGTCCGCCACCAGCTCGGCGTGCTCGTCGACGCTCAGCGGCTGCTCGACAACCACGGCCCGGACCACCTGGGTGGACAGCACACTCATCGGTGATCGCCTCCCCTCAACTGGTCCACGGCATGCGCGAGCACCCCGTCCAAGACTGCCAAGCCGTCGCGCACCCCGCCCGTCGAGCCCGGCAGGTTGACCACCAGGGTGCGCCCAGCAACCCCGGCCAGACCCCTGGAGAGCACCGCGGTGGGCACCTTCGGGGCGCCGGCGGCGCGGATCGCGTCAGCCAGCCCGGGCACCTCGTAGTCCAGCACAGCGCGGGTGATCTCGGGGGTGGCGTCGGTCGGTGAGATCCCGGTGCCGCCGGTGGTGATGACCACGTCCACCCCGGCGGCGACGGCCTCCCGCAGCGCGTCGCCGACGGGCTCGCCGTCCGGTACGACAGCCGGGTCCGGGCAGTCGAACCCGTGCGCGCGCAGCCAGTCTGCGATCAGCGGGCCGCCACGGTCCGCGTAGACGCCGGCGGCCGCCCGGTTGGACGCGGTGACGACCCGGGCCGCACGCGGCCGCTCAGCCCCGCCCACCGCGGTCATCAGCGGCCGTCCGGCCTGGTCCAGCTGCCGGTCTTGCCGCCGTCCTTGCGCTCGACCTGCACGCGGTCCAGCACGGCGGCCGGGTCGACGGCCTTGACCATGTCGTGCAGCGTGAGGCCGGCGACGGCGACAGCGGTCAGCGCCTCCATCTCGACGCCGGTGCGGTCGGTGGTCCTTACGGTGGCGGTGATGTGGACGGCGGAGTCGGTGAGCGCCAGGTCGACGGTGACGCCGGTGAGGGCGATGGGGTGGCACAGCGGCACCAGGTCGGGGGTGCGCTTGGCGCCCATGATGCCGGCGATCCGGGCGGTGGCGAGCGCGTCGCCCTTGGGCAGCCCGTTCCGGCGCAGCAGCTCGACCACGTCGGCCGTCGTGCGCAGCACCCCGGTCGCCACCGCGACGCGCGCGCCCGGCGACTTCTCCGATACGTCGACCATCCGGGCGGCCCCGGACGCGTCGACGTGACTCAGCTCCACCCCACCGACCCTACGTCCGATGCCGCCTCGGCCATCGGGCGCGTACAGATGTGAACTGCATCACTTCCGCCAGTATCGCGTTTCGTTTCATCGCTGTGTCTCGTTCGTTATCAAGTTGGCCCGTGAACTGCACTGACAGTCACATTTGGTCCTATCGTGCTGTAAAGTCGATCTCCATTGGGCCAATCGTGACCACTTTTCGATCCGGCTCCCGTCGCCTAGCGTCACCTCCGGTCCGCCGATCCCCAGCCTTGCCCGGCGGCCCCCGGTGCTCGCCGCGCGCTCCCCTGTCCAGCGGTCATCGGCCCCCGAGCGAAGCGTTGGACAGGGACGGGAGCGCCCCGGCTGAGGCCGGGGCGGCCGCCAGCTCCCCGGCGGTCTCCCGGTCGCGCGACCGCTCTGGAGATCACGCATGGCTCGAATCGGCTCGCGCTACCGCGGCCGCCACCGCAAACCGACGACCACCGGAAACGCCATTGCGAAGACCGCGCTCGCCGGCGCCGTGGTGAGCGCCCCGCTGGTCACCGCGGGCCAGGCGCAGGCCGCCCCGGACAACGTCTGGGACCGGGTCGCGCAGTGCGAGAGCGGCGGCAACTGGGGGATCAGCACCGGCAACGGCTTCCAGGGTGGGCTGCAGTTCACCCAGTCGACGTGGCGCAGCTTCGGCGGCGCCCAGTTCGCCTCCACGGCCAACAGGGCCAGCCGCGAGCAGCAGATCGTGATCGCGGAGAAGGTGCTCGCCGGGCAGGGCTGGAACGCCTGGCCGGTGTGCTCCCGCAAGGCCGGCGCCCGGGGCAGCTCGGCCACCCAGCGCACGATCAGCGTGGCCGTGAAGGCGCCCGCCAAGGCCAACACCCCGCCGAAGGGTGACCGGCCGGCGAACAAGCCGACCACCCCCACGGTCCCCTCGCCCCGGCGCTCGATCGAGGACGCCACCCCCGCCGTACCGGCCGTCCTGCCGCCCGCCCCGGCTCCGCTGCTGGCCGCCCCGGCTCCGCTGCTGGCCGCGGCCACCCAGCCGGCCCCACAAGCCCCCGCACCGGCGCTCACGGCCCTGCCACAGCTGCGCCAGCCGGCCCCCGCCGCCAGTGCCCCGGCGACCGGACCCGGCGTCCTGCTGGCCGCCTCCCCGCCCGCGCTCGAGCACGCCGCCCCGGCCCCGGTCGCCGCCCCCGCTCCCGCGGCCCCGCTCGCCGCCCCCCAGGCGGCCGCACCGGCGCAGGCCGAGGCCCCGCTCGCCGAGGCCCCGAAGCCGGCCGAGGCACCGGCGCCAGCCGCCCCGACCGGCCCCAAGCACGCCGCTCCCGAGCCGGCCCAGGCCGCGCCCGCTCAGCCGGGGCCCGCCCACGCCGCTCCGGCACACGCCGCGCCGGCTCCCGCGCAGGCAGCTCCGGCAGCCGGGCGTACCTACCAGGTCCGGCCGGGCGAC
>DATAYB010000312.1:0-7377 GCA_036272795.1 Pseudonocardia sp.
ATGCCGGCCGCACCGCGGACCATGCGGCATGCCCATGGCCGTCACGGACTCCATGTTCCTGCTCGGCGAGTCCCGGGAGCACCCCACGCACGTGGCCGGCCTGCAGCTGTTCAAGCTGCCGCCCGACGCCGGGCCCGGCTATGTGTCGGACTTCTACCAGTCGCTGCTCGCCCGGTCCGAGGTGTCCCGCTCGATGCGGCGCCGGCCGTACCGCTCGATCGCCACGCTCGGCCAGTGGGCCTGGGCAGATGACAACGACATCGAGCTGGACTACCACGTGCGGCTGTCGGCGCTGCCCAGTCCAGGCCGGGTCCGCGAGCTGCTGGCGCTGGTGTCCCGGCTGCACGGCGCGCTGCTCGACCGGCACCGCCCGCTGTGGGAGTTCTACCTGGTGGAGGGCCTCGCCGGCGGCCGGTTCGCCACGTACACCAAAGTGCACCACGCGCTGATGGACGGGGTGACCGCGATGCGCGTGCTCACCCGGGGCCTGCCGACCGACCCGACCGCGCCCGCCGCGCCACCGTGGGCACCCCGTGCCCGGCGCGCGGATGCCCCGAACGGGGCCGGTGGATCGAACCGGGCGAACGGGTCGGCCGGCTGGGCCACCGGGTTCGGTGCCTTCGGCGCAGCGCGAGACCTGGCGCGCCGGGCCGGCGAGCTGGCCGGCACACCGCCCGCGGTGGCGAACGCGCTGGTCGGGCTGGCCCGTGACAACGGCGCCGCCCGCCCGTTCGATGCACCGCCGACGATGTTCAACGTGCCGATCGGCGGTGCGCGCAGGTTCGTCGGCCAGTCCTGGCCGCTGGAGCGGATCCGGGCGATCGGGGCGGCGGCCGACGCGACGGTGAACGACGTGGCGGTCGCGATGTGCTCCGGTGCGCTGCGCCAGTACCTACTGGACCGGGACGCCCTGCCGGACCGGCCGCTGGTCGCCATGCTGCCGGTCTCGCTGCGCGGCAACGAGGCCGGCTCGGGCTCGGGCGCAGGTTCGGGGTCGGGTCAGGCCGCCGGCAACGCGGTGGGCGCGATCTTGTGCGACCTGGCCACCGACGAGGCCGACCCCGCCACGCGGCTGGCCCGGATCCGCGCGTCCACCCGGGCCGGCAAGGCGATGCTGCGCGGCATGACCCCGGCGCAGGTGCTCGCGCTGACCGGGTTCCTCGTCGGCGGGGTGGTGCTGGCGCCGATCCCCGCGCTCGGCCGTCACACGCCGCCGCCGTTCAACCTGATCATCTCGAACGTCCCGGGCGGCCGCGAGGTGCGGTACTGGGACGGCGCCGAGCTGCTGGAGAACTACCCGCTGTCCATCCCGGTGGACGGCCAGGCCATCAACATCACCATGACCAGCTACGTCGACAAGCTGGCGTTCGGCATCGTCGGTTGCCGCCGCAGCGTGCCCCATTTGCAGCGACTGGTCGACCACCTGGACGCCGAGCTGACCGCACTTGACAAGGCCGTCCGCTGAGAGACCGAGGTACCGATCGGGCTACAGGCCTGAATCCGGGCACCACCAGCGACAACACCCTCGCACGGTGGATCACCGCGTGTGCGGTCGGGTGAGAGTGACTACCCATTAGAGTCCATTTAGTGGCCTACGTAGAGACCATATGGGCTTTATGACTAGGCCATATGGCAGGCTGCGCAACCATGGTCAATGGGTCCACTCGGGGGGCGAGCACCGGGGGCTGGGCGATCCCGCTGATCGTGTTGATCGTCGGCAGCTTCATGTCGGTACTCGACACCAGCATCGTCAACGTCGCCATCCCGCACATCCAGACGGAGCTCGGGGCGAGCGCCGACGACGTCGAGTGGATCGTCACCGGCTACACGCTGGCGCTGGGTGTGATCGTGCCGCTCAGCGGCTGGCTGGGCCTGCGCCTCGGGCTGACCACCGTCTACGTCCTGTCACTGATCGGCTTCGCCGTCGCCTCGGGGCTGTGTGGCCTGGCCTGGAACCTGGACGTGCTGATCGGGTTCCGGGTGCTGCAGGCCGTCCCCGGCGGGGTGCTGCCGGTGGTCACCATGACGATGCTGTACCAGATCGTGCCCCGTGAGAAGATCGGCACGGCGATGGGCATGTACGGCCTCGGGGTCGTCGTCGCGCCGGCCGTCGGCCCGACGCTCGGCGGCTACCTGGTGCAGTACATCGACTGGCGGTTGATCTTCTACATCAACGTGCCGATCGGCATCCTGGGCACGGTCGCGGCGCTGGCGGTGTTCCCGCGGATCCATCCGACCACCTGGCCGAAGTTCGACGTGTGGGGCTTCGTCACCATCGCCTACGGGCTGTTCGCCCTGCTGCTCGCCTTCTCCAAGGCGCAGAAGTGGCACTGGACCGGCTACCGCGTGGAGATGCTGATCGTCTCCGGGCTGCTCAGCCTCGCCCTGTTCGTGGTGATCGAGCTCGAGGTCGAGAAACCACTGATCAACGTGCGGGTCTTCGCGTCCTGGCCGTTCACGAACTCGCTGCTCCTGATCGCCATCACCACCACCGGCATGTTCACCACGCTCTACTTCATCCCGCAGTTCCTGCAGATCACGCAGGGGTTGCAGGCGCTTCCGGCAGGCCTGGTCCTGTTGCCGTCGGCGCTCGTGCTGGTGGTACTGATGCCGATCGCCGGCCAGCTCTACGACCGGTTCGGGGCCCGCTGGCCGGCCGTGATCGGCCTGCTGCTGATGGCCTACGGCCAGTACCTCCTCGCCCAGCTCACCGCGGACACCCCGCAGACGTCGATCGTGCTGTGGACCTCGGTGCGCAACCTGGGCACCGGGCTGGCCATGATGCCGATCATGACCGCCGGCATCGCCGGGCTGCCGACCGCACTGACCAGCTCGGGCAGCGCGATGAACAACGTCGCCCAGCGGGTCTCGTCGAGTGTCGCGGTCGCCGTGTTCGGCGGCCTCATCGCCTCCCAGCAGGCGCAGTTGCTGTCGGACCGGGGCGGTCTCCTCGGCGACAACATCAACTCGCTGCCCCAGCTGCAGGCCGCCGCCGCGCAGGGCACCCCCGGCATTCTCGCCATCTACTCGCAGCTGCAGAAGTACATCGCGTCCGAGACCTACGCCAACGCGTTCCTGGTGGTCTCGATCATGTGCGCCGGGGGCGCGCTGCTGGCCCTGCTGCTCCGGTCCGGGCCGCCCCAGTCGGCACCCACCGAGACCAAGCCGGCCACCAAGCCCGCCACGCGCGCCGCGGCGCCGGCAGTGGTCGCCGCGCCGGTGGCCGTTGCCGAGCAGCCGGCTGTGCCGGTCGAGGTACTGCCCTCCCCCACGCCCGCCCCCGCCGAGCCGGCACACCACCACCGGTCGATGCGGGAGCTCGTGCCACACCGGCGGCGCTCGCGGCACCACTACGAGACGTTCGAGGAGACCGAGGCGCGGCGCAACGAGGAAGCGGCCAAGGCCGCGTCCGGCATCCACCTCTGAGCGGCGACCTGAAGGTTCGCGCCCCTGCGCCGAGGACTTAATAGCGGGGGCCGCCGGCGAAGCTTCGCGCTCAGCACCTGCCCACCGCGCCGCCCCACCTGAGACGGCGCCCAGATCGGCGGACACCCAGTGTTCGGGCCGCAGGTAGATGGCGATGTGCACGCCGAGCTGGGTGTGCTCGTACTCGACGAACTCCGCGACCTTGTCGGGCGGTAGGTAGCGGGCGGCCATTTCGGTGGACAGCTCGCGGCTGCCCGGAGCGGTCCTGGTCACCGGGCCCTCCACCGACACGTACCGGACCGTCGGCTCCGTCCGCTGTGCCAGCAGGCTGAACCTCCCCGCTGACTGAATTGCGCGCCCTTTCCGCGAATCGGGGCCGGTGAGCACCCACAGTTCGCCGCCCGGCGTATAGCCGTACCAGATGGGCACTGTCAGCGGTGCGCGATCAGGCCGCTCGAGCACCGACAGCGCTCCGATGTGCGGCTCGGCAAGAAACTGCTCTCGTTCTGCTGAAGACAACGCCATGGGACCGACGCTAACGGTCACCACCGACGGGTTTCCGGCCGGACGATGTGCGGCCCGGGAAGCTGGGAGGAGGCTACCCACTCCCTCCCATTCTCAACTTATAGCGGACCGGGGGGCTTGTGGCAAGACCAGGGTCATGCCGCAGAATGTGCCCTCCAATACCTATGACCTGCGGAAATGGGAGCTGTCGAGTGCGTCGTTGTTCGAATGGGGGGTCTCTTGCTTGACGTGATCGTGGCCGGCGGCGGACCGACCGGACTGTGGCTGGCCGCCGAGCTGCGACTGCACGGTGTGCAGGTGGTCGTACTGGAGAAGGAGGCCGAACCGGTCGAGTACGTCCGGGCGCTGGGCCTGCACGCGCGCAGCATCGAGGTGATGGACCAGCGCGGCCTGCTGGGCCGGTTCCTCGCGCTCGGCACACAGCACCCGCTGGGTGGCTTCTTCGCCGCCATCACCAGGCCCGCGCCCGACCGGATGGACACCTCGCACGGCTACGTCCTCGGCATACCGCAGCCGGTCACCGAGCGGCTGCTGACCGAGCACGCCCTCGAGCTCGGCGTCGAGATCCGGCGCGGCCAGGAGATCGTCGGGCTGAGCCAGGACGACGACGGGGTCACCGTCGAGCTGGCTCTGGGCACGCAGCTGCGCGCGCGCTACCTCGTCGGCTGCGACGGCGGCCGCAGCACGGTGCGCAAGCTGTTCGGGGTCAGGTTTCCCGGCGTGCCCTCCAGCGCCGACACGCTGGTTGGTGAGATGGAGGTGGGCGTGCCGGCCGAGACGGTGACGGCCGTGGTGGCCGAGGTCCGCAAAACACAGACGCGGTTCGGCCTGGGGTCCTTCGGGGAGGGGGTGTACCGGGTCGTGGTGCCCGCCGACGGGGTGTCCGAAGGCCGCACACCGCCGACCCTCGAGGACTTCAAGCGGCAGCTGAAGGCGCACGCCGGCACCGACTTCGGCGTGCACTCACCGCGCTGGCTCTCCCGGTTCGGCGACGCCACGCGGCAGGCCGAGCGCTACCGGGTCGGCCGGGTCCTGCTGGCCGGCGACGCGGCGCACATCCACCCGCCGATGGGCGGGCAGGGCCTGAACCTGGGCGTCCAGGACGCGTTCAACCTCGGCTGGAAGCTGGCCGCCGAGGTCGACGGCTGGGCGCCGGAGGGACTGCTCGACACCTACCACGCCGAACGGCATCCGGTGGCCGCCGCCGTGCTGGACAACACCCGCGCGCAGGCCGAGCTGATGTCCACCGAGCCTGGCCCCCGGGCGGTGCGGCGGCTGCTGTCGGAGCTGATGGAGTTCGAGGAGGTGAACCGGTACCTGATCGAGAAGATCATCGCGATCGGGGTCCGCTACGACTTCGGCGATGAGCACCCTCTGGTCGGCCGCCGGATGCGGGACGTCACACTCAAGCAGGGTCACCTCTACGGGCTGATGCACCGCGGCCGGGGACTGTTACTCGACCAGACCGGGCGGCTCGCGGTCGACGGCTGGGCGGATCGGGTCGACCACGTCGTCGACGTCAGCGAGGAGCTGGACGTGCCCGCCGCGCTGCTGCGGCCGGACGGCCACGTGGCGTGGGTCGGAGAGGACCAGCGGGAGCTCGCCGGCCAGCTGTCCAGGTGGTTCGGCGCGCCCGTCCACTGATCGCGGCGGCAACCAGACAAGATCTCCGTCAGTCGCAGTGGGAGGAATGTGTCAAGGCAGGAGTACGAAGCGGAGCTGCGGGCCGAGCGCGGCTATGTGGCCGGGCTCTACGGGCGGCTCGACGCCGAGCGGGCGCGGGTGAAGGCCGAGTACGAGGCCGCCTTGGCGGGCACGGGCGGCACGCCGATGGAGCGGGACGTCCAGGTACGGGCGTCGGCGAAGGTGGCGAAGCGGCTGGCGATCGCGGACAACGGGCTCTGTTTCGGCAGGTTGGACACCCTCGCGGGCGAGCCGTCCTACGTCGGCCGGATCGGCATCTTCGACGAGGAGGACGAGTACCACCCGCTGCTGCTGGACTGGCGGGCCCCGGCGGCGCGCGCGTTCTACGTCGCGACCGCCGCCAGACCGGAGAACATGCGCAGGCGCCGCCAGTTCCACACCCGGGGGCGCCAGCTGGTCGACTTCACCGACGAGGTCCTCGGCCGTCCTGACAGCAGCGAGCGGGGGGACGCGGCGCTGCTCGCGGCGGTCAACGCGCCCCGGGGGGAGGGCATGCGCGACATCGTCGCGACCATCCAGGCCGAGCAGGACGAGATCATCCGGCTCGACCATCCGGGCGTCCTCGTCATCGAGGGTGGCCCGGGCACCGGGAAGACGGTGGTGGCGCTGCACCGCGTCGCGTATCTGCTCTACACCCACCGGGACCGGATCGAACGCCATGGTGTGCTCGTGGTCGGGCCCAACCCGGCGTTCCTGAACCACATCGGCCGCGTGCTGCCGTCCCTCGGCGAGTCCGACGTCGTGTTCATGACCACCGGCGACCTCGTGCCCGGCCTGGCCATCACCGCCGAGGACGGCCCGGAGGCCGCGCGGCTCAAGGGCTCACTGAAGATCCTCGACGTGCTCGCGGCGGCGGTCGCCCATCGACAGCGGCTGCCGGAGGATCCCCTGCCGATCACGCTGGCGGGGGTCCCGTTGCAGATCGATGGCGAGATCTGCGAGTGGGCCAGGGATGAGGCGCGCGCGAGCGGGCGGCCGCACAACGAGGCCCGCGCCGTGTTCCTGGAGATCGTCACCTACGTGCTCACCGAACGCGCGATAGGCCGGATCGGCCGCGGCTGGCTGACCCGGGAGGACCGGAAGGCCTGGGAGCGCCTGCGCTCGGAGCTGCTCAAAGAGCTCGCCGGCAATGACAGGTTCACCGCCGCGATCGACGAGCTCTGGCCGATCCTGACGCCGGAGGCGCTGCTGGCACCGCTGTACACCTCCCCCGAACGGCTGCGGGCCGCCGGAGCGGATCCGGTGTTGGCACGTTCGGACGGTGCCGCCTGGACGGTGTCGGACGTACCGCTGCTCGACGAGTTGGTCGACCTGTTGGGTCGCGACAAGGCGGCCGACCAGGCGGCCGAGCGGGCCGCGAAAGCCGAGGGGAAGGCCGAGGCCGAGTACGCCGCCAGCGCCCTGGACATGCTCGCCAACCGCCAGGACTCGATGGACGACGAGGACCACCTGTTCGCCACGGACCTGCTCTACGCCGAGGACCTGGCCGGCCGGTTCGAGGAGGTCGACACCCGTGAGCTCGCCGAACGCGCCGCCGGGGACCGGGACTGGACCTACCGGCACGTCGTGGTCGACGAGGCCCAGGAGCTGTCGGCGATGGACTGGCGGGTGCTGATGCGCCGCTGCCCGGGCCGGTCGTTCACCGTGGTCGGCGACCTCGCCCAACGCCGGTCGCCGGCCGGGGCGACATCGTGGGACACGATGCTGCGGCCGTACGTGCCC
>DATAYB010000313.1:0-9178 GCA_036272795.1 Pseudonocardia sp.
CTGGGACGAGTCGGTGTTCGGCTACCAGTTCGCCGCCCCCGAGGCGCGCAACGACAACGACTCCGCGCTGCACGTGCCCAAGTCGGTCGTGGTCAACCCGTACTTCGACTGGGGCTCGGACCGGCCGCCGAAGACTCCGTACCACGAGACGCTGATCTACGAGGCGCACGTCAAGGGCCTGACGATCACGCACCCGGACATCCCGGAGGACGAGCGCGGCAGCTACGCCGGCATCGCCCACCCGACGATGATCGAGCACCTGCAGCGGCTCGGGGTGACCGCCGTCGAGCTGATGCCGGTGCACGAGTTCCTCAACGACCACCACCTGCAGGAGAAGGGCCTGGCCAACTACTGGGGTTACAACACCGTGGCGTTCCTCGCGCCGTACCACGGGTACGCCTCGGACACCCGCCCCGGTGCCCAGGTCAGGGAGTTCAAGTCGATGGTCCGCGCGCTGCACCAGGCCGGCATCGAGGTGATCCTGGACGTCGTCTACAACCACACCGCCGAGGGCAACCAGATGGGCCCGACGCTGTCCATGCGCGGCATCGACAACCCGGCGTACTACCGGCTCGTCGAGGACGACAAGCAGTACTACATGGACTACACCGGCACCGGGAACTCCCTCAACGTGCGGAACCCGCACACCCTGCAGCTGATCATGGACTCGCTGCGCTACTGGGTGCTGGACATGCACGTGGACGGGTTCCGGTTCGACCTGGCATCCACGCTGGCCAGGGAGTTCTACGACGTGGACCGGCTGAGCACCTTCTTCGACCTTGTCCAGCAGGACCCGGTGATCAGCCAGGTGAAGCTGATCGCCGAGCCCTGGGACGTCGGCCCCGGTGGCTACCAGGTTGGCAACTTCCCGCCGTTGTGGAGTGAGTGGAACGGCCAGTACCGCGACACCGTGCGCGACTTCTGGCGCGGCGAGCCGGGCACCCTCGGCGAGTTCGCCTCCCGGCTAACCGGGTCCTCCGACCTGTACCAGCACGACGGCAGGCGGCCCTACGCCTCGATCAACTTCGTCACCGCGCACGACGGGTTCACCCTCGCCGACCTGGTCTCCTACAACGAGAAGCACAACGACGCCAACGGCGAGGGCGGCAACGACGGCGAGAGCCACAACCGGTCCTGGAACTGCGGTGTGGAGGGCCCCACCGACGACCAGGCGATCCTGGAGCTGCGCGCCCGCCAGCAGCGCAACTTCATCGCCACCCTGCTGTTCAGCCAGGGCGTGCCGATGCTGCTGCACGGCGACGAGCTGGGCCGCACCCAGGGCGGCAACAACAACGTCTACTGCCAGGACAACGAGGTGTCCTGGATGGACTGGGAGCTCGCCGACAAGCATGCCGGCCTGCTCGGCTTCACCGCCGGGGTGGCCGCGATCCGGGCCGCCCACCCGATCTTCCGCAGGCGCCGGTTCTTCTCCGGCCGCTCGCTGGTCCGGGGCGCCGCCGACACCGACGAGCTCAACGACATCGCGTGGTTCACCCCGGCCGGCGAGGAGATGACCGACCGCGACTGGTCCAGCGGCTTCGGCCAGTGTGTCAGCGTGTTCCTCAACGGCGACGGCATCCCGGACGTGGACGAGCGGGGCGACCGGATGCTGGACGACTCCTTCCTGCTCTGCTTCAACGCCTCTTCCGAGGACATCGAGGTGACCCTGCCCGGTGAGCGGTACGGCGGGCCGTGGGCGGTGGTGGCGAACACCGCCACCGGGGAGGTCCTCACGCTCTCCGACGCGCCCGGTGTCGTCGCACACGAACCGGACACCCTGCCCGAGGGCAGCACGATGACCGTGCCGTCCCGCTCCCTGCTCGTACTCCAGCGGACGGACTGAGCCATGCCGACGAACCAGCCGAGCCAGCGCCGCGCGGTGCCGAGCTCGACCTACCGGCTGCAACTGCACGCCGGCTTCACCTTCGGCCAGGCAGCCGAGCTGACCGACTACCTGGCCGAGCTCGGGGTCGGGGCGCTGTACGCCTCACCGATGCTCGAGTCGACCCCCGGGTCCAACCACGGCTACGACGTCGTCGACCTCACCAGGGCGTCCTCCGAACGGGGCGGCGAGGCGGGCCGGCAGCGGATGGTCGCCGCGCTGCGCGGCGCCGGGCTCGGGCTGATCGTGGACATCGTGCCCAACCACGTCGGCGTCGCCGTGCCGACCATCAACCCCTGGTGGTCGGACCTGCTGGTGCACGGGCGGCACTCGGCCCACGCGAGCTACTTCGACGTCGACTGGGACGCCGGCCCGCTGCTGATCCCCGTGCTCGGCGCCGACTCCGAGGCCGACGAGGACCCGGAGCTGGACAAGCTCGAGCTGGTCCGCGACGAGCACGGCTACCCGGGGCTGCGCTACTACGAGCACCTCTTCCCGGTGGCCTACGGCAGCGCCGACCACGGCAGCCCCCGCGAGGTGCACGACCGCCAGCACTACCGGCTGGTGGCCTGGCGCCGGGGCGCCGCCGAGCTGACCTACCGGCGGTTCTTCGACGTGTCCACGCTGGCCGCGGTGCGGGTGGAGGACCCGGTCGTGTTCGAGGCGGCGCACCGGGAGCTGCTGCGCTGGGTGGCCGCGGGCGATGTGGACGGGCTGCGGGTCGACCACCCCGACGGGCTCACCGACCCTGGCGGCTACCTGCGCAGGCTGCGCGCCGCGCTCGGCCCGGACCGCTGGCTGCTGGTGGAGAAGATCCTCGGCGTCGACGAGACCCTGCCGGCGTCCTGGCCGGTGGACGGCACGACCGGCTACGAGGCGCTGCGGGAGGTGTGCGGTGTCTTCGTGGACCCGGCCGGCGCTGGACTACTCACCCAGTTCGCCGCCGAGCACACCGGGCAGCGGCTGGCCGCGCACGCCGTCGAGCGGGCGGGCCGGCGCGAGGTGGCCGGCACCCTCCTGGTCGCCGAGGTGCGCCGGATCGCCCGGCTGCTCACCCAGCTCGGGCAGGAGCAGGCCGCCGACTGCTCGTCAGGGCCGAGTATCAGCGCCGATGCGGTGGCCGAGCTGCTGTGCTCCTTCCCGGTGTACCGGTCGTACCTGCCGGAGGGCCGCGAGGCGCTGGACGTGGCGGTGTCGGTGGCACGGACGAACCGCCCCGACCTCGCCGAGCCGCTGGAGCAGATCTACCGGCGGATGCTGGCCGAACCGGACGGCGAGCTGGCCAGGCGGGTCCAGCAGACCTCGGGCATGGTCACTGCCAAGGGCGTCGAGGACACCGCGTTCTACCGGTGGAACCGGCTGGTCGCGCTGAACGAGGTGGGCGGCGACCCGGCGCGGTTCGGGGTGTCGGTGCCGGAGCTGCACGCGGCCGCCGCCGCCCGGGAGGCCGCCACGCCGGCCACCATGACGACGCTGTCCACACACGACACCAAGCGCTCCGAGGACGTCCGCGCGCGGCTGGCCGTGCTCGCCGAGCTGCCCGCCGAGTGGGCGGAGGCGATGCGCGGCTGGGCCGCTGCGCACCCGCTGCCGGAGCGCTCCCTGGAGCTGCTGGCCTGGCAGTGCCTGGTCGGGGCGTGGCCGATCCCCGCCGACCGGATGGCCGCGTACCTGCTCAAGGCCGCGAAGGAGGCGAAGCTCGCGACGAGCCACGTGCACGCGGTGGCGGAGGTGGACGAGGCGATCGCGGCCTGGCCGGCCGCGGTGCTGGCGGACGCGTCAGTGGTGGCATCCATCGAGGAGTTCGTCGCACGGATCGCGCCGGCCGGCTGGTCCAACTCGCTGGGCCAGAAGCTGCTGCAGCTGGCCGGGCCCGGGGTGCCGGACGTGTACCAGGGCACCGAGTGCTTCGAGTACTCGCTGGTCGACCCCGACAACCGGCGCCCGGTGGACTTCGCCACCCGCCGCGCGCTGCTGGGCCGCCTCGACGAGCACTGGCTGCCGCCGGTGGACGAGTCGGGCGCGGCGAAGCTGCTGGTCACGACGTCGGCGCTGCGGTTGCGGCGGTACCGGCCTGAGCTGTTCACCGGCTACCGGCCGCTCGTGGCCGACGGCGGAGCGGCGGCACACGCGGTGGCGTTCGCCCGCGACCCCGGCCTGGTCGCGGTGGCCACCCGGCTGCCCGTCGGGCTGGCCGCCCGGGGCGGCTGGGCGGACACCGTGCTCGCCCTGCCGGACGGCGCCGACGACTGGATCGACGTGGTCACCGGCGAGTCCGTGGCCGGCTCCACCCCGAAGCTGGCCGACCTGCTCGCCCACTACCCGGTAGCCCTCCTGGTCCGCCCCGCGTAACCACCGCACGCCGCCACTCGGCCCACTTCGCACGGCGTGCCTTCACTTCGCACAGTGTGCGGAGTATGCGAAGTGGCAGGACGCCCTGCGAAGTGCACGTCCGGTGTGCGAAGTGCGGCCGGCCAGGCCCGGCGACCCGCTTCGGACCGCGTGAGGGTGGGTCGCGGTCGCGGGGTCGGGCGGATGCCGGCATCATGGCGCGACGTGACGGACTTCGAGGTGTGGGCGCCCCAGCGGGACCGCGTGCGGGTCGACGTGGACGGGGAGCTGCACGAGCTGAGCCCTGTCGGCGCCGGCTGGTGGCGGGTGGCGATCCCGACCGCCGGGCCCGGCAGCAACTACGCCTACCTGCTCGACGACGACCCGAGGCCTCTGCCCGACCCCCGCTCACGGCGCCAGCCCCAGGGCGTGCACGGCCCGTCCCAGGTGTACCGGCCGGAGGCGTTCGCCTGGACCGACCACGCCTGGACCGGGCGCGCCCTGCCCGGCAGCGTGATCTACGAGCTGCACATCGGCACCTTCACCCCGGCCGGCACCTTCGACTCGGCGATCGAGCGGCTGGACCACCTGGTGCAGCTGGGGGTGGACCTGGTCGAGCTGCTGCCGGTCAACGCCGTGGACGGGCCGCGCAACTGGGGCTACGACGGCGTGCTCTGGTACGCCGCGACGGAGAACTACGGCGGGCCGGAGGCGTTGCAGCGGTTCGTGGACTCCTGCCACCACCGGGGCCTCGGCGTGATCCTCGACGTCGTGCACAACCACCTCGGGCCGTCGGGCGCCTACCTCGACCAGTTCGGGCCCTACTTCGCCGGTAGCAACATCTGGGGGCCCTCCCTCAACCTGGACGGCCCCGGGTCGGACCAGGTGCGCAGGTACGTGATCGAGAACTCGCTGATGTGGCTGCGTGACTTCCACGTCGACGGCCTGCGCCTCGACGCCGTGCACGCGCTGCGCGACGCCAGGGCCGTGCACCTGCTCGAGGAGCTGTCCATCGAGGTCGAGGCGCTGGCGGCACACGTGCGGCGGCCGCTGAGCCTGATCGCCGAGTCGGACCTGAACGACCCGAAGCTGGTCACCGCGCGCGACGGCGGCGGCTACGGGCTGGACGCGCAGTGGGACGACGACATCCACCACCAGCTGCACGCCGCGCTGACCGGTGAGCGGCAGGGCTACTACGTGGACTTCGGCTCGCTGCCGGGGCTCGCCACCACGCTGCGCCAGGCGTTCTTCCACAGCGACACGCGCTCCGCGTTCCGCCGCAGACTGCACGGGCGGCCGGTGAACACCCACGTCATCCCTGGCCACCGCTTCCTGGCCTACCTGCAGAACCACGACCAGATCGGCAACCGGGCCGCCGGCGACCGGATCTCCGCCACCCTGTCCCCCGGGCTGCTGGCCTGCGGCGCCGCGCTGGTGCTGTGCTCGCCGTACACCCCGATGCTGTTCATGGGTGAGGAGTGGGGCGCCCGCACGCCGTGGCAGTTCTTCTCCCACTTCCCCGACCCGCAGCTGAGGGAGAAGGTCCGGGAGGGGCGGACGCGGGAGTTCGCCGAGCACGGCTGGGACGCGGGCGTGGTGGTGCCGGACCCGAACGCGGACTCCACCTTCCTCGACTCCAAGCTGGACTGGGCCGAGCCGGACCGGGAGCCGCACGCCACGCTGCTGCGCACCTACCGGGAGCTGATCGCGCTGCGCAGGGCCCGCGCCGAGCTGGCCGACCCGTGGCTGGACCGGCTGCGGGTGGAGGTGCACGAGTCGGCACGGACCGTGGTGCTGCACCGTGGCCAGCTGCGCGTGGCGGTGAACCTGAGCGGCCGGCCGGCCGTCGTGGCGCTGGAGGGCCCGGTCCGCGAGGTGCTGCTGGCCAGCGCGGAACCGGAGGTCGGGGACGCCGAGCTGACCCTGGCCGCCGAGTCGTTCGCCGTCGTCGAGGTCTGACCGCGGTGCCGGGCGTTCTGTGCCCCGACCGTGTTGGATTGGACACGCTCGGGAGTTGAGCGCGCCACAGAGCGGTTTCCCCTAACTCCGAGGGCTCTAAAGTGCCCCCATGACAGAGCCGTCGACGCAGGCGTCCGACTCGACGCTGACGCTGGCCGGCGAGTTCCCGGCCGCCACCCGGGAGCAATGGCGCGAAGCCGTCAGCGGCGTGTTGCGCAAGGCCGGCCGGCTCCCCGAGAACTACACCGGGCAGGTGGAGGACCTGATCACCACCACCCTGGCCGAGGGTGTGAAGATCGCGCCGCTCTACACCGCCGAGGACGCCGTGGCCCGCCCCGGCGCGCCCGGCCTGGCCCCGTTCGTACGCGGCGCCCGGCCGATGGGCGGCAGCCCGGACGGCTGGGACCTGCGGCAGCGGCACACCGACCCGGACGTCGCAGCCACCTCCGAGGCGGTGCTGGCCGACCTGGAGAACGGCGTCACCTCGCTGTGGCTGGTGCTCGGTGACGGCGCGCTGCCGGTCGACTCGCTGCCGACGGTGCTGGAGCACGTGCTGCTGGACCTGGCGCCGATCGCACTGGACGCCGGGCCCCACGTCGAGCGGGCCGCCGGGGCGCTGTTCCGGCTGGCCGACGAGCGCGGGCTGAGCGCCGACGCGCTCTCCGGCACACTTGGCGCGGACCCGCTCGGCCAGCTGGCCGCCGTCGACGCGGACACCGACGTCGACGCCGGGCTGGGACTGGCCGGTGAGCTCGCCACCCGCTGCGTGGCGAGCCGGCCGAACCTGCGCGCCATGGTCGTGGACGCCACCACCTACCACGGTGCCGGCGCCGACGACGCCCAGGAGCTGGCGTGCTCGCTGGCTGCCGGCGTGGCCTACCTGCGCGCGCTGACCGGCGCCGGGCTGACCGTGCCGGAGGCGCTGAGCCAGCTGGAGTTCCGCTACGCGGCGACCGCCGACCAGTTCGCCACGATCGCCAAGCTGCGCGCCGCCCGGGGCCTGTGGGCTCGCGTCGCCAAGGAGTGCGGCGCCCCGGCCGGGCGGGAGTCCGCGCAGCTCCAGCACGCGGTGAGCGCCGAGACGATGATCACCGCCCGCGACCCGTGGGTGAACATGCTGCGCGCCACGCTGGCCTGCTTCGCCGCCGGGGTGGGCGGGGCGAACTCGGTGACCGTGCTGCCGTTCGACGCCGGCCTCGGCCTGCCCGACCCGTTCTCCCGGCGGATCGCGCGCAACACCCAGTCGCTGCTGATCTCCGAGTCGCACGTGGCCAGGGTGGTCGACCCGGCCGGTGGCTCCTGGTACGTCGAGCAGCTCACCGACGCGCTGTCGCGGCGCGCGTGGGAGGTGTTCACGGGGCTGGAGCGGGCCGGCGGGCTGGCCACCGTGCTGCACGACGGTTCGCTGGCCGGCACGCTGGCCGCCACCTGGTCGAAACGCGCCCAGCGGCTGGCCACCCGGCGCGAGCCCATCCTCGGCGTCAGCGAGTTCCCGAACATCGCCGAGAAACTGCCCAGGCGCGCGCCGGACACCCGGCCGGCCGGGCAGGGTGTGCTCCCCCGGGTCCGGCGGGCGGCCGCCTACGAGGCACTGCGGGACCGGGCGGACGCCCACACCGGGCAGACCGGCCAGCGCCCGGCGGTGTTCCTGGCCACGCTGGGCTCGGTGGCCGCCGCGAGTGGCAGGTCCGGCTTCGCCGCCAACCTGTTCCAGGCCGGCGGGCTGGCCACCCCGACCGGCGGCGGTGACGCGGCGGAGCTCGCCGAGGCGTTCCGCGCTGCCGGCACCCCGTTGGCCTGCCTGTGCGGTACCGATCAGGCTTATGCTGAGCAGGCCGAAGCGGCTGTTCACACGCTTCGCGAGGCCGGCGCGAGCACCATACTGCTGGCCGGTAAGCCCGGCACCGCTGCCGGCGACAACTCCACGATCGACGGCTACGTGTACGCCGGCTGCGACGCCATCGAGGTGCTCACCGGCACGCTGGACAACCTGGGGGTGCAGGCATGAAGGTGCCCGACTTCGGCGAGCTGCCGTACGAGGAACCCACCTCGGACGTCAGCAGCGACGCGGCGGCCGGCAAGCAGTGGGCCGAGCTGGTCAGGGAGAGCACCGGCAAGGACCCCGAGGAGCTGGCCTGGGCCACCCCGGAGGGCATCGCGGTCCCGCCGCTGTACACGGCGGCCGACACCGATGGCCTCGACTTCCTGGGCACCTACCCTGGCATCGCCCCGTTCCTGCGCGGCCCCTACCCGACCATGTACGTGACGCAGCCGTGGACGGTCCGGCAGTACGCCGGCTTCTCCACCGCGTCGGAGTCCAACGCGTTCTACCGGCGCAACCTGGCGGCCGGGCAGAAGGGGCTCTCGGTCGCGTTCGACCTGCCCACCCACCGTGGCTACGACTCCGACCACCCCCGGGTGCCGGGTGATGTGGGCATGGCCGGCGTGGCCATCGACTCGATCTACGACATGCGCCAGCTGTTCGACGGCATCCCGCTCGACAAGATGAGCGTGTCGATGACGATGAACGGCGCCGTGCTGCCGGTGCTCGCGCTGTACATCGTGGCCGCCGAGGAGCAGGGGGTGCCGCCGGAGAAGCTGGCCGGGACCATCCAGAACGACATCCTCAAGGAGTTCATGGTCCGCAACACCTACATCTACCCGCCGCAGCCGTCGATGCGGATCATCTCGGACATCTTCACCTACACCTCCCAGAAGATGCCGAAGTTCAACTCGATCTCCATCTCTGGTTACCACATCCAGGAGGCCGGGGCCACGGCCGACCTGGAGCTGGCCTACACGCTGGCCGACGGTGTCGAGTACCTGCGGGCCGGCGTCGGCGCGGGGCTGGACGTGGACACGTTCGCGCCGCGGCTGTCGTTCTTCTGGGCGATCGGCATGAACTTCTTCATGGAGGTTGCGAAGCTGCGGGCCGCGCGGTTGCTTTGGGCCAAACTCGTCAACCAGTTCGAACCGAGGAACGACCGCTCGCTCTCGCTGCGCACC
>DATAYB010000314.1:0-11165 GCA_036272795.1 Pseudonocardia sp.
GCGCGGGCTCAAGGAGCGCTACGAGGTGCACCACGGCGTGCGGATCACCGACACCGCCCTGGTCGCCGCCGCCACGCTGTCCGACCGCTACATCACCGCCCGGTTCCTGCCCGACAAGGCCATCGACCTGGTCGACGAGGCCGCCTCCCGGCTGCGCATGGAGATCGACTCGCGGCCGGTGGAGATCGACGAGGTCGAGCGCGCGGTGCGCCGCCTCGAGATCGAGGAGATGGCGCTTGCCAAGGAGGACGACCCGGCGTCGAAGCAGCGGCTGTCCGCGCTGCGCGCCGAGCTCGCCGAGAAGAAGGAGGCGCTCGCTGCGCTGACTGTCCGCTGGCAGAACGAGAAGAACTCGATCCAGTCCAGCCGCGAGCTCAAGGAGCAGCTGGAGGCGCTGCGCGGCGAGGCCGAGCGGGCCGAGCGCGACGGCGACCTGGGCCGGGTGGCCGAGCTGCGCTACGGCCGGATCCCGCAGCTGGAGAAGGAGCTGGCCACGGCCACCGAGCTGTCGGCGAAGAAGGAAGAGCTGATGCTCAAGGAGGAGGTCGGACCTGACGACGTCGCGGACGTGGTCAGCGCGTGGACCGGCATCCCCGCCGGCCGGCTGCTCGAGGGTGAGACCGCCAAGCTGCTGCGCATGGAGGACGAGCTCGGCTCCCGGGTGATCGGACAAGCGGAAGCGGTGCGAGCTGTCTCGGATGCGGTGCGCAGGGCGCGCGCCGGGGTGGCCGACCCCAACCGGCCGACCGGTTCGTTCCTGTTCCTCGGCCCCACCGGCGTCGGCAAGACCGAGCTGGCCAAGGCGCTGGCGGAGTTCCTGTTCGACGATGAGCGGGCCATGGTCCGGATCGACATGTCGGAGTACTCCGAGAAGCACAGTGTGGCCCGGCTGGTGGGTGCTCCCCCCGGCTACGTGGGCTACGACCAGGGCGGTCAGCTCACCGAGGCCGTGCGGCGCCGCCCCTACACGGTGGTGCTGCTCGACGAGGTCGAGAAGGCCCACCCGGACGTGTTCGACGTGCTGCTGGCGGTGCTGGACGACGGTCGGCTGACCGACGGCCAGGGCCGCACGGTGGACTTCCGCAACACGATCCTGGTGTTGACCTCGAACCTCGGCAGCCACGCCATCGCGGATCAGTCGCTCGACGAGGCCGCCCGCAAGGAGGCCGTGCTGCGCACCGTACGCGGGCACTTCAAGCCGGAGTTCCTGAACCGGCTCGACGACATCGTCGTGTTCCAGGCGCTCACGACCGAGGAGCTGACCCACATCGTCGACATCCAGCTGGCCCTGCTCGGCCGGCGGCTGGCGGCGCGGCGGCTCACGCTGGACGTGTCGCCCGCGGCGCGCGAGTGGTTGGCCATCAACGGGTTCGACCCGCTGTACGGCGCGCGGCCGCTGCGCAGGCTGGTGCAGTCCGCGATCGGCGACGCGCTGGCCAAGGCGCTGCTGGCCGGTGAGATCACCGACGGCGACACCGTGCGGGTGGACCTCGCGGGCTCGATGATGGACGGTTCGCTGGGCGGCTCCGCCGGGCTGACCGTCGGCCGGGGCATCCCCTCCGCCGTGAAGTAACGACACCACCCAGGCCCGCCGGGTGCCCCCGCACAGTGGCACCCGGCGGGCCTCTGTCGTGGGGTACGTGTGCTCCAGGCCACCGGGTACGTCGCCCAGACGCACTACAACGGGTTGCCCCGGATCTCGGGGCAACGCCGCTAGGGTGGCCGCGTGAGCATTCCGACTTCGGTGTGGTTCATCATCGCCGCGGTCGCGCTTGTGCTCGGCCTGCTGATGCTGCGGGCTTCGCAGCACACGGGCGGCGGCCAGTCTCGCGACCGCAGGCGCTGGGCCGCGCAGAAGGAGTGGGAGTACCTGGACAGCGATCCCGTGCTGCCCAGCCGCTGGCGCTACGGCACCATCCACCAGGGCGGCCCCGGGATCGCGCGCAACCTGGTCACCGGCTCCGTGCCGACGGCCGAGGGACGCCGGCTGGTGTACGTGTTCGACCACGAGCAGGCCGGCAGGCTGAGCTCGGTGGTGTGCGCGGTGCAGCGGCGTACGGCGATGAGTGGCGCGGTCGAACTTCGGCTGCCGTCCGCCCCGCTGCCCGACGACGCCGGGCTTGACCTGCTCGAACCGGTCGGCCAGCGCTACGCCTTCGTGTCCGACGCCGCCGCGATCCGGCCGCTGATCACGCCCCGGCTGATCAGGGCGGCCGACGCGATCGGTGAGGACGTCGAGCTGCTCTGGGCCGAGGACTCCTGGGTGCTCTGCACCGCTCCGCTCGACTACACCCCGGAACACCTGCAGGAGCTGCTCGACCAGCTCGTCGAGGTGGCCGGCGCGCTCGAGGAGGCCAGCAAGTCGGGCGGCTCGCCGCAGCTGCCGGCCCCGTCCTCGCCCGACGACCCTGACTCGTCGCACCCCCAGTCGTCCTCGGCGGCCGCCGACTGGGCACGCTCGTTCACGAACCGGCGCGGAGGCGAGGCCGACGAGTCGCGGCCGGACCTGCCGGGGCGCTGGCGGCCGAGCCCCGGCCCGTCCTCGGACGACTACACCTAGAGTGCCTTCCGCCCTGATCACCGGCGCCACCAGCGGCATCGGCGCCGCGTTCGCCCGCCGCCTGGCCACCGACCACGACCGGCTCGTACTGGTCGCCCGCGACGCCACCCGCCTGGGGTCCATCGCCGCCGAGCTGCGCGAGCGGCACCGGGTCGAGGTCGAGGTGCTGCCCGCCGACCTGGCCAGCGCGCCGCAACGCAGCACGGTCGAGGCGCGCCTGGCCGACCCCGGGGTGGACCTGCTGGTCAACAACGCCGGGCTCGGGCTGCCGGGGGCGTTCGCCGAGCTCGACCTCGACGCGCTGCAGCACCAGCTCGACGTGAACGTGACCGCCGTGCTGCGGCTGACCAGGGCCGCGCTGCCCGCCATGCTCGCGCGGGGCAGCGGCGCCGTCGTCAACGTGTCCAGCGTGGCCGGGTTCGTCGCCAGCCGCAGCGCCACCTACAGTGCCAGCAAGGCGTGGGTGACCACGTTCACCGAGGGGCTGGCCGGCACGTTGGGCGGCACGGGCGTGCGGGCACTGGCGCTGTGCCCGGGCTTCGTGCGCACCGAGTTCCACGAGCGGGCCGGTATGGAGGTCGGCGCCCGCACCGGGCCGCTCTGGTTGGACGCCGACCGGGTGGTGGCCGACGGGCTGGCCGACCTGGCTCGCGGGCGGGTCGTCTCGGTGCCGAGTTGGCCGTACAAGACGCTGGTGGGAGTGGTGGACGTGTTGCCGAGGTCGGTGGTGCGGAGGATGGCGAACCGGTACGAGCGGGGGCGGCGATGACGCTGGGCGGCGGGGCCGACGACCGGTATCGCGAGGAGCTGGCCACGCTGGTCCGCGATCTCGCCGTGGTGCACGGGCGGGTCACCCTGTCCTCGGGCGCGGAGGCCGACTACTACGTCGACCTGCGCCGGATAACGCTGCACCACCGCGCCGCGCCGCTGATCGGCCGGCTGATCCGGGTACTGACCGCCGACTGGGCCTACCACGCCGTCGGCGGGCTCACCATGGGCGCTGACCCGGTGGCCACCGCCGTGCTGCACTCCGCGGCCGCCGAAGGGCTCGCCATCGACGCGTTCGCGGTGCGCAAGGAGAGCAAGGCGCACGGCATGCAACGCCAGGTCGAGGGCCCCGACATCGCCGGCCGCCAGGTGCTCGTCGTCGAGGACACGTCCACCACGGGCGGCTCCGTGCTGACCGCGGTGCGCGCCGTGCGGGCGGCCGGCGCGGAGATCGTCGGCGTCGCCACCGTCGTGGACCGCGAGACCGGTGCCCAGCAGGCCATCGAGGCGGAGGGGCTGGCCTACCGCGCCATCCTCGGCCCCGCCGACCTGGACCTGCCCTCCTGACGGTGTCCGACGTGGCTGGCCTGTCGGATCCGACCGGAGTCGAACCGGCGTCCGGACTGTCCGAATCGACCGACGTGGCGGGCCTGCCTGAACCGACTGGCGTCGACGGCGAGGCCGGGCCGACGGAGTGGACGGCCGGCGAGCCGGTCGGCGTCGGCCCGTGGCCGGGCGGCCCGGACGCGTGGCCGACCGACCCGCGCTACGACCCGGAGCTGCTGCGCGACGGCGACCGCCGCAACGTGGTCGACGCCTACCGGTACTGGCGGCGGCCGGCGATCGTGGCCGACATCGACGCCCGCCGGCACCCGTTCCACGTGGCGATCGAGAACTTCGGCCACGACCACAACATCGGCACGGTGGTGCGCACCGCGAACGCGTTCGCGGCGGCCGCCGTGCACATCGTCGGCCGCGCCCGCTGGAACCGCCGGGGCGCCATGGTCACCGACCGCTACCAGCACCTGCTGCACCACCCGACCGTCGACGACCTGCTCCGTTACGCCACCGAGCACGCGCTGACCGTCGTCGCCGTGGACAACGCGCCCGGCTCGGTGCGCTTGGAACGGGCGTCGCTGCCCCGGGAGTGCCTGCTGCTGTTCGGAGCCGAGGGGCCCGGGGTGTCCGCCGAGGCGGTGGCCGGCGCGGCGCTCACGGTGTCCATCGCGCAGTTCGGCTCGACCCGCTCGATCAACGCCGGCGTCGCGGCCGGGGTCGCCATGCACGCCTGGATCCGCCAACACGCCAACCTCGACACCGCCTGGTAACCCCCGCCCAAAAAACTCCCGCGAGTCGCTAGATTCCGCGGCCCGTGTCGCTAGATTCCGCGGCTCCCATGACCCGCCCGCTCAACCGCCGCGAGCCGGGGATCTTGTCGGGGTGAGCCGCGGATTCCGTCAGTCAGCCGCCCTGGAGTTGTCCGCGCCGACCGAACCCCTTACGCTCACGCTAGAACGATCTATCTAGAGCGACTAGCTAGAGCAGAGCGCAGCGCAGGAGGTCGACGACCATGACCGCCCGGCCCGTCCAGCACCGTCCGAGGGGCGTACTCCGCCGTACCGCCGAGTTGCTCTCGCCGGCCGCTGCCGTGGCCGGCCGGGTCGCCATGGAACGCGGTGCGGTGCAGCGGCGGGAGCGACTGGTCGAGGCGGCCAGGGACCGGATCCGGCAGCGGCGCCGGCCCACCCGCCCGACGATGCGCGCGCTGACCGCCTCCGGTGGCGCCAAGCTGACCTGGCGAGACGTGCCCGTGCCACCGCCGCCCAGCCCGGACGCCGCCCTGGTCCGCCCGATCGCGGTGGCCACCTGCGACCTCGACCGTGCCCTGGTGCTCGGTGCGACGCCGTTCCCGCTCGCGCTCTGCGTCGGTCATGAGTGCGTGGGCGAGGTGATCGAGGTCGGCGAGCGGGTGGCGAACGTGCGGGTGGGGCAGCGCGTTGTAGTGCCGTTCCAGATCAGCTGCGGGGAGTGCCTGCCCTGCCGCGCCGGCCGCACCAGCAACTGCGCGGGTGTGCCGCCGCTGTCCATGTACGGGTTCGGGGTCGGCGGCGGTCATTGGGGCGGCATGGTGTCCGAGCAGGTGGCGGTGCCGTTCGCGGACGCCATGCTGGTCCCGCTGCCGGCCGGCGTCGACCCGGTTGCGGCGGCCAGCGTGGCGGACACCATGAGCGACGCCTACCGGCACATCGGCCCGCACCTGCCGGGGCTGTTGCGGCGGGATCCCGACGCCGACGTGCTGATCGTCGCCTGCCTGGGCCGCCGGACGATCTTCAGCGCGAGCGCGCCGCTCTACGCCGGCATGATCGCGCTGGCCCTGGGTGCCAGGCGGGTGCGGCTGGTGGACGGCCGCGCCGACGTCCGGGCGGCGGGCGCTGAGCTCGGCCTGGAGCCCATCGACCCGCGCGCGTTGCGCCGCATCCCGCCGGCCGCGCTGGTCGTGGCGGCCACCGCCACGCGCGCCGGCCTGTGGGCAGCTCTGTCCCGGACCGCGCCGGACGGCGTGTGCAGCAGCCTGGGCGGCCTGCACCGCACCGCCCGGATCCCGGCCATGCAGCTCTACGGCCGCAACATCTCGTTCCACGTCGGCCGCACGAACGCGCGGGCGGTGATCCCGTCGGTACTCGGGCTGATCGCCGACGGCCGGTTCAGCCCGGAGAAGGTGATCAGTACGCACGGCTCGCTGGACGACGCGCCCCGGCTGCTCGGCCGGCACTACCGCACCGGCGACGTCAAGACTGTCCTCGCCGGCTGACAAGATCCCCGACTCGCCCTGGCAGAATCCCGCGACTCGCGGGGGAATGTCGGGCGGTGATGGGTGCCGCGGAATCCAGCGACACGGACCGCGGAATCCAGCGACTCGCGGGAGCCTGGCTCGCGGGAGCCGGGGCGCCGGTCAGGTTAGCGGGACTCGGCAGGGACGGGGTCTTCGTCGAGGGGTTTGCGCATCTCCTGGCGGTAGCGGTACAGGCCGTAGCTGGTGCCCAGGATGAAGAACGTGATGGAGCCGATGGTGGTGGCCTGCCGGACCCACGGCAGCGCGTCGAGCAGGCCGGCGCCGTAGTAGCCGAGCAGCAGCAGGGTGGGTACCCAGGTGATCGCGCCGAGGGAGTTCGCGGTGATGTAGCGGCGGTTGTCCATACCGGCGGCGCCGGCGACCATGGGAGCGAGCGTGCGCACCCACGGCAGCCAGCGCGCCACGACGACCGACCAGAAGCCCCAGCGTTCGAAGAACGCGCTGGCGCGGTCGAGGTTGCTCCGGTTCAGGAGCCGGCCGTCCTTGCGGGCCAGGATCCGGACCCCGGTCTTTCTGCCGATCATGAAGCCGACCTGGTTGCCGGCGACCGCCGCCAGGGTGGCCGCGAACGCCAGTAACCAGGCGCTGACCTCCTGGTCGTGCGCGGCGAGCACCACACCGGCGGCGAACAGCAGCGAGTCGCCGGGCAGGAAGAGCCCGACGATGAACGCGCACTCCAGGAAGACGAACGAGAGGACCACGATCCACACCGTGGTCGGCGCTGCCCGGTGCAGCACCCCGACCGCGAGCACCGCCGAGGTCTCCATCGCCGACCCGAGCGGACCGGCGGCCAGCGGACCGGCCAGGCCGTTCGCCGCTGTCAGCAGGATGCTCACGGTGCTCCAGTGTGGTTGGCGGGCGGGGCGGGATGCCCGGTCGGGTGGCCGGCGTCAGCCGGGCTCGGTGACCTCTCGCTGGTCGTCCTTCGTGTTGCCCTCCCGCCGCGCCCTGATGAACTCGATCAGCAGCGGGATGACGGAGACCACCACGACCGCGATCAGCATCAGCTCGATGTGCTCGCGGACGAATGAGAAGCCCCCGAGCAAGTATCCCAAAAGAGTCACGCCAGCGGCCCATGCAACGCCGCCGATCGCGGAGTACGTCAGGTAGCGTTTCGGTTCCATCTTGCCAACACCGGCCATCACGGTGATGAACGTGCGAACGATCGGCACAAATCTGCCCAGCACGATGGCCCGGTTGCCGTACTTCTCGAAGAATGCGTGGGTGCGCTCGACGTGCGCAGGCTTGAGCAGCCGGGAGTTCGGCCTGTCGAAGATGGCCGGGCCGGCCGCGCGGCCGATCCAGTAGCCGCACGCGTTGCCGAGCAGCGCGCTCACCGCCAGCAGCGTGCACACCAGCCACAGCGGGGTGGTGATCGCGCCGGAGGCGACGAACAGGCCTGCCGTGAACAGCAGCGAGTCGCCTGGCAGGAAGAAGCCGATCAGCAGGCCGCACTCCGCGAAGATGATTAAGCAGAGGCCGACCAGTACGAAGGGGCCGAGTGCGGAGATCAGGTAGCTCGGATCGAGCCATTGCGGCCCCAGCGCGAGAACGCCTGAAGCCAGAGTCGATGCGGGGTGGCTCACGGTCATTCACGGTACCGGCCGCGCCGGGGTAGCCGCGGCGCGCTATGCCCTCAGCACCGTCAGCCGGCACCCACGGCCGGCAGCGCGCCGGGCACGAAGATCGAGATCATGGCCAGTGAGACTCCCACCAGCGCCCCGGTGAGCAGCGCGATCAGCAGCACCCAGGCCACCGGGAACGGGCGCGGCGGGGGTGGTGGGCGGCGAGACCCGGTCGGCGGCGCCGGTGGCCGGCCCTGCACGGCCTGCGCGCGCAGGGCCTCGGACACCATTCGCTCCGGGTCCATCTCAGCCCCGCCCCGTCCGATCGGCCATCGCCTTGGCGACCGAGGCCAGCGCGCGGCTCGCCGTCGACTTGACAGCGCCCTTGCTGATCCCGGTCGACTCCGCGATCTCGGCCTCGGAAAGGCCGCCGTAGTACCGCAGCACCAGGACCTCGCGCTGCCGCGCCGGCAGCGAGCCCAGTGCCTCGACCACAGCGTGGTGCTCGGCGGACAGCATCGCCAGCGACTCCGCCGAGCGGGCGTTGACCTGGTGCGGAGGCACGTACTCGCGGGCGGTGCGCCGGCGCCGCAGCACCGAGCGGGACCCGTTCACCACGGCCGTGCGCAGGTAGCCGAGCGCGGCCCGCTCGTCGCGCAGCTCGGCCCAGTGCCGGTGCAGCCCGGTGAACGCCTCCTGCACCACGTCCTCGGCGGTGCCCTGCTCGTCGACCAGCAGGATCGCGAGCCGGACCAGCCGCATCCGATGCTCGGCGTAGAGGTCGGCGAGCGTCTTCGGCTGGGCCTCGGCGGCCTCGACGATCGACCCGGCCACCGGCTCCGGCTCGAACCGGTCGATCCGGCGCAGCCGGGACAGGGTGCGCTCGACCAGTCCCGCCAGCGGACTGTCGGCGGACTCCTGGCCGTACTCCCCGATCGGTTGCGAGCTCACGCCTCGAGGGTAGCGAGCCCGCCGAGGCTGTTGCCGTTGCCGGTCGCCCCAGGTACGGAATACTGGGCCGCGACCCGACCACCGAGCAGGACAGGCGACGTCATGCCGATCGCGACCCCTGAGGTCTACAACCAGATGCTCGATGCCGCGAAGGCGGGCGGATACGCCTTCCCGGCGATCAATGTGACGTCTTCGGAGACACTGAACGCGGCACTGCGCGGCTTCGCGGAGGCCGAGAGCGACGGCATCATCCAGATGTCCACCGGTGGTACGGAGTTCCTCTCCGGCACCGGTGTGAAGCAGATGGCCACGGGCGCGATCGCGCTGGCCGAGTTCGCCCACGTGGTCGCGGCCAAGTACTCGATCAACGTGGCGCTGCACACGGACCACTGCCCAAAGGACAAGCTGGACGGGCTGGTCCGGCCGCTGCTCGCGGTCAGCACCGAGCGGGTGGCGCGCGGCGAGAACCCGCTGTTCCAGTCGCACATGTGGGACGGCTCGGCGGTCGAGCTGCACGAGAACCTCGCCATCGCCGAGGAGCTGCTGGCCGCCGCGAGCAAGGCGAAGATCATTCTCGAGGTCGAGATCGGCGTGGTCGGCGGCGAGGAGGACGGCGTCGCGAACGAGATCAACGAGAAGCTGTACACCACGCCGCACGACTACGAGCTGACCTTGGACGCCCTCGGCGCCGGGGAGAAGGGCCGCTACCTGCTGGCCGCCACCTTCGGCAACGTGCACGGCGTCTACAAGCCGGGCAACGTCAAGCTCCGCCCCGAGATCCTCAAGCAGGGCCAGGAGGTGGCCATCCGCAAGCTGGGTCTGGCCGCCGACGCGAAGCCCTTCGACCTGGTCTTCCACGGCGGCTCGGGCTCACTGCCGGAGGAGATCGCCGAGGCGGTCAGCTACGGCGTGGTGAAGATGAACATCGACACCGACACCCAGTACGCGTTCACACGGCCGATCGCCGGGCACATGTTCAGCAACTACGACGGCGTGCTCAAGGTGGACGGCGAGGTCGGCAACAAGAAGTTCTACGACCCGCGCTCCTACCTCAAGGCCGCCGAGATCGGGATGGCCGACCGGATCGTGCTGGCCTGCCAGAACCTGAGCTCGGCCGGCCGTACCCTGCGCTGACCGCGCTGAGTACGTGCTGACCACAACACCGGAGGACACGTGAGCCTGCACGGCAACCTGCTCGGACCCGAGCCCACTCTGCTGCCCGCCGACGAGGTCGTGGCGGCCGCGCTGGACGGCGGTACCGACCCGACCGACGTCGCCGCCGCCCACCCGACCGCGAGCGCGGCCTGGGCTGCGCTGGCCGAGCGCGCGCTGGCGGCCGGTGAGCCGGTGGCCGCCTACGCCTACGCGCGCACCGGCTACCACCGAGGCCTCGACCAGCTGCGGCGCAACGGCTGGAAGGGGTTCGGCCCGGTGCCGTGGGCGCACGAGCCGAACCGGGGCTTCCTGCGTGCGCTGGCCGCGCTGGCCAAGGCCGCCGACGCGATCGGGGAGGACGACGAGGCGACCCGGTGCCGGGACTTCCTCACCGACTCCGACCCGGCGGCGGCGGCGGCGCTCGGCCTGGCGTGAGGTCGGCCGCGCTCGCCCTGGCCTGAAACGGTCCGAGACCGGCCTGGAACGGCCTGAAACGGTCCGAAAGCCGGGCCCGCGCGGCCTGTCCTGAAGCCGTCCCTCAGTTTGGCGGGCCCGGCTGAGTGCTGCCTGAGCCCTGGCTCGCGGCGCCCGGCCCGGGTTCCCGAGGGGCCGAGGCTGGAACGCGGCCGAGGCGCGGCAAGGCCCACCGGGAGCCGGCGACCCCCCTCCGGTCGCCGGCTCGGTGGGGCTGAGACCGCCGCGAGAGCAGCTCAGCAGCCATGTGGGACAAGACCTGTGAGCCGGCTGTTATTCCCGTCACCGGAGAATCGGGGCGGAAACTGGGCCGAACGGCGGTATCCCGGCGACCATCCGGACGACCGGGAAATGGCACCCGACGGCAGGCGGTGGCACCGCCGCGCGGGCGGGTCGGCCACGCCAGCCCCACGTGAATCTCCGGTACCCTGCCGGCGTGATGCGTGGCGTAGCGGCCCGGCCCCTCCGGGGTGCCGGGCCCGGTGCGCCCGAAACCGGCGCACCTTACCCTGATCAACACCGATTCTTGTGCTCCGGCGCGCCGGGGTGGTGTATTCCGGGGTTTGTCCGTCTCTGCGTCCGACGAACCTGAACGGGTGGCCGGCGCGTCCGTTAGGCAATCGTGAGTAACCTGATTCCGCGGCCTTTGCCCAGTTCAGTGACGCTGGACGGGGTGCAGTCCCGACGCCGGAGCGGACTTTTCCTTATTGTGTAGGTCATGGGCCGCTTAGCCTCAGGTGAGCGCACCCCCAGCGGATTTCACTCGTTGTAGCTAAGGATGCTCTCAACCATGCAGGTCCACTCCGCATCGCAACCCGCCGAGCTCGGCGGGTCGCCG
>DATAYB010000315.1:0-6758 GCA_036272795.1 Pseudonocardia sp.
TGTAGTTGGTTGTTGCTGGCCGGTTGTTGGTCGGTGCCTTTGAGCAGGACGCCCACCTGGCTGCCGAAGATCTTGTTGGCCGTCATGTCGAAGCCACCGTCGCCGTCGACGTAGACCCCGTAGCGGGCGTTGCCACCGATCACATTGCCGCGGACCGCGTTCTGCGCCGCCTCGCTGACCAGCCGCACGCCGTCCTGCTGGTTGAGCCGGATCTCGTTCGACTCCACCACGTTGCGCTGCGCGGTCTGGCCGACGCCGATGCCCGACTCCCCGTTCTGGTAGACCCGGTTGCCGCGTACGACGTCCTCCGAGGACTCGTTGATGTTGATGCCCTGCGAGGCGTTGAGGAACGACTCGTTCTGTTCCACCGTGTTCCGGTCCGAGCGCTGGTAGAGCACGATCCCGTGGTGGCCGTTGCGGTAGACGATGTTGTTGCTGATCACGCTGTCGGTGCAGTCCTCGGCCAGGATGATGCCGTGCTTGCCGTTGTCGTGTACGACGTTGTGCTCGATGCGCAGGTTGCGTGAGCCTGTGTGCGGGTCGATGCCGTAGAGCACGTTGGAGTAGAACTCGTTGTCCCGCACCACCAGGCCCTCGATCGCGTTCGAGTACAGCCCGTAGTACAGGTGTGAGACCACGCTGTTGGTGATCGACCCCGTCGTGCCCTGGGTGCGCCAGGACAGCCCGTACGACTCCACCGCGCCGTAGCCGAGATACCGCAGCTCGGCGTGGTCGATCGTCATCTGGGCACCGTCGCGCGCCAGCAGGAAGCCTCGACCGTCGGTGGGCTCGGTGTCGGCCCGCTGCGCTGTGGTGTCCCACGTGGTGATGCACGTGTTCCGGATGTCGAGGCCACCGCCGAGCGCCTTGATCGAGGCGAACCGGCCCGGCTCGCTGCGCAGTTTGAGCCATTGCACCTCCGGTGCGGAGATACGCAGCGATGCGCCCTTGGCCACCACCAGGTCGACGCCCAGCAGCCACTGGCCCGGCGACACCTCGCGCAGCGCATCCGGTTTGCCCACCGCCCGGCTGAGCGCCCGCAGCGTGACGCCCTGACCGGCGCTGACCGTGATCACCCCGGCGTTGAACGTGGCGCGCACCGGCGACCCCGACTCCGACCCCGACCCCGACCCCGCCGAGGGTGTCGGCTGCTCGCCGCCGGGCTGGGCCGCCCGGGTGCACGGCTGGGCCGGGTCGACGCGTTCCACCGCAGCGACCTGGCGAGGCACGAACGGCGCTTCGGGCCGCGAGCACGCGCCGGCCGCCAGGCAGCAGGCCAGCGCCCCGGGCAGCATCAGGACGGCGAGCCTGACGGACCGACGCATCACGCACCTGCCCCGGCGATCATCGGTGGCACCCGGCGGCCGCCGCCCCTGCCGAACCGGCGCTGCCGCGCGGAGTGCATCAACTCCAGGAACACGGCCAGCAGCACGAGCGGTACACCGATCGCCCCGAGCAGGTTGAGCGGCGGCAGGCTCAGGTCGTTGAACCCGAGCAGCTGCACCTCGCCGCGCAGCGCCTGCAGCGCGTGCACCCGGGAGTCGCGCAGCTGCACGGGTTTGCCGGGGGCGTTGTTGATCCCGACGGTGAGGGCGGCGATGTCGATCCGGTTGACCGCCGCGACCGCCCCGGTCCGGGCGCTGATACCGACGCCGACCTCGGTGATGGCGGTGTCGGCGATGGTGGTCTGCGCTCCGGTGACGATCCCGGTCTGGGCGCCGACGATCCTGCCTGCGCTGATCTGCGCGCCCGGGCTGTACGTGCGGATCGCGTCGTCGCCGATGCTGGTGGCTGTGAAGTCGCGTAGCACGACGCCGCTGCTGCCCGGGTTGGCGACGAACCCGTTGCCCCCGCCTGACAGCATCAGCCCCCTGGCCGTGATCCCTCCCGCGCCCCGCTCGACCCGTACACCGGTCTTGGCGCCGGTCACCGACACCCCGTCGAGCGTGATGTCGTGCCCGCCGAGCGAGATGCCGACCGCGGTGGTGCCCTCGATCGTGGACTGCTTCAGCTCGAGCCCGGTCGTGGACTTCTCCACCACCACCCCGCGCCGGCCGCCGGTGATGTGCAGCCCGTCGAGCAGTACTCCGGAGCTGCCGACGTGGGTGAACACCGCGATGGGCTGGTCGGTCGCGGTGAAGTCGGTGACCACGGCCTGCTTGGAGCGGTTCAGCCGGAGGCCGCCGATCTTGTCCGAGCCGGTGACCACCCCGAGGATCCGAGGGGCGGTCTGCCCGACGACCGCGAGGCCGTAGATGCCGTTGCCGCTGGTGGTGATGCCGGTGATCGGGCGGTCGGTCGCCGCGCCCTTGACGAGCACCCCGTTGCCGCCGTTCGCCTCGGCCGTCACGCCGTGCAGCGTGGTGGCGCGGTCGCCGTCCAGCACCAGCCCGTCGGACACCGAGTCGGCGACCCGCACGCCGTCCAGGCTCACACCCTGCGTCTCCGACAGCCGCAGGCCGACCGTGTTGCGCAGGAACGTGGTGCGCTGCATCGAGCCAGCGCTGCCAGGGTTGAGCTGCACGCCGGTGCGGTTGCCAGGGTCGTTCAGCGGGGTGCCGAGGTCGCTGAACGTGACGTCGGTGGTGTCCAGGTGTCCGCCGCCGGCCACCACGATGAACGGCCGACCGACCCCGGGCGGCATCGGCTGGTTCGTCGCCGGGTCCACCGAGGTCACCGTGACCCCGCGCCCGGTCAGCCGACCGCTGCCGGTGTAGATCGACGCCGCCTCCGCCGCGGTCGCCCCGCCGGCCAGGCGCAGCGTGTGCACCCCGCCGAAGTCGAGGGTGGTGCCCGGGGTGAGGGTGACCACGGCGGCGAGCCGGGCGTCCCCGTCGGCCAGCGTCAACCAGCCGCTCGGCACCAGCCGGTCCAGCCCTGCCAGCGTCATCACCCCCGCCGACCGGGGTACCTGCGCGGTCAGCCGGCCGCCGTTCACCACCTCGACGCTGAGGTCCCTGATCACGATCATGCGCTGCGGCCGGCCCCTGGCCTGCCACGCCTCGGCGGTCCGCTGCTGGGCGGCGGCCAGGTTGGCGGCGGCCTCGGCGGCTTCTTGCGCGCGTTTCCTGGCGAGCTCCTGGGCAGCCCTGGCAGCTTCGGCCTCGGCCTCGGCGCGCTGCCTGGCGAGCTCCTGCGCTGCCTTGGCGGCTTCGGCCTGGGCCTCGGCGATCGGATCCCTGGTGGGCACCGGCGCTGTGGTGGTGGGGTCCGGTTCTGGCTCGGGTTGCGGTTCGGGTGTGGTGGTCGATCCGGGGCTCGACCCGCTGCCCGGGTCGGAACCTGACCCGGTATCGGAGCCTGATCCTGAGCCGCTGCCCGAGCCGGTCCCTGTACCGGAGCCGGACCCGGATCCCGAGCCGGTGCCCGTGCCTGGGTCCGAGTCGGCCCGCGGGGTCGGGACGGGATCCCCCTGGGCCGGCACCAGGGCCGGTCGCGCGCCGGCCGGCAGCGGCTCGGCGGCCGCCCGGCCCGCCGGCGAGAGCCCCACCAGGCCGAACGCCAGCGCGAGGACGCCGATGAGCCCGAGGGTGGAGCGCCCGCCCCGCCCGCCGAATGCTCTGTCGCGCTGCACCGGGATCGCGGTTGTCGCGGGCTCCTCCCGCCTCGGCCGAGGGACTGCCGGTGGTCGGGTGCCGGGGTTCGGGTGCGCGGCGCGGCCTCCCGGTGGCGGGGCGACCGGACCGCGGCGTTGCTGGGGAGCCGCCTGGTGCCACCTCGGTGCGGGCACCGGGGGCGACGGTACGGGACCCGGCCGCGCGGCGAAGGCCACCGTCGGGCTGGCCAGCTGATCCACCATCGGGTCCGGCAGCTGGTCCGCGGGCTGGTCGGTCCGCACCACGGCGCCGTTCTGCACGGCGACCTGCCGGGTGAGCCAGCGCTGCCTGCGGATCGTGAGCAGCGCCTGCAGCTTGATCAGCGCCATCAGCCACGACACCACCAGGTAGCCGGGTACCAGGAAGAACGACGAGGGGCGCCGGATCAGGTGCGGCAGCAGCTTCGCCGACCGGCTGATCTGCCACCACAGCGCCAGCACGCCCGCGAAGACCCAGTTCTGGACGACCAGTGAGTAGATCATGAACGCCGGGCCGAACAGCAGGGTGAAGCCGCTGACCCCCTTGTCGACCATCGTGTAGGCCAGGAACGGGTGGCGCCACACCCAGCGCCGCGACAGCGCGCGCAGGTCCGAGCGCCAGGTGTTGCGCGCCCATCGCAGCCGCTGTCGGAAGAAGATCCGCCACTTGCTGGGGAACGTCGACCACACCTCGGCGGTGCGCTGCATGTACGTCCGGTAGCCGCGTTCGAGGACCAGCGTGGTCAGCCGCTTGTCGTCGCCGGACAGGCACGGCACGCCCCAGAACGTCTCGTGCATGAACTCGTACTCGATCTCCAGCAGCAGCCGGCGCCGATAGATCGCCGTGCGCCCGGACAGGCAGGACACGGCCTGGCCGAGCAGGCTCTGGCTCGCGTTCTCGTCGAAGTACCGGTGGTCGAGGAACATGTCGGTGATCCGGGCCAGGAAGCCCTTCGAGCCGTAGACGTTCTGCCGCGTGCCGACGCCGCCGATCCGGGGGTCGGCGAACGGCTTGCACACCTCGACCGCGACGTCCGGCGCCCACACCGTGTCGGAGTCCACCAGCGCCACGAGCTCGGTGCGCGCCGCGTTCCAGCCCCGCCGCAGCGCGTCCCGCTTGCCGGGCACGTCGGTGACCAGCACCCGGACCGGTTGCCGGGCGGCCACCTCCTGGCAGGTCCGGTCGGACACGTCGATGACGAGGATGATCTCCTCGACTCCGTTGGCCAGCCACGACTCGATCGCGGTTGCGAAGACCTCCGGGTCCTCCTGATACACCGGCACGACGATCGTCATCGGCAGCCGGTAGGAGCCGGTGACCGGCCGGTACAGCGCGGCGGGGATCCGGCGGACCAGCCAGCAGCCCCAGCGGATCAGGCCGAGCATGCCCAGTGGCGTGCCCAGCACGTAGTAGTAGATCGGTAACGACATGCCTACGCCGTATTCACGGACAAAGTCACGTACTACTCCAGGGAGCTAGCGGGGAGCGGGGGAGCCGGCCAACTCGTGCAGTAGTTTCTCGACGGTCTCGGTCCGTGCGTTACCGATTTCCCTTGATCTCGGAGTGTGGTCGATCGCTCGCTGACCAGCTCATTCGACCAGATAGCCCAACCCTGTCCACCACATTGTCCAGCGCGGTCAGCCACATCGAGTAGTCCCTGAAATGCGTTGCTCGACCATTTGCGCGGTAATTCGGACGTGAATTACGGCGTTCCGTTGAACTCCTCGTACAGCTGGGGGAGGAACGAAGCGAGGTGGTTCATCTCGGTGGCGCAGTGCCTGAGCAGGTCATGCCCCAGGTTGGCAGGCAGCAGCCGGCCACTCACGCTGGGCAGCAGCTGGTTGGCCACCCGGCGGGTCAGGCCGCGGGTGAGTACCCGGGCGGGCACCCCGCCGGGCACGGCCTCGGCCGGCAGCTCGAGCAGCTCGGGGTGGTTGAGGAAGAACCGGCTGCGCATCTCGGCGCCTCGGTCGGTCGGCCGGATCTGGTGGATCAGCCAGCCGTGCGCCAGCGGCATCGTGCTGAACCCGACGCGGGCGCAGATGTGCGTGGTGCCCGCGACATCGGCAAGGCCGAGCCGCGTCTGGTCGAAGAACCGGATGGCCAGCCGGTGCATGTCGCCGCCGATGTATTCGTCGACGTAGGACACGTTGTCCAGGTAGCGCTGCCGGTCGGTCAGCGAGCGGTCCGCGCCCCGGTCCTCACCGAGCGCGGAGAACTGGTGGGAGTCGGGGTGCCAGAGCTTGTAGCGGGCGCTCTCCCGGCCGTGCCAGCCGAACCACCAGTCCCACATGGCGGCGGTCACCCCCGGCATGTCGGTGAGGCAGGCGATGGCGGTCACGCCGTTGTCGAGCCTGGTCCAACCGGTCTCCATCTTGTGGTAGCCCGGGCGGGCGAGTATCCGGGCGGCGTCGTCGATGTCGTAGCCGAACTCGCTGGGCGCCTTGCCACCGAGCAGCGCCTCCCGCGCGTGCTCCTGCAGCGGCCGCACCTCGTCGCGGAAGAAGTGGGCGAACGGCAGCGCGCGCTCCGGCTCGCGGTAGCCCAGGTAGCGAGGCTCGGCGGCGAAGGCGGTCGGCAGCGGCGCGCGGTCGGCCGCCGTAGGGGCGTAGGTGATCACGTGATGCTCCCGGGTGTCGTGGGGCCCAGCAGGTAGGTGCGGAACATGGCGAGCAGCTCGCGGACGAGTACCTCGCGGGAGATCTCGGTCGTGAAGCCGGCGTCCCTGGTGAACATCAGCTCCCACATCACCGCGGTGAACGCGGCGCGGAAGGCGACGTGCACCGCGGTAGCCGGGTCGGCGGCGGTCAGCTCACCCCGGCGGGACAGCAGCAGCTCGGCGAACAGGTTCTCGGTCAGCCCGCCGCTCGAGTTGCCCCGGTCACGCAGCACCTGGTCGGTGGCCGCGCGCAGCAGGAACGCCCCGATCAGCGCGCTGTACCGGTCGAGCTGGCCGACGAGGGCGAGGACGGCGCGCTCCAGCAGTTCGACGACCCGCAGCTCCGAGTGCTCGCGCAGCTCGGTGAACGCGGCGAGCAGGCTCGCGTCCAGCTCGTCGAGCACCTCGCGCTGGATGGCATGGATCAGCCCGTCCTTGTCGGTGAACCGGTCGTAGACGGCCCCCACGGAGACCCCGGCCGCCTTCGCGACCTGGCTGACGGTCAAGCCCTCCCAGCCCGCCTC
>DATAYB010000316.1:0-3556 GCA_036272795.1 Pseudonocardia sp.
CGCCTTCGTCAGGAAATCCGTCGACGAGCCCAGGGAGGTGATGCCCATCTTGCGGCCGCGGAAGTCGGCGGAGGTGCGGATCTGGTCGGCCTTGTCCGTGGCCACCACGATGACCTCGCCGGGGATGTTGGCCATCTGCACAGGCGGCACCTGAGTCCGACCCGCTCGACCCGTGGCCCCAGTCGGTGGGCCGCGCCGGCCGGCTACCAGAAGTCGTCGGGCAGCTTGGCCTCGATCGACCGCAGGTTGGTGCGGGCGCAGTCGGCGCACAGCCAGCTGCTCCGGCCGTCCGGTCGGCGGTCACACATCCACGACAGCGAGCTGGCCTGCCCGGGGTCGCGTTGGCGACCGCAGGCGCGGCAGGCATCGGGTTCGTTCATCGGGGAAGTGTGCCGGCCCGGGATGTGGCTCGGCGCCAGCACGACGCGGGGGCCGGTTCGGCGCGGCGACCGGCGGCTCCGGTGCGCCCAACGATGGCGCTCTGTTACGAACGTGCTACCGCGTGCTCCGACCCGGTCAGGTCGGTCTCCATGGCCCCCACCTCGCCGGTGTCGATATCAGCGGTACCGATATCAGCGGTGTCGATGTCAGCCGCCGGGACCGCCGCCTCGGCGTCAGCCCTGGCCGCCTGCCGGGCGAACCGGCTGGCCAGCCAGGCGCACGCCATCAGCTGGATCTGGTGGAACAGCATCAGGGGCAGCACGAGCAGCCCGACGCCCGAGCCCGCGAACAGCACCCCGGCCATCGGCAGCCCGCTGGCCAGGCTCTTCTTCGAGCCGCAGAACAGGATGGTGATCCGGTCCTCGCGCGAGAAGCCGAGCCAGCGCGGCACCAGCGAGGTCACGGTGAGCACCACGCCGAGCAGCAGCGCGTCGACCGCCGCGAGTACACCGAGCGAGCCCAGCGAGAGCCGGTGCCACAGGCCGGCGTCGACCGCCTCGCTGAACGCCGTGTACACGACCAGCAGGATCGAGCCCCGGTCCACCAGCGAGAGCACGCTGTGGTGCCGGGTCACGAAGCCGGCCAGCCAGCGCCGCAGCAGCTGGCCGAGCAGGAACGGGGCCAGCAGCTGCAGCGCCACGTCCAGCACCGCGCCGCCGGAGATGCCGCCGTGTGTCGACATCAGCGCGCCGACCAGCAGCGGGGTGACCACGATGCCCGCGAGGTTGGACAGCGAGGCCGCACAGATGGCCGCCGGCACGTTGCCCCTGGCCATCGAGGTGAACGCGATGGACGACTGCACGGTGGACGGCAGGCAGCACAGGAAGAGCACGCCGAGCGCCAGCTGGCGCGGCAGCACAGACTCCGGGATGAACTGGACGGCCAGCCCGAGCAGCGGGAACAGCACGAAGGTGGCCAGCACGACGGTGCCGTGCAGCCGCCAGTGCCGCAGCCCGGCAACCGCCTCGCGCGGTGAGAGCCGCACGCCGTAGAGGAAGAACAGCACACCGATGGCCACCACGGTCAAGCGTGAGAAGCCGACCGAGACCGGCCCCTGGGCGGGCACCAGCGCGGCGATGCCGACGGTCAGCAGGATCAACACCATGAAGGTGTCGACCCTCAGGCGTGCGCGCAGGCTGGCCAGCCTGCCCCGTGGACGGTTCACACCCTCGATGATGAGCGCTCAATGGTGATTCGGACACGCGTATGCCGCGATGATTGTCATCACGTTTAGGACTAAAGGCCGGTTAAGCTGGTCGACGTGTTGGAGCCCACACACCTGCGGTCCTTCGTCACGGTCGCCAGGCTGCTCAGCTTCACGCGCGCCAGCGAGCACCTGGGGATCCGGCAGTCCACCGTGAGCCAGCACATCCGCAAGCTGGAGGCGGCGGTCGGCCGGCCGCTGCTGGTCCGGGACACGCACTCGGTCGCGCTCACCCCGGACGGCGAGACGATGCTGAACTTCGCCGGCACCATCCTGGACACCTCGGACCGTGCCATCGCCTACTTCGAGGGCCCCCGGGTGCGCGGCCGGCTGCGCTTCGGGGTGTCCGAGGACCTCGTGCTCAGCCGGCTGCCGGACATCCTCACCGAGTTCCGCCGCCGCCACCCACTGGTCGACCTGGAGCTCACCGTCGGGCTGGGCGCGACCCTGCGCCAGCAGGCCAAGGACCGCGAGCTGGACCTGGTCTTCGCCAAGCGCACGGCGGGCCAGACCGACGGTGTCGCGGTGTGGCGCGACCGGTTCATCTGGGTCGCCGGCCCCGACCTCCCCAGCCTCGGCCCGACCGACCCGGTACCGCTGGTCTGCTTCCCGCCCCCCAGCTCGTCCCGGGCCGCCGTCGTGGCCGCGCTGGAGGCCGTCGGGCGGCCGTGGCGGCTGGCCTGCACGAGCGGCAGCCTCAGTGGGCTGCACGCCGCCGCGCTGGCCGGTCTCGGCGTCGTGCCGCACGCCGAGACCCTGGTACCGGCCGGCCTGACCCCCGTACCTGGCAAGGCCGGGCTGCCCCCGCTGCCGTCGTTCGAGTTCGTGTTGTCCAACGGGCGGCCCACGCTGGACGGCCCGGGTGCCGCGCTGGCCGAGACGATCCTCAATGCCGCCGACCGCCTCCGCGCCGGCGAACGTCTACGCGGCACCCTCTGACGCCGCTCGGCAGTGACGGCCGCCGCGGCCCGGTCCGCCGTCGCCCGGTCCGCCGTACTGACCGCCGAGTTCAACCACAGCGGCGTGACATCCGCGGACCGAGGCCGGTGAGGTTGAACTCGGCGCACATCGCAGCGTGCGGGCGAAGCCAACCCACGCCAGCCGCCGCACCACACCCCCGCCGCCAGCCAGTTCGCATACCGCGTTGTCACTTCGCACGGCGTGCTGTCACTTCGCATACTCCGCAGACTGTGCGAAGTGAAGGCACGCCGTGCGAAGTGACGGCACGCCGTGCGAAGTGAAGGCACGCCGTGCGAAGCCGCACGCCGTGCAACGCCCACGACCGCGTGCACACCTAGGGCGACGCTGCGCGACCACGCGCCCGTGCCGCCGCTGGCCGGCGCCGACCGCCGGCCAGCGCGACCACCGGCCACCACCGACCACCGGCCGACGCTGACCACCGGCCGCCTCCGACCACCGGCCGGTAAACGGTCAGCTCAGCGGCGCGTGCGCAGGTAGTCGGCGACGACCTCGGCGCCCAGACCGTCCAGCGTCGGGGTCACCACCCGTCCGCCGCACCGGCGCGCCACGTCGTCCATGAACGCCGCGAGCCGGGGGTCCTCACCGAGCAGGAAGAACGTGAACACCGCCTTCATGCCGGTCAGCCGGTCCACCTCGCCGACCGTGGCCCGCAGGGTGTACGGGCTGGGCGGGTAGTCGAAGTATGCCTCCCCGTCGGGCTCGAGGTGCGCGGTCGGCTCGCCGTCGGTGACCACGAGAACCACCGGCATGGCGTCCGGGTTGCGGCGTAAGTGCTCGCCGGCCAGCAGCAGCGCGTGGTGCAGGTTGGTGCCCTGCGCGTACGCGCCCTCCAGGCCGACCAGCTCACCCAGCTCCACGGTCTGCGCGTGCCGCCCGAACGTGATCAGCTTCAGGTCGTCGCCCCGGAACCGGGTCGAGATGAGCTGGTGC
>DATAYB010000317.1:0-22081 GCA_036272795.1 Pseudonocardia sp.
TGCGTGAGGACCAGTGGCGGGCGGTGCACGCGCTGGTCGCGCAGGGGCGGCGCGCGCTGGTGGTGCAGCGCACGGGGTGGGGCAAGTCGGCGGTGTACTTCGTGTCGACCGCGCTGCTGCGGGCCAGGGGCAAGGGGCCGACGGTGATCGTCTCGCCGCTGCTCGCCCTGATGCGCAACCAGATCGACGCGGCGGCGCGCGCCGGCATCCAGGCCGCCACGGTGAACTCGGCGAACACCGACGACTGGGAGCTGGTCTACCAGCAGGTGCAGGACGGCAAGATCGACGTACTGCTGGTCAGTCCGGAGCGGTTGAACAACCCGGAGTTCCGGGACCGGGTGCTGCCCGAGCTGTCACGTACCGCTGGGCTGCTGGTGGTCGACGAGGCGCACTGCATCTCCGACTGGGGTCACGACTTCCGGCCGGACTACCGGCGGCTGCGCTCGCTGCTGGCCGACCTGCCGGCCGGGGTCCCGGTGCTGGCCACCACGGCCACCGCGAACGACAGGGTGACCCACGACGTCGCCGACCAGCTCGGAGTCATCGGCGGCGACGCGCTGGTGCTGCGCGGCCCCCTGGACCGGGACTCGCTGCGCCTGGGCGTGCTGCGGCTGCCCACGGGCACGGACCGGTTCGGCTGGCTGGCCGAGCACCTCGGCGAGCTGCCCGGCTCCGGCATCATCTACACACTCACCGTGAGCGCCGCGGAGGAGCTGGCCGGCTACCTGCGCGACCGCGGCCACGCGGTGGAGGCCTACACGGGCAAGACCGACCCGGCCCTGCGCCAGCGCACCGAGGACGACCTGCTGGCGAACCGGGTCAAGGCGCTGGTCGCCACGTCCGCGCTCGGCATGGGCTTCGACAAGCCTGACCTGGGGTTTGTCGTGCACCTCGGCGCGCCGGGCTCGCCCGTGGCGTACTACCAGCAGATCGGCCGCGCCGGCCGCGGCGTCGAGCACGCCGAGGTGCTGCTGCTGCCCGGCCCTGAGGACCGCGACATCTGGGCCTACTTCGCCTCGCTCGCGTTCCCGGCGGAGCCGGCGGTGCGGGCCACCCTCGCGGTGCTCGGCGCGGCCGGCCGGCCGATGTCCACCTCGGCCCTCGAGCCGCACGTGGAGCTGGCCAGGGGTCGGCTGGAGATGATGTTGAAGGTGCTGGACACCGACGGCGCGGTCCGCCGGGTCAAGGGCGGTTGGGAGGCCACGGGGCAGGACTGGGAGTACGACGGCGCGCGTTACGCCGGGCTGGCCAGGGCGCGGCGCGCCGAGCAGGAGTCGATGCTGCGCTACCTCGACACCGACGGCTGCCGGATGGAGTACCTGCGCCGGATGCTGGACGACCCGGACGCGGTGGCCTGCGGGCGGTGTGACAACTGCACCGGGCGCCGCTACGACGCGTCGGTGACGGAGGAGGTCAGGGCCGGCGCGAGCGACTGGTTGGCCAGGCCGGGGCTGCCGGTGGCGCCGCGCAAGATGTGGCCGTCCGGCATGTCCGCGCTGGACGTGCCGCTGTCCGGCAAGCTCGCCGCGGCCGACGGGGCCGAGGAGGGCCGGGTGATCGGGCGGCTGGTCGATGTCGGCTGGGGTCCCAAGCTGCGGCCGCTGCTGCGCGCCGACGGCCCCGTGCCCGACGAGGTGGTGGCCGCCGCCGTCGAGGTGCTCAAGGGCTGGGGCTGGGAGACGCGGCCGGTCGGGCTCGTGGCGCTGCCGTCCCGGGCGCGGCCCGAGCTGGTGGCCTCGTTCGCCGAGCGGATCGCCACGATCGGCCGGCTGCCGCTGCTGGGCACGCTGGACGACTCGGCACCCCCGCTCTTCCCCGTCGGCTTCGACCCCGAGGACGAGGACTTCGACCCCGAGATGGCCGCGGAGCCCGAGCCGCCGAACTCCGCCCAGCGGCTCGCGCAGGTGTACCGGCGACTGTCCGTGCCGGCCGGGCTCGAGCTGGGCGCCGGGCCGGTGCTGCTGGTGGACGACGTGGTCGGCTCTGGCTGGACGATGACCGTGGCAGCCATGCTGCTACGCCGAGCAGGGGCGCCGGCCGTCCTGCCGTTCGCGCTGGCGGCCACCGGCTGAGCTAGCGGGCGCCGCCTGCACCGGCCGGCTTGCGGGATCTGCACCCGGCGCCGCGGCGGCTGCTGGAAGCGTCTCCAGCGGCGGCCGCGTACTTGCCCGGCCCCGCGCTCCACGGGCTGGCCTTGAACGCGATCGCCGCCGCGCTGCACCTCCAGCGCCGCCGACTTCGCATACCGCGCTGTCACTTCGCACACCGTCCAGAGCGACTTCGCACCCCGTCCTGTCACTTCGCATACTCCGCAAACCGTGCGAGGTGTAGGTACGCCGTGCGAAGTGGCGACGGCCAGCAAACACGGCCGTGGTCGCCCAGGCGGCCGCCGAGCAGGGCCATGCCGGCCCCGGCTCCGGCTTCGGCCCCGGCCCCGGCTTCGGCCCCGGCTCCGAGCGGCGCTGGCCGACACCGCTCGCCGTGCCCGGCGGCACCGTGAGCCCGGAGTGGCTGCCGTGGTGGGATGGGCCGATGCTCCGGCTGTGGCCCCCAGCGGCGACCGACCCGTCCCCGATCACCGACGACGAGCTGGCCGGGCTGTACGCCTACCCCGAGCAGCTCGACCGCCCCTACCTGCGGATGAACTTCGTGGCCAGCGCGGACGGCGCGGCCACCGCGGGCGGGGTGTCCAAAGGTCTGTCCTCGCCACCGGACCGGCAGCTGTTCGGCCTGCTGCGTGAGCTGGCCGAAGTGATCCTGGTCGGCGCCGGCACCGCCCGCGCGGAGAACTACCGGGGCGCCCGCCGGCCGAGCCGGGTGAGCGGTGTGCCGCCGAGGATCACCGTGATCACCGCGAGCGCCCAGCTCGACCCGGCCGCCCCCCTGTTCACCGACACCCAGGTACCGCCGCTCATCCTCACCGCCGAGACCGCGCCCCCCGCGAACCGGCGCCGCCTGGCCGACGCGGGTGCCGAGGTGCTCGCGCTGCCGGGTGACCGGGTGGCGCCTGCGCAGGTGGTGGCGACGCTGGCCGAGCGCGGGCTGTACCGGGTGCTCTGCGAGGGCGGGCCGCACCTGTTCGGGGACATGCTCGCGGCGGACGTCGTCGACGAGCTCTGCCTGACCGTGGCGCCCGTGCTCGCCGGCGGCGGCATCGACCGGATCGCCATGGGGCCGGACCACTCGCCGCGTGACATGCGCCTGGCCAGCGCGCTGACCGAGGACGACGTCCTGCTGCTGCGCTACCTGCGCGACCGCTGAGCAGCCCGGCCCGGCCGGCGAACCGTCAAGTTCGGGGCGCGGCGGGCAGCTGGGCGCGCAGCGCGGCGATCTGGGGTTCCATCACGGCGGCGGGCACCCTGGTCAGGGTGTCGGCGTCGAACGGCACGTTGGTGGCCAGCACCGAGTCGGCGAACAGGTCGATCCGGCTGACGCTCGGGTTGGCGAGGCCGCGCAGCGCACCGTCGGGGACGAGGCCGTCGAACGTGGTGGCGATGGCGCCGCCGGTCCACACCGGGATGCCGGCCAGCACACCGGCGCTGACCACATGGGTGTGCCCGGCCAGCACCATCCGCACGTCGCTGCCGGCGAGCACCTCCGCCAGCCCCTCCCGGTCCTGCAGCTCGATGGCGCGCGACAACGGGAGCGACGAGGGCAGCGGCGGGTGGTGCAGGGTGAGCACGGTGCCGTCCGGCGCGGGGGTGGCGAGCTCGGCGCGCAGCCAGTCCAGCTGCGGCGGGCAGACCCGGCCGTAGCCGTAGCCTGGCACCGTGCTGTCCAGCGCGATCACCCGCAGGTTGCCGAACCAGCTGACCTGGTCGAACGGCTCGGTGCCAGGCGGCTGGTCGAGCAGGTGCTCGCGCATGGCGGCCCGGTCGTCGTGGTTGCCGGCGACATACACCGGCAGAGTGCGCAGCCGCGCGAGCGCCGGGTCGACCAGGCCGCGCAGCCGCCGGTACTCCTCGGCGCCGCCGCTCTCGGTGAGGTCCCCGGTGAACAGCACCGCGGTCGGCGGCGGGCCGGCCTCACCGATCGCCCGCAGGGCCCTGTCGAGGATGGCGTACGTGTCCACCGGATTGCGGACGGTGCCGCCCTCCGGCCCGATGTGCAGATCGGTGATCTGGATCAAGGTGTGCACGGGTCCGCCAGCCACCCCCCGATACTGCCTGACGGATGCGGTTCCAGCCGGATCAGAACTGCTCACGAAGGTGTGTCGGCCGACACCGGACCCCCGCGACGCGCGCCCGACCCGGCACCGAGGGCGTGCTGTGGGCGACCGTGCTCGGCAGCCTCACCAGATCCTCACCGGTCGCCCAGCACTCTGTACGGTGCGGCGCACTCCGCGCCGCGGTGACTACGGGGAGAACGCGTGCCGCGAACGGCTGGTCGACCACGCGGTCCGGCCGCGCCGGTGGCCCTGGCGGCATTGCTTGCGGTGCTGGCTCTGCTGATGTGTTCCTGCGCGGTCGGCCCGTCCAGCCGGCCGCCGGTCGTGGTGCTCGGGTCGGGTGCCGGCAGCGGCGCCCCGGAGCCGCCTCCGCCGGTGCCGCAGGGGCCACAGGTCCCGGTGCCCGATGTGGGCGACGCCAGCGGGGTCGACTTCATCGACTGCACCGACGACATGCAGGCGGTACTGCCGGTGCCGATCCCGGCCGGCCGGGCGCTGCGGTTCGAGTGCGCCGACATGCCGGTGGACACCGACTCGGACAACGGGCGGCGCCGGCAGTCGTCGATCGGGCTGATGCGCGTCTCACTGACCGATCAACCGCCGCAGGCCCGTCCGCCGCTGCTCGTGCTGGGCGACAGCGACGGGGAGACCGGCACGCTGCGGGCCGCCCGGCTGGCCGCCCAGGTCCCGCTGGCGCTGCTACAGCACTTCACGCTGGTCGGCATGGACCGCAGGGGCGAGGGCACCAGCCGGCTGGACTGCGCGCCGCCGGACGTCCGTGAGGACATCCTGGACACCGACCTGACCAGCCCGGACCCAACGGTCGCCGGCCGGCTGCTCGACGACGCCCGCGAGGTCGTCCAGGAGTGCTACCTCACCGAGGGTGACACGCTGACCAGGTACGACACCGGCGACACCGCCCAGGACGTGGAACGGGCCCGCACGCTGCTCGGCGTCCACACGCTGAGTGCACTCGGCCTGGGCGACGGTGCCAGGGCGCTGGAGGTGTGGGCGCAGAACTCCCCCGGCTCGGTCGGCCGGCTCGTGCTCGACGCGCCGCCCGACCCGACGCAGGACTCGATTGGCGCCGCCGAGGCACGCGCCACGGCGGCCGAGGCGGCGTTCGACGCCTTCGGCCAGGCCTGTGCCGCCCGCCCGGGCTGCCCGCTCGGCGCGAACGCCCGGGGCACCGTCACCCAGCTCGCCGACCAGCTGCGCGGCCGACCGCAGACCGGCCCCGACGGTGAGCAGCTGACCGCCAGCGCGATGCTGCACGCGGTTCTGATCGGGCTGGACGACCCGGAGGGCTGGCCGGCGCTCGCCAGCGCCATCGCGGCGGCCCAGGGCGGCAACCCCACCGGACTGCTGCAGTACCTGGACCAGTTGCTCGGACTGAACGGCCGATTCGACCTGGCACTGGCCACCCGGTGCAACGACACCACCCAGCGGGTCAGCCCGCCGCAGGTCACCGCTCTGGTCGGCAAGTGGCGCACCGCGCACCCGCTGTTCGGCGCGCTGATGGCCCAGCAGCTGCTGCTCTGCACAGCGTGGCCGGTGCCTTCCAACCCCGCCAAGGTGGGTGCGGCGGCCGCCGCACCCCCGATGCTGGTGCTGACCACGGCGGTCAGCCCGAGGGTGCCGGAGCAGGGCTACCAGCGGGCCGCCGACCAGCTCGGCCCGGCGCGGGTCGTCAACTGGGAAGGCTCCGGGCGTGGGGCGTATCCGCGCACACCGTGCGTGACGGCCGCGGCGGACGGCCTCTGGGTCGACGGCACCGTCCCCCAGGCGAGCGTGCTCTGCCCACCCTGACGCTAGGTGTCCTTGCGGGCGCGGGACGGCTGGACGCGTTTGGGCTCGCCGGGCATCTTCGGGTAGTCGGGTGGGTAGGGCAGGTCTCCGAGGCCGTTCGCGGCGTCCGCCTCCGCCCAGTCCAGCACCTTCTCGAGGCCGCCTGCGTGCGCGGCCATGTCGGCGTGCGGGTCGCCGCGCTCGGCGAGCAGCCCGGGCACGGTGCGCAGGTCGAACTGTTCGGGTTCAGCCTCGGGCAGCTCGTCCCAGGTCAGCGGCATGGAGACGGTGGCCCCGGGGCGGCCTCGGACCGACCACGCGCTGGCCACCGTGCGGTCCCGGCAGGCCTGGTTGTAGTCGAGGAAGACCCGCTCGCCCCGGCTCTCCTTCCACCACTCCAGCGTGGCCCGCTCCGGTACCTCGGCGGCCACCCGGCGGCCGATCGTGATCACCGCGCGGCGTACCTCGGTGAAGGTCCACTCCGGCCGGATGGGGGCGGTCACGTGCACGCCCCGGCCGCCCGACGTCTTCGGCCATCCCACCAGCCCCGCGTCGGCCAGCACTCCCCGCAGCACGCCGGCCACCGCGACGGCGTCGGCGAAGTCGGTGCCCGGCTGCGGGTCGAGGTCGATGCGCAGCTCGTCGGGGTGGTCAGGTGTGGCGCTGTGCACCGGCCACGGGTGGAAGTCGAGGGTGCCCAGGTTCGCCGCCCAGGCCAGCACGGCGGGCTCGGTCGGGCAGACCTCGTCCGCGGTGCGGCCGCTGGGGAAGGTGATCTGGGCGGTGCGCACCCAGTCCGGGGCACCCTTGGGCACCCGCTTCTGGTAGAACGGCTCGCCCTCGACCCCGTCCACGAATCGCTTCAGGGTCGTCGGCCGGTCCCCGATGGCCCGCAGCAGCGGCTCGGCCACGGCCAGGTAGTACTCCACGACCTCGCGCTTGGTGATGCCGCGCGCCGGGAAGTACACCTTGTCGGGGTTGGACACGCGGACCGCGCGGTCCCCATCCGGCCCGGGCACGGTCAGCTCGACAGCCGGCGATCGGGTCGGGCTCATCGGGACTCCGCCTTCCTCGGTCGGGTCGGGCCCGCTGCGTGGGGCCGGGCGGTTCGAGCCGGTCGGCCCCGCTCGGGTCGGGTCCGGCTCGCTCGAACCGGGCAGACGCTACCGTGGGTACATGTCCACCCGCGATCCCGTTGAGCCCGGTCGCCCCGGTGACCCGGTCGACCCGATCGAGGACGAGCTGATCGGGTTGGACCCGGACGACCCGGAGACCCGGGCCTTCGCCGAGCACCTGGGCCGGATGCGCAACGACCGGCCCAGCTTCACCGTCGAGGGATACCTGGACGGCGTCTCCGACTTCGCCGACTCGGCGAACCGGGCGCAGGGCGGCCGCCGGCTGGGTGCGGTGGTACTGGTCCTGCTGCTGCTCACCGTGGTCGTGTACCTGGTCATGGATGCGATGGGGTTCGTTGTTTCAACCTGGTTCTCCGCCGCGCCGCCCAGCCACGACAGTCATGTCACCAACTCGTTCGACACTCCGGCCGGCTCCGGTATTAGCGTGGAGGCATGAAACCAGTCACTGACGCTGCGAAGGTCGTCAAATCCGAGCAGGAGTGGCGCGATCAGCTCAGCCGCGAGGAGTACCACGTGCTCCGCGAGGCCGGCACCGAGCGGCCCTTCACCGGCGAGTACACCGACACCAAGACGGTAGGCGTGTACTCCTGCCGAGCCTGCGGCGCCGAGCTGTTCCGCAGTGAGACGAAGTTCGAGTCGCACTGCGGGTGGCCGTCGTTCTTCACCCCGCTGGCCGGCGGCGCGGTCATCGAGCGCGTCGACCGGAGCATGGGCATGGCCCGCACCGAGGTGATCTGCGGCAACTGCCACAGCCACCTGGGCCACGTGTTCGCGGGCGAGGGCTACGACACGCCGACCGACCTGCGCTACTGCATCAACAGTGTGTCGCTGAAGCTGGAGCCGGCCGAGGACGACACAAAGAAGGACTGAGGTCTCTCCGGCCCCACTCCGGGGTCCGGGAGCATCAGCTCCGGGCGGTGGTCCTGGCCAGTACCAGGGCCGCCGCTGCCGGCACCGCGAAGATCAGCAGGTGGATGGCCAGCTCCTCGCCGAACCCGTAGCCGTGCGAGATCCCGACCGCCATGTCGATCGCACAGGCCACGAGCCAGAGCACCACGAAGACGGTGAACAGCCTCGGTCCCCCTGCGCCCGGCCGGCGGGCGGCCAGCAGGAACAGCCCGAGAATGACCAGCCCGACCACGATTGCGATGACCGTCCGCACGTCGCTCCTTCGTCCTGAGAGATCCTCAACTCAGGCGCCCAGCATCGACCTCCGCGCCGGTTCGATCAAGGCCCTGCCGGACCTCCTATGGGAGGACGGCGACCAGGTCGGCGATGTCCAGCCGGGGGCCGGTGTAGAACGGGATCTCCTCGCGGACGTGCCGGCGGGCGCCGGTCTCCCGCATGATCCGCATCAGGTCGACGATCCGGTGCAGCTCATCGGCCTCGAACGCGAGGATCCACTCGTAGTCGCCGAGCCCGAAGCTGGCCACCGTGTTCGCACGCACGTCGGGGTGCTCGCGGGCCTTCTTGCCGTGCTCGGCGAGCATGCCCCGGCGCTCCTCGTCGGGCAGCAGGTACCACTCGTAGGACCGCACGAACGGGTACACGCAGAGGTAGCGCTTGGGGTCCTCGCCGGCCAGGAACGCGGGGATGTGGCTCTTGTTGAACTCGGCGGGCCGGTGCAGCGCGACCTGGCTCCAGACCGGCACGCTGGCCCGGCCGAGCGTGGTCTCGCGGCGCAGGTCGGCGTAGGCGGCCTGGACGGACTCGATCTCCTCCGCGTGCCACCAGATCATGTAGTCGGCGTCGGCGCGCAGGCCGGACAGGTCGTAGACCCCGCGCACCACGACACCCTTGCCCTCCAGTGCCGCGATGAACTCGCCGGCCTGCTGGGCGGCCGCCGCACGGTCCTCCCCCAACCGACCCGGTTCGACCCGGAACACCGACCACATGGTGTAGCGGATCGTGTCGTTCAGGGCCTTGAAGTCGAGCCTCGAGCTGGGCTTGGCGTCGGCACTGGCACCGGTGCTCGCATCGGGCCCCGCTGCGGGGTTCGAGTCGGAGGGGGTCATACCGCCATGCTGCCATCCGCAGCGGCCGCGCGGCGCGTCAGGTCGGCCACGATGGCGGCCGCGGCGGCCTGCCCCGTACCCACGCAGGCCGGCACCCCGACGCCGTGCAGCAGCGCACCGGCCACCGCCAGTCCCGGCACCTCGGAGACCGCCGCCTCCAGCTCGCCGACCAGCCCGTCGTGCCCCACGCCGTACTGCGGCAACCCGCCACCCCAGCGCTGCACGTGCGCCGCCACCGGCGGGGCGCTGACCCCGGCCACGATGGCCAGGTCGGCGCGCACGCGGGCGACCAGCTCCTCGTCCGGTACGCGCAGGGCGGCGGCGGGCTCCCCCGCCCTGCCCAGCGAGGCGCGCAGCCGGACCAGCCCGTCGGTGGCCTCCGGCGCCAGGTGCGGCCACTTGCGCGCGGTGTGGGTGAACGCCTTGGCCGCCAGTGGCTCGTCGGCGGCGACCAGCAGGCCGGAGGTCGCCGGCAGCGTGGCCGCGTCCTGCCCCCGGTAGGCCAGCGCGACCACCACCGGTGAGGCCAGCCGCACCTGCCCGGCCGCCCGGGCCGCGCGGGGCACCTCGTCCTCCAGCAGCCGGCGCAGCGCGGGGGCCGGCACCGCCAGTAGCACCGCATCGACGTCCAGCGCCTCCGGAGCGACCGCGGTACCCACCTCCAGCCGCCAACCACCGGGGCGGCGGCTCAACGCGCGCACCGGCAGCCCCAGCCGCACCTCGGCACCTGCCGCCGCACGCAGCGCGTCCAGCAGCACCTGGTAACCGCCGCGCACCGCGCCGAACACCGGAGCCGGCTTCGGCGGAGCGGCACCGGGGCTGAAGGCGGGGAGGAGGGAGTCGGCGGCGGCGGTGAGCGAGGTGGCGCCGGCGTCCAGCTTCGCGGCGAGCGCCGGCATCGTGGCGCGCAGGCCGAGCCCGTCCACGCGGCCGGCGTACACACCGCTGAGCAGCGGGTCCACCAGCCGGTCCGCCAGCTCGTCGCCGAACCGCGCGCGCAGCAGCTCCCCCACCGAGCGGTCGGTGCCGTCCCAGTCCAGCGGCAGCTCCCGCTCGGCCGCCGCCATGGCCACCGCCGCCGGCGAGAGCACGTCGTCCAGCCTGGCGGCGGACCCGGGCACGCCGAGCACGGTGCGCCCCGGTAGCGGCAGGGTCCGGCCGCCGGCGCGCACGGCGGCGGTCGCCCCGGTGGGGTGCACGAGGCGGTCGGCCAGCCCCAGCTCGGCGGCCAGCGCGGCCAGCTCGGGGCGCCGTGCCAGGTACGCCTCGGCGCCCACGTCGACCGGCACGCCGGCGAGCGGCACGGTGCGCAGCACACCGCCGAGCCGGTCGGACTGCTCGAGCAGCGTGATCCGAGCGCTCGGCCCGAGCAGCGTGCGCAGCCGATGCGCGCCGGCCAGGCCGGAGATCCCGCCGCCGACCACCGCCACGTGCACCGGCCGGTCACCCCCGGTCACAGTGGGTGAACCCCGGTCACAGCGAGTGGACGAGATCCACGACCCGGGCCAGCACGTCCGGATCGGTCGCCGGCAGCACCCCGTGGCCGAGGTTGAACACGTGCCCCGGCGCGGCCTTTCCCTCGGCGACGATCCGGCGCACCTCGGCGTCCACCACGTCCTGCCCGGCGAACAGCACCGAAGGGTCCAGGTTGCCCTGTACCGCCTTGCCGGGTCCGATCCGGCGCGTGGCCACGTCCAGCGGCACCCGCCAGTCCACGCCGACGACGTCGGCACCGGCCTCGGCCATCGCGCCGAGCAGCTCGCCGGTGCCGACCCCGAAGTGGATCCGGGGCACGCCCGCGTCGGCGAGGTCGGCCAGCACTGCCGCCGAGTGGGGCAGCACGAACTTCCGGTACTCCCGCTCGGACAGCGCGCCGGCCCAGGAGTCGAACAGCTGGACCGCGTCCACCCCCGCGGCGAGCTGCGCGCGCAGGAACGTCGTCGTGATGCCGGCCAGGTGCCCGAGCAGCGCGTGCCAGGTGTCCGGGTCGGAGTGCATCAGGGCCTTGGTCCGCTCGTGGTTGCGGCTCGGCCCGCCCTCGACGAGGTAGGACGCCACCGTGAACGGCGCGCCGGCGAACCCGATCAGCGGCGTCTCACCCAGCTCGGCGGTGAGCAGCCGGATCGCCTCGGCGACCGGGGCCACGGCGTCGGGCTCCAGCGTCGGCAGCGCGGCGACGTCGGCGGCAGTTCGTACCGGCTCCGCCACCACCGGCCCGGTGCCGGCGACGATCTCCACGCCGATGCCGGCGACCTTGAGCGGCACGACGATGTCGCTGAACAGGATCGCCGCGTCCACCCCGTACCGGCGCACCGGCTGCAGCGTGATCTCGCACGCCAGGTCGGGCGTCAGGCAGGACTCCAGCATCGCGGTGCCCTTGCGTAACTCCCGGTACTCGGGCAGCGAACGACCGGCCTGGCGCATGAACCAGACCGGCGTCCGGGACGGGCGCTCGCCACGCGTGGCGGTCAGGAAGGGCGATCCGGCCAGGTCCCGGCGCGCACCGGGCGCGCGCACAGGCTCCCCGGGCGCGGGCGACTGAGCAGCTAGTGTGTCCGGCGTCACGCCTGGCACGGCGGGAACCCCACCGGCAGCGGTATCGGACCTTTTCTCGGGTGCGACAGGATTTGACATGTCCGGACCATCCTCGCACGCCCGGCGGCGCGCCTGACTGCCGCGGTGGGCCGTGCCACCTACTCTCGGTCGACGTGAGCCCGCCGATATTCCGCCAGGCAGTGGACGCGCTGCAAGCCGTCCAGCCGCGGTCGGAGCTGCGGCTGGTGGACATCGACCCGCCGCGCCGACTCGCGCCACACAGCTTCGCCATGGGCGTTGAGCTGGCCGAGGACGACGAGAACGACGATGCCGAGGTCGACGTGACCGGCCGGCTCGTGCTGCTGCACGACCCGGAGGCCCGCGACGCGTGGGCTGGCACGTTCCGGATTGTCTGCTACCTGCGCGCCCCGCTGGACGTGGAGCAGGCCGACGACCCGCTGCTGCTCGCGGTGGGTTGGTCCTGGCTGACCGACGCCCTGGAGACGTGCCGGGCCGGCTACGCGGCCCTGGGCGGCACCGTCACCCGAACGTGTTCCGCCCGGTTCGGCGACATCCCAGGCCCCACCCGGGCCGACGACGTGGAGCTTCGTGCTTCCTGGACGCCGAGCGACACGGAGTTCGGCCGACACGCCGAGGCGTTCTACCGATTGGTGACCCACGCGATCGGGTTACCGGAAGTGGGCGTATCTTTGATGACGGAACGTCACAATTGATCTCGGCATCAGTGCTCCCCTCGAGATCAATCAGGGTCAGACCCGCTGTAGGTCACTCTTTGAAGTCGAACCAATCGCCCAAAAGAGTGGCCCAGTTCGACCAACGTCGTAGATCTCGAAGGAAAAACTTTCGATGAATCCGCGCGGTTAGGCCGCTTGGGGGCTACCCTGCGTCCACGACACCTCCTCGTACGCGCGGCCTGCACAGCCGAACGGACGAGGTCCCGGTGCCGGTCGGGGGGCACGACCGACTCCAGGGAGGTAGTGACGTGGCTGTAGTCGGCCAAGGCACGCCTATTCGCACCGCCGGTGTGAATACCGTGCTGCCGCCCGCCATGGTCCCGCATCCGCGGGAAGAGTTATTTTCGGTGCTGGTGGTCGACGACCACCCGCTGCTGCGCGAAGCCATTGCGGCGCGGCTACGCACCATGGGTGCTGGCACGGTGCACGAGGCCGCTTCGGTGGCCGAGGCCCGAGCCAGGGCCCAAGCCAGTGGTCCCTGTGACCTCGCGGTGCTGGATCTGGGTCTGCCGGACGGCAGTGGCCTCGACCTGGTCACCGAGTTGCGAGCGCAGGGATGGAACCGGCTGGTGGTGCTGGCTTCGTCCGATGATCCGTACGCGGTGCGCTCGGCCTTCCAGGCCGGTGCGCAGGCGTACCTGCTGAAATCGGCATCGGCGGCAATCGTCACCGACGGCGTGAAGCGTGTCCTGGACGGCGGCGTCTACGCCGACCCGACAGTGGCACCGCTGCTCGCCACCGGTACCCGGGTGCCAGGCACCGACAACACCCCGCGCGAGCTGTCGGCGCGCGAGGTGGAGGTGCTCCAACTGGTCGCGGACGGTCAGTCCAACAAGGAGATCGGCGAGGCGCTGAACCTCTCCGCTCTGACCGTCAAGAGCCACCTGTCCAGGATCGGGCGCAAGCTCGGGACAGGTGACCGGGCCCAGATGGTGGCACTCGCGATGCGTGCCGGAGTCATCCGCTGAGCTCGCTCGGCCCGGCCAGCCGTGCCGTCGACGATTCGGCGTACTCGGGAGACATGCGTCCCCCGGGTCCCGTCGGATCCGATGGCGGACGGTTGCCTGCCGGTGTTCGGGACGGCCCAGCGGGTACCTCGGGTACGCGAGCGAACGCGCGGGAGGGGTTGACCCCCACCCGCGACGGTCCGGGTGACACGCATGATGGTCCGGCGGGGTCGCGGGACGGCACGGCCGAGGTGGCCGAGCCGATCCCGCTGCTCACGCCGGCGGACGGGTTGCCCGACGTGGTGCGTTCCGGCGCCGCGTTGCGGGACCTTGCCACGGCCGTCGCGGCGGGCCACGGCCCGATCGCGGTGGACGCCGAACGAGCGTCGGGATTCCGGTACTCGGCCAGGGCCTACCTGGTACAGCTGCGGCGCGAGGGCGCCGGCAGCTCCCTCATCGACCCCATTCCACTGACTGGTCGCTTCGCGCCGTTGGCCGAGGCACTGGACGGTCCGGAGTGGGTGCTGCACGCCGCGTCCCAGGACCTCGCGTGTCTGGCCGAGCTCGGCCTGCGCCCGGCACAGCTGTTCGACACTGAGCTGGCCGGCCGGTTGGCCGGGCTGCCGAGGGTCGGGCTGGGGCCGATGGTGGAGCAGTTGCTCGGGTTGCGGCTGGAGAAGGGTCACGGCGCGGCCGACTGGTCGACGCGGCCGCTGCCGGAGGACTGGCTGGTCTACGCCGCGCTCGACGTCGAGGTACTGATCGAGCTGCGCGACGTGCTCGACGACCTGCTCACCAGGCAGGGCAAGCGCGAGTGGGCGGCCCAGGAGTTCGAGGCGGTGCGTACCGCACCGGCCCCGGCACCCAGGACAGACCCGTGGCGGCGTACCTCGGGGATCCACCGCGTCCGCAGGCCCAGGCAGCTGGCGGCCGTCCGGGAGCTGTGGCGCGCCCGCGACGAGCTCGCCGACCAGCGGGACATCGCCCCCGGCCGGGTACTGCCCGACTCGGCGATCGTGGACGCGGCGGTCACCGCCCCGACGTCGGCCGACGACCTGTCCCGACTCCCGGTGTTCCGGGGCAGGGCACAGCGCCGGCTGGCGAGCTACTGGTGGGCGGCGCTGCACCGCGCGGCCGTACTGCCGAACGCGGAGCTGCCGCCGGCCACCCTCGCCGCCGACGGCCCTCCCCCGGTCAGCCGCTGGGCCGACCGCGACCCGGAGGCAGCCGCCCGGCTGGCCGCCGCGCGCGCGGCCGTCGCCGAGCTCGGCAAGCAGTACGAGCTGCCGGTGGAGAACCTGCTGCAGCCCGACCTGCTCCGCAGGCTGTGCTGGCAGCCGCCGGTGATCCCGCTGGACGAGGCACTCCGTGCCGGTGGCGCCCGCCCGTGGCAGGTCGAGCTGACCGCCGCACCACTGGACCAGGCCCTCAACACCGCCCGCCCCTGACCCCGGCCCGCCATGCGCGCGCTCGGGGGTCAGTCGCGGGCGAAGTCGTCCTGGTCCGGGTCGGCGGCGCCGAGCTGCACGGTGACGGTCAGGCCGCCGCCGTCCACCGGGGCCGCGGACACCGTGCCGTGGTGCGCCGAGACCACGGCACGCACGATGGACAGTCCGAGCCCGGAACCGCCGCCGGAAGACCGGGACGCGCCCCGGCGGAACGGCTCGAACAGCTCCTCGAGGCGCGCTTCACTGACCAGCGCCCCGCTGGAGGACACCCGCAGCTCGCCTCGGCCCTCCGCGCCCAGCCTGGTGGCCACCTCCACCCAGCCGCCCTCCACGTTGTGCCGCACGGCGTTCTCGACGAGGTTGCCAACGACGCGTTCGAGCAGCGCGGGGTCGCCGGTGGTCGGGGCGGGCTCGGTACGCAGCCGGACCCGTAGCCGCCGCTCGTCGGCCTCCCCGCGCACCGCCGCGAGCGCGGGGCGGACCAGCTCGGCCAGGTCCACCCGCCGCGTCGGACCCGCCACCCCCGCCTCGGTACGCGCGAGCAGCAGCAGGCCCTGCACCAGCGCGTCGGCCCGGTAGGTGGCACCGCGCACCACCTCGGCCATCCGGCGCAGCTCCGCGACGTCGGCGGAGCGGTCGGCCAGCGTCACATCGACCTCGGTGCGCATTACCGCGAGCGGCGTCCGCAGCTCGTGGCTGGCGTTCGCGACGAACCGGCGCTGCATCTCGAACGCCGCGTGCAGCCGGTCCAGCATGGCGTCGAAGCTGTCCGCGAGCTCGGTGACCTCGCCGTGCGAGCCGCGCAGCGCGATCCGCTCGTCGAGAGACTCGGCGGACAGTCGTCGGGCTGTGCCGGTGACCTGGCGCAGCGGCCGCAGCACGTGCCCGACCGCGAGGAACGAGACGACCGCCGCGGCCGCGACCACCAGCGGGAACGCCACCAGTCCGGTACGCAGCACATCGGCCCTGGCCGCGTCGGCGAGCGCCCGGCCGAGCGCGTCGGCGGCCACCGGCTGGTCCCGCACCCGCACCGTCGTACCCGGCGGCAGCGCCGGCACCGCGCTCACCACACCGCCGACCAGCAGCCACCCCAGCCACAGCAGCAGCACGCTGACCAGGGCGGCCAGCGCGGTGCACAACACGGTCAGCCGCAGCCGCAGGCCACGACCGCGCCTTGGCCGGCGAGCGGGGGCCGGCGCGGGGCCGGCGGGTGGTTCCGGCGGGGTGGCGGCGTGCTCCCACCAGCGCCGGGGCGCCGATGCCCCGGGGCGCCGGGCGAGCGGGAGCTGGCCCACGGGTCCCCCTATCCCGCCGACGGGACCCGGTAGCCGGAGCCGACCACGGTCTCGATGATGCCGGGCTCTCCGAGCTTCTTGCGCAGTGTCATCACGGTCACCCGCACCGTGGTCGTGAACGGGTCGGCGTGCTCGTCCCAGACCCGCTCCAGCAGCTCCTCGCTGCTCACCACCGCTCCCCCGGCGCCGAGCAGCACCTCGAGCACGCCGAACTCCTTGCGGGTCAGCTCGACCAGCTCCTCGGAGCGGCGCACGGTCCGCCGGGCCGGGTCGAGCACCACGTCCCCGGCGGCCAGCACCGGGGGCGTCGCCGGGGTGGCGCGCCGGGCCAGCGCGCGCATCCGGGCCACCAGCTCCGGGAAGTCGAACGGCTTGGCCAGGTAGTCGTCGGCGCCGAGGGTCAGCCCCTGGACCTTGTCCGCCAGCGTGCCGCTCGCCGTGAGCATGATCACCCGGGTGGTGCCGCCGGCCTGCGTCAGATGGGCGCACAGGTCGTCACCGGACATACCCGGCAGGTCCCGGTCCAGCACCACCACGTCGTAGCGGGTGATCGCCGCCTTCTCATGGCCGACGTCCCCGTCGTAGGCGACGTCGACCGCCATGCCCTCGCGCCGCAATCCCCTGGCCAGTGCATCGGCCAGGGGCTGTTCGTCCTCCACGATCAGTACCCGCACGTCGACCAGGGTAGGGCTATCAGGTGCGGGCGCTGCCGGGCGGCCCGCCCGGCAGCGGAGCTACCGGCCCGCGACTCGTTCGCGGCCGGCGCCCGCTCAGTCGCGCGGCCGGCGACCGAGGGACCCGGCCTCGGCGTCCGCGTCCCGCTCGGCATCCCGGACAGCGCCGGCCCTGCCGAACTCGGCGGGTAGCGCGGCGGCCCACTCGGTGACGCGGCGGGCCACGTCCTGCGCGGTCAGCCCCACCGAGGCGAGCACGTCGCCCCGGCCGGCGTGCTCGAAGAACCGCTGCGGCAGCGCCAGGTCACGCAGGGGAACGTCGACCTCGGCGGCGCGCAGCACGGCGGCGACCGCCGAGCCGATCCCGCCGTGCCCGCCGCCGTCCTCCACAGTGACCACCAGGCGGTGCCGGGTGGCCATCGTGACCAGCGCACTCGACACCGGCAGCACCCAGCGCGGGTCGACCACGGTGACGCCGATGCCCTGGTCGGCGAGCCGGTCGGCGGCGGCAAGGCCCAGCTCGGCGAACGCTCCTACGCAGACCAGCAGCACGTCGGCACGGCCGGGCGCCGGCGGTGTGGCCGGCTCGCGCAGCACGTCCAGCCCGTCCTCCCTGCGCAGCGCGGGGATCTCCGGGATCACGGCGCCCTTGGGATAGCGCAGCACGGTCGGGCCGTCGTCGACCGCCACGGCCTCGCGCAGCTGCTCCCGCAGGGTGACAGCGTCCCGGGGGGCGGCGACGCGGATGCCGGGCACCACGCCGAGGATCGACAGGTCCCACATGCCGTTGTGGCTCGGCCCGTCGTTCCCGGTGACCCCGGAACGGTCCAGCACCACGGTGACCGGCTGGCGGTGCAGCGCCACGTCCATCAGCAGCTGGTCGAACGCCCGGTTCAGGAACGTGGCGTACAGCGCGACCACGGGGTGCAGGCCGGCCATCGCCATGCCGGCCGCGGAGGTCAGCGCATGCTGCTCGGCGATGCCGACGTCGAAGCAGCGGTCCGGGTAAGCCTGCGCGAACGGGGCCAGCCCGACCGGGTGCAGCATGGCGGCGGTGATCCCGACCAGGTCCGGCCGCTGCGCGCCGAGCGCCACCATCTCCTCGGCGAACACCGTGGTCCAGCCGCCCTTCGGGGGCCCGAGCGGCGCGCCGGTGGCCGGGTCGAACGCGCCCGGCGAGTGCATCTGCTCGATCTCGTCGTTCGCGGCGGGAGGGTAGCCGCAGCCCTTGCGGGTCACCGCGTGCACCACCGCGGTACCGCCGAAGTCCCGGGCCCTGCGCAGCGCCGCCTCCATGGCGACCAGGTCGTGCCCGTCCACCGGTCCGACGTACTTCAGCCCCAGGTCGCCGAACAGCGGTTGCGGGGCCAGCGCGTCCTTCACCCCGGCCTTGAACGCGTGCAGCCCGCTGTACACCGCCCGCCCCACCACCGGGGTCTGCGCCAGTGCCCGCTTGCCGGCGTCCAGCATCCGCTCGTAACCCGGCTGCAGCCGCAGGGCCGCCAGCCGGTCGGCCAGCCCGCCGATGGTCGGCTGGTAGGACCACCCGTTGTCGTTGACCACGATGACCAGGTTGCGGTCCTTCGCCGTGGCGATGTTGTTCAGCGCCTCCCAGCACATCCCGCCGGTGAGCGCGCCGTCGCCGACCACCGCGACCACGTGCCGGCGGGCGTCGGTCAGCGCGAACGCCTTGGCCATGCCGTCGGCGTAGGACAGCGCGGTCGAGGCGTGGCTGTTCTCCACCAGGTCGTGCTCGGACTCCGCGCGGTTCGGATAGCCGGACAGCCCGCCCGTCATCTTCAGCCGGGCGAACTGGTCCTGCCGGCCGGTGAGGATCTTGTGCACGTAGGCCTGGTGGCCCGTGTCGAAGATAATCGCGTCGGTCGGCGAGTCGAACACCCGGTGCAGCGCCATGGTGAGCTCGACCACGCCGAGGTTCGGGCCCAGGTGACCGCCGGTGCGCGACACCGTGTCCACGAGGAAATCCCGGATCTCACCGGCGAGGGTCTGCAGCTCGGTGACGCCGAGCCGCTTCAGATCGGCCGGGCTGTGAATCTTCCGCAGCAAGGACACCCGCACGAGTGTACGGAGGCCGGCCCGGTCGGTCCTGGCGCAGGGCCGCGCCCGCCGAGGGCCGTCCCTCTGGTCAATGGATTGACCCTTGCTCACCGCGCCCCGATCGGAGGATCTTCGGCGTACGCTCCGGCAGGTGAGCGACGCCGCCGCGACAACCCCCGGGGACGCCTCCGGGCGGGCTCCCTCGCTGCTGTCCTCGTGGGCGTACGCGCTGCGCACCACCAACCCACCGCCCGGCCCTATCGACCGGCTCGACCCGGTGACCAGGTGGATCGTGGTCAGCCGGGCGGCGGTACTGCCGATGACCCTGGTCGCGGGCCTGGTCGCCGCCCTCTTGGCGATCGGCAGGCCCGGGCTGGACTGGCGCTGGCTCGTGCTCGCGATCCTCGGCATCACACTGGCCCACCTCGCCAACAACCTGATGAACGACCTGTACGACACGCAGGCCGGCTCGGACACCGCGCAGTACCCGCGTGCGCTCTACGCCCCGCACCCGATCCTGTCCGGGCTGGTCAGCCGCCGTGCCCTGGTGCTCGCGACCGCGCTGGTGAACCTCGCCGACCTCGTCATCCTGGTGGTGCTGACGCTGGCCAGGGGGTGGCCGGTGCTGGCCTTCGCGGTGGCCGGCTTCGTGCTCAGCGTGGCCTACACCGCACCGCCGCTACGGCTGAAGAAGCGCGGCCTCGGCGAGCCGGACGTGCTGGTGGTGTGGGGTCCGCTGATGGTGTGCGGCACGTACTACTCCGCGGTCGGGCACGTGGGCTGGCCGGTGCTGCTCGCCTCGCTCCCCTACGGCCTGCTGTGCGTCGCGGTGCTGATGGGCAAGCACACCGACAAGATCCCGTTCGACCGGCCGCTCGGCATCCACACGCTGCCGGTGCTGCTCGGCGACCGGCGGGCGCGCGTCGCCACGCTCGGGCTGATGGTCGGGTTCTACCTGCTCGTCGGGCTGTGCGTGCTGGTCGGCGCGATGCCGTGGCCGGCGCTGCTGGTCGTGCTCGGGCTACCCCGGCTGGTCAAGGTGTGGCCGCGATTCCGCCGCCCGCCACCGGACGAGCCGCCCGAGGGCTTCCCCGTCTGGCCGCTCTGGTACGCCGCGCTCGCGTGGCTGCACACCCGCCAGGCCGGCCTGCTGCTCGTCCTGGGCCTGGCCATCGGCGCCGCCCTCCGCTGACGGCCGGCCAGCGGCTGACCCGGTCACCACCGGCCGCTCAGCGGGCACCGCCGCCAGAACCGGGGCCCCCCTCGGCGACGGACGGGCACACTGAAGCGGGTCAGTCGCGCAGAAAGAGCGCGACGGCCTCCAGGTGGTGCGTCATCGGGAAGGCGTCGAAGGCGCGCAGCCGCTCCAGCCGGTAGCCGCGGTCGGCGAGCAGGGCGACGTCGCGGGCCAGCGCGGCCGGGTCGCAGGCCACGTGCACCAGCCGCGCCGGTCCGACCTCCGCGAGCTGGTCAACCACACCGCGGCCGAGCCCCTTGCGCGGTGGGTCGGCGACGACCACATCCGGCCGCCACATCTCGGCGAGCTCAGCCATCACGCGCTCCACCCGGCCGATCCGCCACTGCACCCAGGGCAGGTCCTCCAGCGCCTCGGCGCCGCACCGGACCGCGTCGCGGTCGGACTCCACCACGGTGACCGCGCCCTCGGGACCGACCTGCCCGGCGAGCACCGACGCCAGCACACCCGCGCCGCCGTAGAGGTCCCACGCGCAGCCGCCGGCGGGCGCCTGGGCCCACTCGTCGACCACCGCGCACAGCGTGTCCGCCAGCGCCGGGTGCACCTGCCAGAACGCCCCCGGTGGCACCTCCCAGCGGCGTTCCCCCACCTGCCGGGGCACCGGGCCCCGCGCATGCCGGCCGCCGCCGGTGCTGACGTGCACCTCACCGTCCGCGTCCAGCTCGACCTGCACCTCGGCGCCGGGTGCCCAGCGCTGCTCCAGCACCGGCGCGAGCATGCCCGGCGGCGCGAGCAGGCACTCCGCGATCGGGATCACGTCGTGCGCGCGGTGGGCCCGCAGCCCCGCCTGGCCGTCCGCGCCGACCGCCAGCCGCATCCGGTGCCGCCAGCCCAGCACTCCCCCGGGCAGCTCCTCCACCTCGGTGCCGAACTCGGCCAGGTCCACGCCGGCCAGCCGCTGCAGCTGCTCGGCGAGCACGGCCGACTTGAGCCGCCGCTGCGCCTCCGGCGTGGCGTGCTGGTAGTCGCAGCCGCCGCAGCCGCCGGCCCTGGCCCACACGCACGGCGCCTCGACGCGGTCCGGCGAGGGCACCAGCACGGCGAGCACGTCGGCGCGGCAGAACGAGCCGTGCCGGTCCTCGGTGACCACCGCACGGACCCGCTCACCGGGCAGCGCGTGCCGGACGAACACCACCCGGCCCTCTGCTCTGGCCACGCAGTGCCCGCCGTGCGCGACGGGGCCGATCTCGAGGTCCAGCACGCGGTCCAGCCAGCTCACCGGCGGCTCGAGCGGCTCGGCCAGCTCGGCGCGTTCCGGCGTGACGGCCGCCGCCCGGCCGGCCAGCTCGGACACCGCCGGGTCGGCCAGCCCTGAGATGTTCTCAGTCCGGCTCATCGGGGCGGCGTCGGAACGTGGTCGGTGGGGCCGGTGGACCCCGTCGGACCGGCGGGCGCGGAGCCGGCGGGACCGGCCGAGCCTGAGGGGCCGACAGGGCCGGGCGCGTTGCCCGGGCCGACGGGCACGCCCGGGTAGCCGCGGCGGACGGCGCCCGGGGCGCTCTCCCTGCGGTTGCGCGAGATCGCCCGCTGCTTGGCCCGCTCGGAGGACTCCAGCTGCCACGGCACGCTGGTGACCATCACCCCGGGCTGGAACAGCAGCCGGCCCTTCAGCCGCAGTGCGCTCTGGTTGTGCAGCAACTGCTCCCACCAGCGCCCGACGACGTACTCCGGGATGAACACGGTGACCACGTCCCGGGGGTTGTCGGTGCGGATCCGCTTGACGTACTCCAGTACCGGCCGCGTGATCTCCCGGTAGGGCGACTCGATGACCTTCAGCGGCACCGGCACGTTCCGGTCCTCCCAGGCCTTCGTCAGGCCTCGGGTGTCCTTGTCGTCGACGTTGACGGTGACCGCCTCGAGCTGGTCGGGCCTGGTGGCCCTGGCATAGCCGAGTGCCCGGATGGTGGACCGGTTCAGGCCGGAGACCAGCACGATGGCGTGGTTGCGGGCCGGCAGCACGGGCATCTCGTCGCCGAGCTGGATCTCGGCGGCCACCGTCGAGTAGTG
>DATAYB010000318.1:0-12712 GCA_036272795.1 Pseudonocardia sp.
TGGGCGCAGCGCACCGAGCGGTCCTCCAGCTCGCCGTAGCTCAGCGTCCTGACGGCGTGCCCGGCGGCATCCAGCACGATCACCGCGGCCTTGTCCGGGGTCAGCCGCGCCCACGTCGACGGAAACTCCGGGCCTGCCTGCTGAGCCGCCACGCCAGCCGACACCACACCGTCCGACACCATGCCCGGACGCTACCTCCCCACGCCCACCCGGGCATGTCTGGTGATCATCACGGCTGAGCGTTGCGACTTCGCACGCCGTGCCTTCACTTCGCACGCCGTGCCTTCACTTCGCACAGTGTGCGAAGTATGCGAAGTGACAGGACACCGTGCGAAGTGAAACAGCGCGTCGTAGTCGGGGCGGCCTCGTGGGCGGCCGTCGTCGCCGCGACGGCGCCTCCTCGCGCGCGGCGAACGGCCGGAACGGCCGCACGGTGAGCACCGTCGGGCCGCTCGCGGCGGCCGGCCGCTCGACCGCCCACAGCCCGGCCACGAAGCCGTCCACCAGCACCAGACCGTTCTTGCTGCGCAGCCGGTCGCGGTAGCGCTCAGCCAGCACACGCGTGCGGTCGGCGTGCGCGAGCAGCACGTTGTCGAACGGCGCCAGCAGCCGCACCGGGGCCGACGTGCTGGCCGGCGGGCGCGGCGCAGCGGGCAGGTCGAACAGCTCACGGCCACGCTCGTCCCGAAACACGACCAGCTCGGCCCGCGGCCCGTCCAGTAGCGGGCGCACGCCGGTCAACCCCGACCACGTCGCCAGATCGGCCACCGTGGCCGGCCCGAACACCGCCAGGTACCGGCGCACCAGCACCGCCGGGTCCGGCGCGGGGCACACCGGCCGGCCCAGCCACGCCCGCACGGGGCTCAGCCGAGGCAGCCCGCCACTCCCCCAGATCCCGCGCGGCGGCACCTGCACGGTGGGCAGGGCGAGTGCAGCGAACGCCAGCGACTCGGCCGCGCAGCCCGGCCAGCGCTCGGCGAACCGGGCGCGCAGCTTGGCGGCGCGGAAGCCGGCCAGCCGCGACCACAGGCCGTAGTAGGGCGCGTCCGGCGACTGCGCCTGCAGCCCGACCAGCAGGGCGAGCACCTCCGACACCGGCCGGCGGGCGCGGCGCAGCAGCAGTTGGCGGGCCAGTAGCGCCCGGTTCAGCGCCTTCGGGCCGAGCACCTCGGAGCCGTTCGAGGACCCGGCCGACGCGGCGGCCGCGACCATGGTCACAGTATGCCCGTGGACTCCGATCGGAACGCCGGCCGCGGCGAGGGCAGGGGCGACGCCAGCGTCGAGGCCACCGCCGCCTTCGGTGGCCGCCTGCGCGAGCTGCTCACCGGCCACGCACTGACGATGTTGCTCAGCATCGGGCACCGCGCCGGGCTGTTCGAGGCGGCCGCGCTGGGCCCGGCGACGAGTGTGGAGCTAGCCCAGCGGGCCGGGCTGGACGAGCGCTACGTGCGGGAGTGGCTGGCCGCGATGGTCACCGGCCGGATCCTGCGCTTCCAGCCGGACACCGGTTGGTACAGCCTGCCCGCCGAGCACACCCCGCTGCTCACCGGCGCCACCGCCAGCAACATCGGGCCGGCCGCCGACTCGCTGGGCGTGCTGGCCGCGCTGCTGCCGAGCGTGCGGCGCTGCTTCACCGAGGGCGGCGGGGTTCCGTTCGCCGAGTTCGCCGCCGTCGCCGGGGCGGACCTGGGCCGGCAGTGGCGCCACATCTACGACGAGCACCTGGTCGACGGCTTCCTGGGGGCCGCCCCGGGCCTGCTCGACCGGCTGCGCGCGGGCGCCAGGGTGCTCGACGTCGGCTGCGGCACCGGGCACGCGGTGAACCTGATGGCGCGCGAGTTCCCCGCATCGCGTTTCGTCGGGCTGGACAACTCGGCGGACGCGATCGGGCTGGCCGAGGCCGACCGGGCGGCGGCGGAACTTGGCAACGCCGAGTTCCGGCTGTCCGACGCAGCCGAGCTGGTCACCGAGCACCCGTTCGACCTGGTCACCGCGTTCGACTCGGTACACGATCAGCACAGCCCCGGCCAGGTGCTGCGCGGCATCCACCACGCGCTGGCCGCCGACGGGCTGTTCCTCATGGTGGACGGCAACTTCTCCAGCCACCTCGAGCTGAACCTCGACAACCCGCACGCCACGCTGAGCTACGCGATCAGCCTGCTGTTCTGCCTGCCTACCTCGCGGGTGGACGGCGGGGGTGGGCTGGGCGCGGTGTGGGGCCGCGAGCTGGCCACCGAGATGCTCACCGCCGCCGGCTTCACCGAGATCCGGATCCTCGACTCGCCCCGGCCACAGACCTGCATCTACGTCTGCCGGCGCGGCCCCCAGTAGCCCGCGCCGCCAGCACAGCTGTCGGCTCCGAGCGGCCCGCCGGCCGGCCGGGTAGCGTCCGTGGCGTGCCCGACCAGCCTGCCGACGACGAGCCGCCCGAGCCACGAGAAGCCCACCGCCCCCTGGCCGGCCTGCTGGTGGTGACGCTGGAGCAGGCGGTCTCCGCCCCGCTGTGCACCCGGCACCTGGCCGACTTCGGCGCGCGGGTGATCAAGATCGAGCCGCCGGGCCGGGGCGACTTCACCCGCGACTACGACGAGGTCGTCAAGGGGTTGGCCGCGCACTTCGTCTGGGTCTCGCGGGGCAAGGAGTCGCTCACGCTGGACCTGAAGTCGGCGGCCGGCAACGCACTGCTGCACCAGCTGCTGGCCGGCGCGGACGTGCTGGTCAGCAACCTGGGGCCAGGCGCGGTGGACCGGCTCGGCCTGGGCGCAGCCGTGCTCGCCGAGCGCTACCCCCGGCTGATCACCGCGACCATCTCCGGCTACGGCACCGGCGGCACGCTGGAGCACAAGCGGGCCTACGACCTGCTCGCCCAGGCCGAGGCCGGCTCCTGCGCGATCACGGGATGGCCGGGCCAGCCCGCCAAGCCCGGCATCCCGATCGCCGACGTGGGCACCGCGATGTACGCGTTCTCCTCGATCCTGACCGCCCTGTACGACCGCGAGCGGACCGGCCGGGGCGCCTCGATCTCGGTCAGCATGTTCGACACCGTGGCCGAGTTCATGGGCTACGCGCTCAACCACGCCCGGCACACCGGCCACGACCAGCCCCCGAACGGGCTCAGCACACCGGCGGTGGCGCCGTACGGGGCCTACCCGACCTCGGACGGGCAGACCGTCGTGCTGGGCACCACGAACGACGCCGAGTGGCGCAGGCTGGCGGTGCGCATGCTGGGCCGCCCGGAGCTGGCCGACGACCCCCGTTTCGCCCGCAACGCCGACCGCATCGCCCACCGCACCGAACTGGACGCCGAGATCACCGTCTGGTGCACGGCGCGCCCGCTTGCCGACATCCAGGCGGCCGCCGACGCGGCCGGCATCGGCAACGCCCGCTACAACACCCCGACCGAGGTCGTCGACCACCCGCACCTGGCCCAGCGGGGCCGCTGGCGCGACGTGGACTCGCCAGCCGGCCCGCTGCCCGTACTGCTGCCGCCGCCGGTCGTGGCCGGCTGGGAGCCGGTGCTGGGCGCGGTCCCCGGCCTCGGCGCGCACACCGACGGGATCCTCAGGGAGCTCGGCCTGTCCGCGGAGCGCATCGACGAGCTGCGCCACGAGACGGTCGTCTGAGGCGCCCGGCCCGATGCGCTCGCATCAGGCCTGGCCACGGCGGCTGCGACGACCCGGTCGGGCGGTGTCATTGCGGGCCCGCGAAGGCGTCAGCGGGCCGGGAGTACTGTGCCTGGCAGGGGGTCGGCCGCGCGAGACACGGGCCACATCCGGCCCGGGCAGTAACGTTCCACAGCGGGAAACGTTGAACTAAGTAAGGCTGACCTACCTAAAAGCTGAGAGTCCATACAGGGGAGTTCTTCGTCGTGCCACGCGTCTTCGACACCATCGCACCTCGCGATATCCAGCTCTGGGGCAACCACACCGTGAAGTTGCGGCACAACCTGGCCCAGCGCGACGACCTGTTCTCGGACGAGTCCCTCGCCCGCCTGGTCGAGACGATCGACCCGAAGTTCATGGACATCACCACCATGGGTGAGGACGTGTCCACCTGGGGTCATGTCGACCGCGCCGGCCAGCCCGGCTCGAAGGTGCTGGACGCGGTGCGCGGCGGTCGCGTCTGGATCAACCTGGGAGCCATCGAGAAGGCCGACCCCCGGTTCGCCGACCTGCTCGACCAGATGTACGGCGAGCTCGAGGGCACCATGCCCGACTTCAAGACCTTCAAGCGCAAGCTCGGCCTGCTGATCTCGTCGCCGACCGCGCGGGTGTTCTACCACTTCGACGTGCCGGGCCAGGGCCTCTGGCAGATCCGCGGCCGCAAGCGCATCTGGATCTACCCGAACACCGAGCCGTTCCTGCGGCCGCAGAACGTCGAGGACGTCGTGCGCAGCCTCGCCATGGAGGACCTGCCCTACGAGCCATGGTTCGACGACTACGCCGAGGTCTACGACCTGGAGCCGGGCGAGATGCTGCACTGGGCGCTCAACGGCCCGCACCGGGTGAGCAACCTCGACGGTTTCAGCGTCTCGCTCACCACCGAGCATTGGACCAACGAGATCCGCCGCTCGTACGCCATGCACTACGGCAACGGGATCCTGCGCAACAAGGCGCGCTGGGCGCCGAAGTCCAGCTCGCTGGACGGCCCGGCGTTCTGGGCCAAGGTCGGCCTCACCGCCGCCTGGCGCAAGGCCGGCATGGAGAAGAAGGAGGGTTACAAGCGGGTGATGACCTACAAGGTCGACCCGAGCGCTCCGCTGGGCGTGGTGCCGCTGGAGGAGAAGGACCGCACCGTCGTCAGCCACCTGAGCTGATCTGGAGCGTCCCCGCACAACCTGTTCGACTCGCCGGTTGCCCGGTGGGCGGTGCGCGTGCCGCACCCCCGCCGGGCATCCGTCTGTTCCGGGAGTGACACATGATCGTCGACGTCTGGGCGCAGCCCAACTTCGTGGCAGGGCCCGACCGGCTGCCGATGCCGGAGGTGCGGCGGCTGCTGGAGAAGTCCGGCAGCGCCGACCGGCTCGGGGTGCGCGTGAGCCCCGACGAGCTGGTCGCGGAGATGGATGCCGCCGGGGTCGACGTGGTGCTGCTCTCGGCGTGGCACCGGCCGGGCGGCTGGGTCGTCAGCAACGACGACGTGGCCGAGTTCACCACCGCCCACCCCGACCGGTTCGCCGGCCTGGCCTCGGTCAACCTGGCCGACCCGATCGCCGCGGTACGCGAGCTGCGCCGGGCCGTCGGCGAGCTCGGCTTCATCGGGCTGCGCGTGGTGCCGTGGCTCTGGGAGCTGCCGCCGGACCACCGGCTCTACTACCCGCTGTACACGGCCTGCGTGGAGCTGGGCATCCCGTTCTGTACCCAGGTCGGCCACACCGGCCCGCTCAAGCCGTCGGACACCGGGCGGCCGGTGCCCTACCTGGACCGGGTCGCGCTGGACTTTCCCGAGCTGGTCATCGTGGGCGGGCACATCGGCCACCCGTGGACCAACGAGATGATCGGCGTGGTCTGGAAGCACGACAACGTCTACCTGGACACCTCGGCGTACCTGCCCCGCTACTACCCCGCCGAGCTGGTCCACTTCATGAACACCTACGGCCAGGGCAAGGTCATGTTCGGCACCAACTGGCCGCAGCTGCGCCACGACCAGGCGGTGTCCCAGCTCGACCAGCTCGGCCTTTCTGACAAGGCCATGGCGGAGTTCCTCGGCGGCGCGGCGGCCCGGGTGTTCAACCTGCCCGCCGGCCGGGGCTGAGCTGCAGAGGTAGCGCGGCGGTTACCCGGCGGCCAGGCCGGTGGCCACGTAGCGGGTGACCCTGGCAAGCCTGGCGCCCTGGACCCGGCAGGCGCCCAACGCCTCCTCGTCCGGTGCCGCCGACTTGCGCGACACGAAGGAGCCGCCGTAGGGGTTGCCCGACTCCATCAGGTGCGGGTCGGTGTAGCCGAGGGGCAGCACGATCGAACCCCAGTGGTACAGCACGTTGTTCATCGCCAGGATCGTCGACTCCAGGCCGCCGTGCTTGGTCGACGAGCTGGTGAACGAGGTGCCCACCTTGTCGACCAGCTTGCCCTGGAACCACAGCCCACCGGTGCTGTCGAGGAACTCCTTGAGCTGCCCGGCCGGCCCGCCGAACCGGGTGGGGCTGCCCAGCGCGATGCCGTCCGCCCACGCCAGGTCGTCCAGGGTGGCCGACTGCTCGTACGGGTTGGAGTCCACCCAGGCCTGCCAACGCGGGTTGCTGGCGACCGCCTGGGGCGGCGCGAGCTCCGGCACCGGGCGCACCCGCACCTCGGCGCCCTCCTTGCGGGCGCCCTCCGCCACCGCCTCGGCCAGCGCGGCCACGTTCCCGGTGGCGCTGTAGAAAACCACGGCGATCTTGGGGGTCACCGTGCCCGTCGAACCCGTCATCCGATCCTCGCCCTTCCACCCGCTATCTCGGTCACCTCAACGTAGATCCTGCCGGCCCACCGCGCGCGCCCGACCACCTCTCGAGTCCACATCCGTTCCTTATCCCACACCTATCTGACGAGAGGATCCTCGAACACCCGAATTGCCGGAATGTGTCCCCGCTGTCAGCCCGAGAGGTCAGCGATAGGCGTTCGCTGTGAACGGTCCGCGATGGCCACCAACTAATCGGACCGGGTGTAGCTTTTGAATCAGAGCCGCACGGAACGGCTCCCCCGAAAATGGAGGACAGAGATATGGCGCGCATCAGCGATCAGTTCAGGTGGTTCCCGGGTCGGCGCGGCGACGACAACCGCCGCCGTGGCGACGACCACGACCGTGGCCGCGGGGACGGCTGCGGCCGCCGCTGACCGAACGAGCCGGGTGGCGGGCCGCACCAGCGGGCCCGCCACCGGGCGCCCGACCGAGATGGACCACCATGACACGGGTCAGTCACGTCACCGACCAGGCTCCGACCACGCCGATCACCCGGATCGATCCCGCCCCGGGCCGGGAGCAGGCATCGGAGCCGCAGGTCAACGCCGCGCCCACCCTGTCGATCGGCCAGATCGTCCGGCGGTTCTGGCCGCAGCTGCGCCCCTATCGCTGGTGGCTGGCGCTCGCCCTGCTGGTGATCGCGCTCGGTCAGGGCCTGGACGCCGCCGCGATCTGGCTGTTCGAGATCCTGGTCGACGACGTGCTCACCCCGCCGAACCCGGCACTGTTCGGTGACCTCGCCGCCGGTTATGCCGGCATCACCGTGGCGCTCGGACTGGTCACGTTCGCCGACCAGTATCTCGCGGCCTGGATGGGCGAGGGATTCCTGCACCGGCTGCGCATGCGCGTATTCAGCCATCTGCAGTCGCTGCCGCTGCAATTCTTCGAGCGGCGCCCGATGGGCGATATCATCTCGCGGCTGACCGCCGACATCAATGCGATCGAGGATCTGCTGCTGACCGGCGCGACCGGTGCGGCGGGCAATATCCTCAAAATCGTCATCTACTGCGGGATCCTCTTCTACCTGAACTGGCACCTCGCACTGGCCGCCCTGATCGCTATGCCGATCTTCGCGCTGGCCTCCCGGTTCTTCGCGGGGCGCAGCAGACGCGCGGCACGCGAGGTACGGAGGCGCGGCGGCCAGATCGGCGCGGTCGCCGAGGAGAACCTCGGCGCGATGGCCACGGTGCAGGCGTACGGCCTGGCGCCGAGGGAGATCGCGCGGTTCGGCGTGCAGAGCAACGCCGCCCGGGGCGCCGAGCTGGCCGCCACCCGCATCCGCGCACTGTTCTCGCCGGTCACCGACCTGTTCGAGGTGGCCGGCGTGCTGCTGATCCTCGGCCTCGGGCTGGTCGAGCTGGTCAACCACCGGCTCACCCTGGGCGACCTGCTGGCTTTCCTGATCTACGTCAGCCAGCTCTACGCGCCGGCCAGGGCGCTCGGTGGGCTGGCCACCACGGCATACGCGGCCACTGCCGGTGCCGAGCGCGTCCTCGAGCTGCTCGAGGAGAAGCCCGCGCTGAAGCCCCACCTGGTCGGCCCCTCGGCGGCCACGGCCACGGCCTCGCCCGGCCCCGGCCCGCTCCGGCGCGGGCTCGAGCTCGACCGGGTGCGGTTCCGCTACCCGGACCAGCCGGCCGACGCGATCGACGGCGTGAGCCTCACCGTGCCCCTCGGTGGATGTGTCGCTGTGCTCGGTCCGAGCGGGTCGGGCAAGTCGACCCTGCTGCGGCTGCTGCTGCGCTTCGACGACCCCACCGGCGGCACGATCCGGCTGGACGGGCGAGACCTGCGCCTGATCGACCCGGACGCGCTACGGGCCCGCATCGCGCTGGTCCCGCAGCAGGCGGTGCTGTTCGACGCCTCGGTCGCCGACAACATCCTGCTCGGCCGCCCCGAGGCGACGCCGGCCGAGGTGATGGCGGCGGCCCGCGCGGCCGGGGCGGACGAGTTCATCCGGCGGCTGCCTCGGGGCTACCACTCCCCCGTGGGTCAGCGCGGCGGCCTGCTGTCGGGCGGCCAGCGCCAGCGCATCTCGCTGGCCAGGGCGCTGCTGCGCGACGCCGACGTACTGTTGCTGGACGAGCCCACCACCGGTCTCGACGGCCGAGCCAGGGACGAGCTGCTGGCCGTGCTGGCCCGACTCACGGCCGACCGCACCACGGTCCTGATCACCCACGACCCACAGGTCGCGGCGCTGGCCGACCAGGTGGTGTGGCTGCACCGGGGCCGGATGGCGCCACCGCCGCCGTCCGGCCCGGGGCCGGTTCAGCGCCCGCCGCTGCCCCGGCCGGTCGTCAGTCCTCGCCGTCCTCCTGCTCCTCCCGGCGCAGCCGGTTCTGGTAGACGCGCAGCTGCATCGTGACCAGCGAGATCAGCGGTACCGGCACGCCCAGCGCCTCGCCCCTGGCCTGCAGGTCACCGAGGATCTGCTCCACCTCGATGTCGTTGCCGCCGTCCAGGTCGCGGTAGAGCGACGAGGCGAACGGCGAGCCCGGCTTGGTCACCGTGGCCCTGGCCCTCTCCAGGTCCTCGGCCGGCACCGGGTACCCGGCGGCGGCCGCCACGGAGGCGGCCTCAGCCACGACGGCCTCGGCGAACGCGGCCCCACCCGGCACCGCCTCGACCTCGCCGATCGCCCCGCGCATCAGGCAGGTGACGGTGCAGATGCTCGCGATGAACACCCACTTCGCCCACATCGCGGTGTTGATGTCGGCAGACAGCTCGGTGTCGAAGCCGGCGCCGCTCAGCGTGCGGTGCAGCTCGTCCAGCCGAGGGTCGGGCTGCCCGTCCCGGGCGCCGTAGACCATGCTGCCGAGCGGGCCCAGCTGGACGACGTCCCCGTTGCTCGCCAACATGCTGGCGACGAAGACCAGGCCGCCGAGCACCGCCCGCTCGCCGAACCGCGCCACGAGCACGTCGATGTGCCGCAGCCCGTTCAGCACCGGCAGGATCAGGGTGTCCGGCCCCACCGCCGGCGCCAGGTCGGCGATCGCCGACTCCAGCCCGGCCTCCTTCACCGTCAGCACGACCACGTCGTACGGCGCGGTGACCTCGTGGGCCAGCACCAGCTTCGGCTCGAGCACCGTCTCCTTGCCAAGGCCCCTGATGCGGAGCCCGCGCTTCCGCAGCACCGCCGCGCGCCCCGGCCGTACGAGGAACGTCACGTCCCGGCCGGCCTCCGTCAGCCGCCCACCGAAGTAACCGCCGGTCGCGCCGGCGCCGACCACCAGGATCCGCATACCCCGAAGCTACCGCCGCGGCCCGACAGTCGCGTGCGCCGCCGGCACCCCACCCACCGACACCGGGGTGTGCAGCACCGCCCCGTCGTACGGCCCCGGCTCGACCAGGCCCACCGCGGCCGAGGTGACCACGAGCCGGCCGGCCGCCAGGCAGACGCTGGTCGGCTGGTGGGCGGGGACGGCCAGCACGCGATCGAGTGCGCCGGCCGGGCTGTACCGCCGCACCTCACCGGCTCCCCAGACCGCCGACCACAGGTAGCCCTCGGCGTCCACCGTCATGCCGTCAGGGCTGCCGACCCGCAGCGTGGCGAACTCGGTACGCCGGCCGAGCGCCCCGGTCTTCGGGTCCACGGGGAACCGGTAGATCACCCCGGCGGCACTGTCCGCCAGGTACATCAGCTCGCCGTCCGGGGTGAACGCCGGCCCGTTCGGCACGGTGAGCTCGCCGACGACCCGGTGCGCGGAGCCGTCGGTGTCCACCCGGTACAGGGCGCCGGCGCCCTCGGCGGTGTCGTAGGCCATCGAGCCCGCCCAGAAGCGCCCGGCCGGGTCGGCCACCCCGTCGTTCATCCGCATCCGGTGCGGCGCGCCGTCCTCCGGCCTCGCCAGCCAGGTCAGCTCGCCGCCGCTCTCCGGCAACACCGCGATCCCGGTACCGGCGGCGGCGATCCAGCCCCCGCCGGCCAGGGGGGCCACCGCGCCCAGTGGGACGTCCAGCTCGACCAGCACGTGCGGTGGCGCGTCCAGCCCCTCCGGCAGTGCCAGCAGCCGCCCGCTCAGGATGTCGACGCAGACCAGGTGCCCACCCACATCGCGCAGCCCCTCGCCGAGCGCGAACCGCTCCCCGGGCAACGCCGTCCAGGACACCTGGTCACCGTCCGTGCCGGCCTCGAATTCCGTCATCGTGCGCTTCGGCCCTCCCGATCGCCCGCAATCTCGTCACATCCGTCCCACCTGCCATACCCGCCACGGCTCACCACTCGGCGAACGAGCCGTCCTCGTGTCGCCACACCGGGGGCCGCCAGCGGTGCCCGGCCGCGTCCGCCCTACGCACGGCCGCCTCGTCGATCCGCACACCCAGCCCCGGGGCGTCAGTGACCCGGATGTAGCCGTCCGGGAAGGCGAACGGCGCGCGGTCCAGCACATAGTCCAGCAGCTCGGCGCCGGAGTTGTAGTGGATGCCGATGCTCTGCTCCTGGATCAGGAAGTTCGGCGTGGCGAAGGCCACCTGCAGGCTCGCCGCCAGCGCGATCGGGCCGAGCGGGCAGTGCGGGGCGAGCAGCGCGTCGTAGGCCTCGGCCAGCGCGGCGATCCGGCGCACCTCGGAGATCCCGCCCGCGTGCGAGAGGTCCGGCTGCACCACGGCGACCCCGGCGGCCAGTGCCGGCAGGAAGTCCGTGCGGGAGAACAGCCGCTCGCCGCAGGCCACCGGGACCGGCGAGGCGGCCACGACGTCGGCCAGCCGGTGCCCGTACTCCGGCAGCACCGGCTCCTCGACGAACAGCGGGTGCAGCGGCGCGAGCAGCGGGATCACCCGCCGGGCAGCTGCCACGGTGAACCGGCCATGGAAGTCCACCGCGACATCCCGGTGCTCGCCGAGCACCTCGCGCACCGCGCCCAGCCGGTCCACCACACCGGCCGTCTCGGCGGGGGTCGGCAGCCGGCCGATCCGTCCGCTGGCGTTCATCTTGACCGCGGTGAGCCCCGCCTCGACCTGGGCGGCAGCCGCCTCGGCGATCTCGGCGGGCTCGTCGCCCCCGATCCAGCCGTAGACCCGGACCCGGTCGCGCACCGCCCCGCCGAGCAGCTGGTGCACCGGGACGCCGAGCGAGTGCCCGAGGATGTCCCAGAGCGCCTGGTCGATGCCGGCCACCGCGCTGGAGAGCACCGGACCACCCCGGTAGAAGGCGGCCTTCGTCATCGTCTGCCACAGGTCCTCGATGCGACGGGGATCCTGGCCCAGCAGCAGCTCGGACAGCTCGCCGACGGCCGCGCGGACCGTCTCGGCGCGCCCCTCCACCACCGGCTCACCCCAGCCGACCAGCCCCTCGTCCGTCTCCACCCGGCAGAACAGCCACCGGGGCGGTACCAGGAACGTCTCAACCGCAGTGATCTTCACGCCAGCCCCCCGGCCATTACGTCGGCCTCCCTCCCGGTCACGAGGACGTCTTGTAGACGCTCCAGCCGCCGTCCACCACCAGCGCCGCGCCGGTCACGAAGGACGCGTCGTCGCTGACCAGGAAGGCGATCGCGGCCGCCACCTCGGCGGGGTCCCCGAGGCGGCCGAGCACAGTCTGCGCCGCGCTGGCCGCCCTGTCCTGCACGCCGACGTCGTCCCAGGCGGCGGTGAGCACGGGCCCCGGCAGCACCGAGTTCACCCGCAGCTCGGCGCCGTACTCGGCGGCCAGCTGGCGGGCCAGCCCGGTCAGCCCGGCCTTGCTCGCCGCGTAGGCCGCGCGCCCGGGCAGCCCCACCAGCGCATGCACCGACGACGTCAGCACCACCGCGCCCCGACCGTGCCGGCGCAGGTCGTCAAGGCAGGCCCGCACGCCGAGCCAGGCGCCGGTCAGGTTCACCGCGAGCTGGCGCTCCCAGGAGGCGAGGGTGAGCTGGTCGGCAGGCACCACCTCGACGGTGTAGGCGTTGTTCACCAGCACGTCGACCGGCCCCAGCTCCGCCCGGCACCGGCTCACGGCATCCGCCCAGGCCAGCTCGGAGCTCACGTCGCAGGACACCGAGATCGCCCGACCGCCCGCCGAGACGACCTCCTCGGTGGCGGCGGCGGGGTCGTCGAGGTCGAGCAGGGCAACCGAGGCCCCTTCGCTGGCCAGCCGCCGCGCGGTCGCCGCTCCGATCCCCCGCGCGGCCCCGGTGACGACCGCGACCCGCCCGTCCAATCGCGCGGTCACGGCTCCGGTCTCCACGACGATCAAGCTACTCGACCCGTCACCCCTCCGCGTGACGTCGCAATCTCCCGTTCGAGTGACGAACTGAGCAAGTCTCAGCTATATAAACGCTGAGTAGCGATG
>DATAYB010000319.1:0-3721 GCA_036272795.1 Pseudonocardia sp.
GACCGTGGCTTTCAACTCGGCGTTCACCACGCTCGGGCTGACCAACGACCTCACCAAGGGCATGATCGACCGGTTCCGCTCGCTGCCGATGTCGCGGCTCGCCGTGATCCTCGGCCGGACCGCGTCGGACCTGGCGGTCACCGCGGTCACCCTGACGATCATGACGTTGACCGGCCTCGCCGTCGGCTGGCGGATCCAGGGCTCGCTGCTGGGCGCCGTGCTCGGGTACCTCCTGCTGCTGTTCTTCGCGTTCGCGATGTCCTGGATCGGCGCCTTCATCGGGCTGCTCTGCCGCACCGTCGAGGTCGCCCAGAGCGCCGGGCTGCTGTGGCTGTTCCCCGTCTCGTTCGTGGCGAACGTCTTCGTCTCCGCGCAGACGCTGCCCGGCCCGCTGCGGGCGTTCGCCGAGTGGAACCCGATCTCGGCGGTGGCCACGACGACCCGCGCGCTGTTCGGCAACCCGGTCGAGCCGCCTGGCATCGGCCCGGCGACCGGCTGGCCTGCCGAGCACGCCGCGCTCTACGCCGTGCTCACCTCGGTCGCGATCATCGCGGTGTTCATGCCGCTCGCGCTAGCCCGCTACCGGCGGATCGCGGCCCACTGACGGTAGGTAGGTTCACCGTCATGATGCACGGCGCCGAACCCACCGCGCCGCCCGCCCCCCGACAGGGAGAACCGTGACCGTCGACCGCGCCCTGGTCGAGAAGTGCCTCCTCTCGCTCGACCTCGAGCGGAAGGTGCACCTGCTCACCGGTGCGGACTTCTGGAGCACGTCCGCCGAGCCGTCGATCGGGCTGCGCGCGATGGTCTTCTCGGACGGACCGTCAGGGGTGCGCGGCACGCGGTGGGACGAGCGGGAGCCGTCGCTGAACCTGCCGTCGGCGACCGCGCTCGCGGCCGCCTGGGACCGCGACCTGGCCCACCGCTACGGCGGCGCGCTGGCGGCCGAGGCCCGGCGCAAGGGCGTCGACGTCGTGCTCGGGCCGACGATCAACCTGCAGCGCAGCCCGCTGGGTTGGCGCGGGTTCGAGGCGTTCTCCGAGGAACCGCTGCTGACCGGCGAGCTTGCCTCGTCCTACGTGCGCGGCCTCCAGGAGCACGGGGTGGCCGCCGCCCCGAAACACTACGTCGCCAACGACTTCGAGACCGACCGCTTCACCGCGAGCGTCGAGGTCGACGACCGCACGCTGCGCGAGCTCTACCTGGCACCGTTCGAGCGGGTGGTCACCGAGGCCGGGGCGTGGCTGGTGATGTCGGCGTACAACTCCGTCCGGGGCACCACCATGACCGAGCATCCGCTGCTGCACGCGCCGCTGTGCACGGAGTGGGGCTTCGACGGCGTCGTCGTGTCCGACTGGACCGCCGTGCGCGACACCGAGGCGTCCGCCCGCGCCCGCCAGGACCTCGCCATGCCCGGCCCGACCAGCCCGTGGGGCGACGCGCTGGTCACCGCCGTGCGGGAAGGGCGGGTACCGGAGCGGGCCGTCGACGAGAAGGTCCGCCGGCTGCTGCGGCTGGCCGCCCGGGTCGGGGCCCTGGACGGCGCCGCGCCCCGCATGCAGGTGCCGGTCCCGCCGCTGCCGCCGCCCTCTCCGCTTGACCCGCTGCACCCACTTGACCGGCTCGACCAGGGTGACGCGCTGGCCAGGCAGGTCGCCTCGGCGGGTCTGGTGCTGCTCCGCAACGACGGTGCGCTGCCGTGGCCGGCCGGTGGACCCCGGTCGATCGCGGTGATCGGCGAGCACGCCACGCTGCCCCGCACCCAGGGCGGCGGCAGCGCCACCGTGCTGCCCGAGCGGGTCGCCACCCCGCTGGACGGGCTGCGCGCCGCCCTGCCCGACGCCGAGGTCACCTGGAGCGCCGGCGTGCCGCTGCACGACGGCCTGGCGCCGCTGCCGCTGGACACGCTGACCGACCCCGACTCGGGGGAGGCCGGCCTGCGGGCCCGGTACCTGGACATCGACGGCGCGGAGCTGCTCAGCGAGAACCGGCGCGCCGCCGAGCTGGTCTGGCTCGGCACGCTGCCGGAGGGCACGGCGACCGTGGAGCTGCGCACCCGGTACCGGACCGGTACGGCAGACCGGGCCGGCGCGGCGGGCGGAGTGACGCTCGGGATCGCCGCCGCCGGCCAGCTGCGGCTCCTGCTGGACGGCGCCCCAGTGTTCGACGCCGATCTCGCCCCGGAGGGCACCAGCCTCGGCGCCGCGCTGTTCGAGCGGCCCGTCGCCCGGATACCCCTCCACCGCGCCGCTCCGGAGCTCACCGTCCGCTACCGGCTGCCGGAGTCCATCGCGGCCCGTCGGGTTGCCGCGATCACGCTCGGGACCGAGGCGGCCGGCCGCTCGGTCACCGACGCCATCGCGGCCGCCGCGGCCGGCGCCGGTGCCGCCGAGGTGGCCGTCGTCGTCGTCGGCACCACCCCGAAGCTCGAGAGCGAGGGCTTCGACCGCGCCGGCCTCGCCCTGCCCGGCGCGCAGGACGACCTGGTCCGGGCCGTCGCGGCCGCGAACCCGCGCACCGTCGTGGTGGTCAACTCCGGCGGCCCGGTGCTGTTGCCGTGGCGCGACGAGGTGGCCGCGGTGCTGGTCAGCTGGTTCGCCGGCCAGGAGTTCGGCCACGCGCTCGCCGACGTGCTGCTCGGGCGCGCGGACCCGGGTGGCCGGCTGCCGATGACCTGGCCCGCCGAAGAGGCCGACGTCCCGGTGCTGAACACGCGGCCGTCCGACGGTGTGCTGCGCTACGACGAGGGTGTGCACATCGGCTACCGCGCGTGGTTGCGGGCCGGCCGCGCGCCCGCGTACCCGTTCGGCCACGGACTCGGCTACACGAGCTGGCGGCTCACCGACCTCACCGTCGCCACCCCGTCCGGCGGTGGGCCGGCGCTGCTCACGGTCACCGTGCGCAACACCGGCCGGCGGGCGGGACGCCAGGTGGTGCAGGCGTACCTGTCCCGGCCGACCTCCACCGTGGACCGCCCGGTGCGCTGGCTGGCCGGGTTCGCCTCGGTGCACGCCGAACCCGGCACCAGCCACGAGGTGAGCATCCCGCTCCCGCCGCGCGCCTTCGAGCACTGGGACGCCGGCTGGCACACCGAACCGGGCCGCTTCACCGTGCACGTTGGCACCGACGCCGAGCACCTCCCCCTGGTCACCCACCTCGACGTGCCGTAGTGCCGACCGCCTCAGCCGTAGCGCTTCAGGTCGTGGAAGAAGTCGTCCACCACGTGCAGCTCGCCGGAGCGGAGCACCTCGTCGTAGACGTACTTGCCGACCGCCAGGTCCAGCACCCCGAGGCCGAACGGTGAGAACACCAGCGGCCGGTCCGCCGGCAGGCTGACACGCCCGGCCATCACGTCGTCCAACGTGCCGGCCAGGAAGTCCCGGTTACCGGTGAGCTGCTCGGCCAGGTGCGGCGACGTGTCCGCCTTGAGGCAGTGCTCGACGTCGTCGACGATGTTGGTCGAGCGCAGCACGATCTCCGGTGAGAGGTCGCGCAGCGACACGTGCAGCACCAGCGGGTTGTGCTCGAACCAGGTCGGGTCGGTGACGTGCGGCTGGCCGGCGACGGTGGCGAAGACGACCACGTCACTGGACCTGATCAGGGACTCGGCGGTGTCGTGCACGGTGACCCGGCCCTCGCCGCCCGACTGGGCCAGGTAGCCGGAGAACCCGGCCGCGCTGTCGGCGTGCAGGTCGTGCACCCCGATCTCGTCGAACGTCCA
>DATAYB010000320.1:0-1962 GCA_036272795.1 Pseudonocardia sp.
ACCGGGTGCTCCACCTGCAGCCGGGTGTTGACCTCCAGGAACGAGATCAGCCCGTCCTGGCCGACCAGGAACTCCACGGTGCCGGCACCGTGGTAGCCGGCCTCCTTGCAGATCGCCTTGGCGGCGTCGTGGATGGTCTTGCGCTGCTCGTCGGACAGGAACGGCGCAGGCGCCTCCTCGACGAGCTTCTGGAACCGCCGCTGCAGCGAGCAGTCCCGGGTGCCGACCACGATCACGTTGCCGTGCGTGTCGGCGAGCACCTGCGCCTCGACGTGGCGGGGCTTGTCCAGGTAGCGCTCCACGAAGCACTCGCCACGGCCGAACGCCGAGACGGCCTCGCGCACCGCCGACTCGTACAGCTCGGCGATCTCCTTGCGCTCCCTGGCCACCTTCATGCCACGGCCGCCGCCGCCGAACGCCGCCTTGATCGCAACCGGCAGGCCGTACTCGTCGGCGAACGCCTCGACCTCCTCGGCACCGCTGACCGGGTCGTTCGTGCCGGGCACCAGCGGGGCACCGGCGCGGGTGGCGATGTGCCGGGCGGTGACCTTGTCGCCGAGGTCGCGGATCGCCTGCGGGGTCGGCCCGATCCAGGTGATGTCGGCGTCGATCACGGCCTGGGCGAAGTCGGCGTTCTCGGAGAGAAAGCCGTAGCCAGGGTGGATGCCGTCCGCGCCGGCCTGCTTGGCCGCGTCGATGACCTTGTCGAAGCTCAGGTACGACTCCGCCGCGGTGTTGCCGCCGAGCGCGAAGGCCTCGTCGGCGAGCCGGACGAACGGCGCATCCCGATCCGGGTCCGCGTACACGGCCACGCTGCTCAGACCAGCGTCGCGGCAGGCCCGGATCACCCGGACCGCAATTTCGCCGCGGTTGGCGATGAGCACTTTCCGCAACTGGCGGGTCGCCGCCGGTTCTTCCCGGACCACGATGCCTCCATGCATAGGTCGAGCTGAACGCACGATCAGCTGAGTCTAAATGGAGGTGTTCGAAGGGGAGTGCTAGAGGATGCGCGACGCATCCCACAGTTGGTGGAACTACGACTGCGAGGGGGTCGGCCCGGCGGGTGGGTCAGCCGGCCATCAGCCGCCCAGCGGATAGGCCCGTCCGAGCATTCCGAACACCAGGCCGCCGGGGACGAGCCGGACCGCCGGCCGGTAGCGCGGCCGGGGATCGGTCCGGCCGTCGTAGCGTGCGGTCACCTCGCGAAGGGCGAGCTCGGTGCGGCCCAGCGGCGGCAGCTCGCCCAGCAGGGCCAGCTCGCGTGCCAGGTCCCAGCCGTCCCGCAGCGCGCCCCGAGTCGGCCGACCCCGCGCCCACCTGCTGAAACGGTCCGTCCAGCTGTCGCCGAGGGAGGCCGCGAGGTGTGGCCAGACGGCGGCCACCTGGCCGGCCCGCTTGCGCCGCAGGGCCTGCTCCGCGACGCCGACCAGGCGCGCGTCGAAGCCGGGTGGCACCGGCGCGCCGGCCACCAGCGCGGCGACCAGGGCGGCCTGCCGGCTCGCAAGTGTGGGCTTGGTCACAGGTCCGCCGCGTGGGTGAGGCGCGGTGCCCCGGCCGGCCGGCTCGGCGGTCATGACGTACCCATCAGGGTGGTGTTGGTCACGCCGGCCACACCGGTCCCAGTGCTCCCAGCGGAGGGGCCGGTGATGCGAGGTACTCCGGCGGCGGAGGCGATGGCGTCCAGCTCTGTGTGCAGCTGCGCCGCCGGCGGGTACCGGCCGTCCCGTTCCAGCATCAGCGCAGGCGGCCGGTGGCGCGCGCACAGCTCGCGGACCAGTGCCAACACCGGCTCGGGGGTCGGCGCGGTGTGCGTGTCGTGGTAGATCCCGCCTCGCTCGTCCCCGCCCGCCACGTGCGCGTAGGCGACCCGCTCCAGCGGCAGCCGGTCGAGCAGGTCGGCCGGGTCGGTGCCGCGGTTGCGGGCGTTGGCGTAGCAGTTGGCCACGTCCAGCAGCAGATACG
>DATAYB010000321.1:0-3209 GCA_036272795.1 Pseudonocardia sp.
CCGGGTCGAAGCAGGCGATGTCGGTGATCTGGCCGACGGGCTGCTCGGCCCACCGGACCCGGACCCGCATCCCGGTGCGCATCGCGGCCGGCTCGCCGGCGTCGACGGCGTGCAGCAGCGCGGTGTCCGCCCCGTCGAGGCGCACCAGCGCCCAGGCGAACGGGTGGGCCAGCGGCTGCCCCTCGATCGGGTCGGCCATCCAGGACCAGGTGACCACCGTGCCCTCGGTACCCACCTCGACGGGCTCGCTCAGCGCCTGCCCGGTGACGGGGTCGTACTCCACCGGCGGCACGTGCACCCGCCCGTCCGAACCGCGTACGCCAAGCACGCGGCGGTCCCGCAGCCCGGTCACGAACCTGGAGAGGACAGGGCCGAGCGAGCGAGTGTAGTCGAACCCCACCTCCAGCGGGGCACTCAGCGGAGCCTCGGCAGCAACCATCGGTCAAGTAGAACAGGTTCTCGATTCGCCTGGCAAGATGGGCGCCGACCGTTGATCGACGGGCACCGCCGGAAGGAGGCCGCGATGCGGCTGGGACTGCAGCTGGGGTACTGGGGTGCCGGTCCGCCCGCCGGGGCGGCCGAGCTGGTGGTGGCAGCCGAGCGGGCCGGCTTCGAGGCGGTCTTCGCTGCCGAGTCCTGGGGCTCCGACGCGTTCACCCCGCTGGCCTGGTGGGGCTCGCGCACGTCACGCGTGCTGCTCGGTACGTCGGTCGCCCAACTGTCCGCGCGCACGCCGACCTCCTGCGCGATGCACGCCCTCACCCTGGACCACCTGTCCGGCGGTCGGGCCGTGCTAGGACTCGGAGTGTCCGGGCCGCAGGTGGTGGAGGGCTGGTACGGCGGCCCGTTCGGCAAGCCGCTGGCCCGCACCCGGGAGTACGTCTCGATCATCCGCCAGGTGCTGGCCAGGGAGGCGCCGGTGCGCGGCGACGGGCCGCACTACCCGCTGCCCTATGCGGGGCCGGGCGCGGTCGGGCTGGGCAAACCACTGCGCCCGATCACCCACCCCCTGCGCGCTGACCTGCCCATCTGGCTCGGCGCGGAGGGACCGAAGAACGTGGCACTGGCAGGCGAGATCGCGGACGGCTGGCTGGCCATCTACTACTCGCCCCGGCTCGGCCCGACCTACGCCGAGTGGCTCGCCGAGGGCATGGCCCGGCCCGGCGCCCGGCGCACCCGTGGGGAGTTCACGGTGGCGGCCAGCTGCGCGGTGCTGGTCACCGACGACGCGGCCGGCGAGATCGCCCGGCTCAAGCACTCCATGGCCCTGTACCTGGGCGGCATGGGTGCGCCGGGGCAGAACTTCCACGCCGACGTGTTCTCGCGGATGGGCTATGCCGAGGCGGTGACCGAGATCGGGGCGCTGTTCCTGGCCGGCCGCCGCGAGGAGGCGGCCGCCGCCGTGCCCGACGAACTGGTGGCGGACACCGCGATCATCGGCACGGCACAGCAGGTGCGCGCCGGGATGGCCGCCTGGCAGGCGGCCGGCGTGGACATGCTGGTCGTCGGCTGTCGGGACGCAGCGCAGCTGGAGGCGCTCGCAGCCGCGGCCGCACCCACCCCGTCGGGCAGCTTGCCAGCGAGTGAAACTCGTTCTAGTTTTGAGTCTGGTTCTGAGGCTAGTGCGGGCCCGGCCGCCGCACGGACAGGGGCAGCGTCGTGACCACTCTGGGACTCTGGAACATCGCCGGGCAGGAGCCGGACCGGCCGGCCGTCTTCGACCCCGCCGGCCATCCGGTCAGCTACGGCGAGCTGGCCGCCGCCGCGAACCGGTACGGGCTCGGCCTGCGCGCGCTGGGGCTGCGCCCAGGGGACGCCATCGTGCTGATGATGCCCAACAGCGCCGACCTGCTCGCGGTGCACTTCGCCGCGCTGCAGACCGGCCTGTACATCGTCGCCGTGAACTGGCACCTGGTCGGTCCCGAGGTCGCCTACATCCTGGCCGACAGCGGCGCGAAGGCGTTCGTCACGCACGAGCGGTTCGCCGCCGTCGCCTCGGCCGCGGCCGATGAGGCCGGGCTGCCGCCGTCGGCCCGGTTCGCGGTCGGGAAGGTGCCCGGTTTCCGGCCACTGGCCGACCTCGGCGCCGACCTACCGCCCGGCCGTCCCGACGAGCGCACCACCGGCGGCCCGATGCTCTACACCTCGGGCACGACCGGCCGCCCCAAGGGCGTGCGCAGGCCGCTGACCGGCGCCGACCCCGACGACGTGCCCGGCACCGCGATCTGGTTCTTCGGCATCTTCGGGCTCGCCCCGCACGACGGCCACGTGCACCTGTGCGGCTCGCCGCTCTACCACACCGCGGTGCTCAACTTCGTGGTCATCTCGATCCAGCTGGGCCATCCGGCGGTGCTGATGGACAGCTGGTCACCGGGGGAGATGCTGCGGCTGGTCGAGCGGCACCGGGTGACGCACAGCCACATGGTGCCGACCCAGTTCGCCCGGCTGCTGGCCCTGCCCGCCACGGAACGCGCGGCGCACGACCTGTCCTCGATGCGTGCCATGATCCACGGGGCGGCGCCGTGCCCGCTCACGGTCAAGCGGCGGATGCTCGACTGGTGGGGGCCGGTGGTGGTCGAGTACTACGCGGCCACGGAGGGCGGCGGTACGACGATCATGGCCGAGGAGTGGCTGCGCAAGCCCGGCTCCGTGGGGCGCCCGTGGCCCGGGTCGGTCGTGAAGGTGCTCGACGAGGACGGCCACGAGCTGCCGGTCGGCGAGCCCGGCCTGGTCTACCTGCGGATGGGCACCTCGTCGTTCGAGTACCACGGCGACAAGGAGAAGACCCGCAAGGCGCGGGTGGGGGACCTGTTCACCCTGGGCGACGTCGGCCACCTCGACGAGGACGGCTATCTGTTCCTGCACGACCGCAAGGCCGACATGATCATCACCGGCGGCGTGAACGTGTACCCCGCCGAGATCGAGGGCGAGCTCGCCGGCCACCCGAAGGTCGCCGACGTGGCGGTGTTCGGCATCCCACACCCGGAGTGGGGCGAGGAGATCAAGGCTGTCGTGCAGCCCGCCGACGGGGTCATGCCCAGCACCGAGCTGACCGACGAACTGCTGGACTACGCCCGGAGCCGGCTGGCCAGGTTCAAGCTGCCGCGCACCGTCGACTACGTCACCGAGCTGCCCCGCGACCCGAACGGCAAGCTCTACAAGCGCCGCCTGCGCGACCCGTACTGGGCGGGCGTCGCCCAGCCCTGACC
>DATAYB010000322.1:0-14652 GCA_036272795.1 Pseudonocardia sp.
TGGTGCTGGCGATCTGCTGCACCAGCCTGCTGGTGGTCGGCATGGATGCCACGATCGTGAACGTCGCGCTGCCCGCGCTGCGCCGAGACCTCGGCGCCTCCGTGTCCAGCCTGCAGTGGACGATCGACGCGTACACGCTGGTGCTGGCCAGCTTCCTGATGCTCGCCGGGTCCACCGCCGACCGGGTCGGCCGCCGCCGCACGTTCCAGGTCGGCCTCGCCTCGTTCGGGCTGGGCTCGCTGCTGTGCAGCCTGGCACCGACCGCCGGCTGGCTGATCGCGGCGCGGGCGCTGCAGGCACTCGGCGGCTCGATGCTCAACCCGGTGGCCATGTCGATCATTGCGAACACCTTCACCGACCGGCTCGAGCGGGCCAAGGCGATCGGGGTGTGGGGCGCCGTGCAGGGGCTCGCGCTCGGCATGGGGCCGATCGTGGGCGGTGCGCTGGTGGACTCGGCCGGCTGGCGCTCGATCTTCTGGATCAACGTGCCGATCGTGGTCCTCGCCATCGTGGGCACCGCGCTCTTCGTGCCCGAGTCCCGCGCCGCCAGGGCCCGCCGGTTCGACCCGGTCGGCCAGGGGCTGGTGATCCTGGTACTCGGCAGCATCGTCTACGCGATCATCGAGGCGCCGAGGCTCGGCTGGGCCTCCACCGAGATCCTCGTGCTGGTCGGAGTCTCGGTCGTCGCGCTGGTCGCGCTGCTGGTCTACGAGCCCCGGCACACCGACCCACTGCTGGAGCTGCGCTTCTTCCGCAGCGTGCCGTTCAGTGGCGCGACCCTGACCGCGGTGGTCGGCTTCTGCGCCTACGGCTCGTTCCTGTTCCTGAACACGCTCTACCTGCAGGACGTGCGGGGGTTCTCGGCATTGCAGGCCGGCCTGTGCACGCTGCCGGTGGCCGTGCTGATCGTGGTGCTGGCGCCGATCTCCGGGCGGGTGGTGGGCCGGTTCGGGACCCGGGTGCCGCTGCTGGTCGCCGGCGTCGCCATGGCGCTCGCCGGGCTGTCGTTCACCTGGCTCACCCCGGACACACCGCTGATCGCGCTGCTCGGTGTGTACGTGCTGTTCGGGCTCGGCCAGGGCACGATCAACCCGCCGATCACCAACTCCGCGGTGTCCGGCATGCCCCGCTCGATGGCCGGCGTCGCCGCCTCCGTCGCCTCCACCAGCCGGCAGACCGGTACGACCCTGGGCGTCGCGGTGTCCGGCTCGCTGGTCGGTGCCACGCTGGCGCAGGGCGGGCTGGCGTTCACCACGGCGACCCACGCGGTCTGGTGGATCGTGTTCGGCGTCGGCCTGTTCGTCGCTGCCCTCGGGCTCGTCACGACGAGCCGGTGGGCGTTGGAGACCGCCGCACGGGCCTCGGCGCTGTTCAGCGGGTTCGAGGACGTACCGGTGCCGCCGGTGCCGCCGGCCCGCCACCAGTCGGCGGTGTCGTGATGACCGGGTCCGAGCTGGCCGGGAGCGGGTCGGCCGACCCTGTCGAGGTGTGGCGCGACTTCCGGACCCTGGTCGTGGACCGCCTCGACGATGCCCGCCGGCAGATCTCCGAGGCGACCGGGCTGCCGTTCTCCCGGGTCCGCGCGCTGCGCCGGCTGCGCTTCGGCCCGCTCACGCATGCGGCTCTTGCCGAGGCGACCATGGTGGACCGGCCGGCCGCGTCGGTCACGGTCGACGATCTCTGTGCCCGGGGCCTGGTGGTCCGCGAGGTGCACCCGACCGACCGGCGGTGCAAGCTGGTCACGCTGACGCCGGCGGGTTGGGCGATGTTGGCCAGGGTGGACGCTGTGGTGCCGCCTCCGCCACCCGGCTGGGCCGACGCGTCGCCCGAGGAGCTGGCCGTGCTGGCCCGGCTGGTGGCTCGGGTCCGCGCCGCCGACCCGGTGCCCGGGCTGCCGCCGTCAATGTCCGGGCCGACGACCGGGGCGACGGTCGATCGGGTGCCCGTCGCCGTCGCGACACACTAGTTTCTCGCTCTCCGAACGAGTTGGGCTGAACGGCGGTAGTCCGACGCCGAGGCAGGCGTATTTTTGCATCGCTCGGTAAGAGGGAAATGCAGCGGGGCGCCGCACGTGTCGGGCGTGGGAGCGCCGCGGGCCGAAGAAAGAGACGGCAGCGGCGAGGTGACATGGATGACAAACGTGGACACGTATCGATGTGCACAGCGGGTGGGTAGCCCAGCGGAGCCGTGAGACGGCAGACAAATCGCGTAAAATGCCAGGTCAGAGGCATGTGTGCAAGTGGTCGCCCTCGTTGTTCATCGCCAGCGCGAGGCATGTGAAACATAGATTTAACAATTCTTTCGACCGTGCGCGAAGTGGTCATTTCGGACCGTCCGGAATCGGGCCATCGCCCTTTCAGTGGGCATTCCCGCAATGTGTCGAGCTGGGCGCGGGGCGCCCAGGCGGAGGGCTGTCTGTCGCTGGGGAGCGGACAGGTGGCACTCGGGCCGGAGCTATCGTCCCCGGACGGACCGTAGCTCCGGCCTCGCCGCCTTTCTCGGCCTCGTGCGAATGATTCAGCTGATCTTGTTGGGGCGCATCCTGGCTCATCCCTGGGCGGCGCGGAGCGCGGCGCGGCCGATGGCGAGCAGGGCGGTGTCCTCCTGCGGGGCGTGCACGCCGGCGCTCTGGATGTCGCGGAAGTGGCGTTCGAGCGGGTTGTGCTGGCTGAGCCCGGGGTTGCCGAGCAGCTTCACGGCGAGCGCGACGGCGGCCTGCACCTGCCGATCGGCGAGGGTGCGGGCGCCGAGCGCGCGGGCCGGCGGCACGTCGTCGCCCCGGTCGATGCGCTCCGCCAGCCCGAACAGCAGCTCCTCGGCACCGCTGAGCATTGTCTCGATCTCGCCGGCCGCCTGCCCGAACCGGTCCGTCGTGGCGACCGGTCGGCCCAGGTTGGCCGGCACCCGCTCCCAGGCGAACCGGTGGAAGTACCGCTGGGCGGCCCGCCCGACGCCGAGGTACAGCGACGCCAGCGGCAGCGCGATGGTCCCGATGGCCAGGTTGTCCTGCTGGGCCGCCGGGCCCTGCTCGCCCGCCTCGACGAGATGGCCGGCGGGGATCTCGGCGTCGGTGAACACCACGTCGTGGCTGCCGCTGGCCCGCAGGCCGAGCTGCTGCCAGTTGCGCCGGACCTCGATGCCGGGGGTGCCGCCTGGTACCGCGAACGTGCCCACCCGGGGCGTCGGCTCGTCGGTGCTGGCCCACACCAGGAAGTAGCTCAACCCCTCCGCGCCGGTGGCGAAGCGCTTGTGACCGGAGATCGACCAGCCGCCCTCGGTCCGCCTGGCCACCGTGCTGGGCAGCCCGCCCCGGGCCGGCGAGCCGAGCTCGGGCTCCACGCGCACCGCGTTGAGCAGTGTCGGCCGCTGGACCGACTCGGCGAGCACGTCCGCGTACAGCTGCTCCGGCCAGTACCGGCCCCGGGCCTGCTTGGCGTGCGTGAGCAGGGTCATCGCGCTGATCAGGGCCACCGAAGGGTCGCCCTCGCCGAGCGCGGCGAGCAGCCGGCACTGGCCGGCGACGCCCAACCCGGGGCCGCCGAGGTCGGCCGAGACGGTCGCGGTGAGCAGGCCGGCCTCGTACACCGCCGCGATGCCCCTGGCCGGGAAGTCGCCGGAGCGGTCGTACTCCGGCGCGGTCTCCGCCAGCGCGGCGGTGACCTCGTACAGGGAGTCCAGCCGGGGGACCGGCAGCGCGGCGAGGTCGGCGTGCGGTGGCGTCATGAGGGGGTACTACCTCCCGGGTGGCGGGGCGGACAGGGCGGCGGTCAGTTTCGAGCTCAGCTCGTCCGTCCAGAACGCGCCGACGTCCACCGCCTCGGGGATGACCCGCAGCTGGGCGAAGGTGTCCGCGACGGCCTGCTCGGAGGCGACGGCGGCCGGGCCGGTGGGCACGACCTCGGTGGGCCGCTGCGCCTCCTCGGCGGCGAGCTGGTCACGGGCCTGGTCCAGCGGTTCGTGGGTGGCGTCGGCGGTGGCGCGCGCGAACGCATCGAGTCGGCTCTGCCGGATCACCGTGTAAGCCTGGCTGATCCTGGCAAGCAGGTCGACCGAGGCGGCGCGGCGGCCCGGGTCGGCGATGGCGTCGGTGCTGGCCGACCACGGGAAGTTGCCGGACAGGATGTCCCGCCCGTCGCCGATCGTGCGGCCGCCGTTCTGGTGCACAGTGATGATCGAGTTCCCGTAGCTGGCGAGTGCGTCGATCGCACCGCTGTTCAGTGCGGTCACGCCGTCGTTCGGGCTCAGCGGGGCGGCCGTGATGTCCTCCCAGCGCAGCCCCGCCCGCGCCAGCAGTCGGTCCAGGAAGTAGTGCGCGGTGGTGTTGCGGACGTAGCCGACCTTCTTGCCCTTGAGCCCGGCGATGTCGGTGAGTGTCGAGCCACGGCCGACCACGACCTCCTGCTGCAGCGTGTTCGCCCGCTGCACGGCCACGACCTTGAACCGGGGGCTGCCGGCGGCGGCCGCGAAGATCGGTGGGATCTCGCTCGACTCGGCCAGGTCCAGCGCACCGCCCTGCAGCGCCTGCAGTTGCTTGTCCCCGCCGGGGAAGACCGCCCACTGCACCCGGTACGGCGTGTTGTCGAGGCCGGCGACCTGCAGCGCGGCCTGCGCGGTGGACCAGCCGGTCGCGCCGACCCGCAGCCTGACCGAGGACAGGTCACCGGCCGATGCCGCCCCGGTCGCCTGGCCGGGCTGCGCGCTACACGCCGTCGCGGTCACGAGCAGTGCCGCGATCAGGCAGAGCAGCCGGGCCGACCGGCTCGGGGCGGGGCTGGACATGGTGACCCTTCGGGTGGTGGTGGGGTGTGGACTAGGCGGCGCGGCGCGCAGCGAGCTCGTGGCGGACCAGCGGCAGGACGTACCGCCCCAGGTCGACGGCGTCGTTGAGCGGGTCGTAGCCGCGGACGGAGAGCAGCTCGCAGCCGATGTCGACGTAGTCGAGCAGGGCGGCGGCGACGGTCTCGTAGCTGCCGACCAGTGCGGTCGAGCTGCCCGCGGCGTTGGTCACGGCGGCCGTCGGGGTCCACAGCGCCCGGTCGTGCCGCTCGCCCCGGTCGGCGATGGCCAACAGGCGCCGGGAGCCCTCGTTCTGCGGCTGCGCGGGGGAGCCGGCCGGCAGCGGGTTCTTCGGTGTCAAGTTGTCCCGGATGCCGCCGAGGATGCGCTCGGCCCGTTGCCAGGCGAGCTCGTCGGTGGCGGCGATGATCGGCCGGAAGGACACCCAGATCCTCGGGTGCGGGCGGCCGGCTGCGTCGGCGTGCCGGTTGACCGAGGCGATCTGCTCGGCGGTCTCGGCGAGCGGCTCGCCCCACAGCCCGAACACGTCGCCCTCCGCGCCGCCGAGCCGGTACGCCGCCTCCGAGGAACCGCCGACCGACACGGTCATGCCCCGGTGCACCGGCAGGACCTGGGAGGAGTAGTTCTCGAACCGGTAGTGCTCGCCCTCGTGGCTGAACGGCTCGGTGCTGGCCCACGCGCGGCGCAGGATCCGGATGTACTCGGCGGCGCGGGCGTAGCGCTCGTCCTTGCCGAGGTAGTCGCCCTCGCGGCGCTGCTCGGTGTCGTTGCCGCCGGCCAGGAAGTGGATGCCGAGACGGCCGTCGGAGAGCTGGTCGAGGGTGGCGAAGGCGCGCGCCGCGTTCGTCGGGAACAACACCCCCGGCCGGTGCGCGAGCATCACCTTCAGGCGCTCGGTGCGGCCCAGCACGGCGGCGGCCAGCTGGTTGGACTCCGGCGCCGCCGAGCCGTAGGGCACCAGCGTCCAGTCGAAACCACCCTCGTCGTACGCGCGGGCGAACTTACGTAGATAGGCCTGGTCGATCGCCGGCCCGTGCGGCGTCGAGGACTCGCTGTAGTAGCTGGCGCCGATCATGCCGACGAACTCGACCGTCACGGAGTTGTCCCCTTTCGAAGCGGCGGTGGTGGTAGTCGTGAGATCAAGATCAGCGGGCAGTGGCGTGCGCGGCACCGGCGGGTGCGCTGCGGTGCGCCAGCTCCTGGCGGACCAGCGGCAGTACGCAGCGGGCCAGGTCGATGGCGTCGTTGAGCGGGTCGTAGCCGCGGACGGAGAGCAGCTCGCAGCCGATGTCGACGTAGTCGAGCAGGGCGGTGGCGACGGTCTCGTAGCTGCCGACCAGTGCGGTGGAGCTGCCGGCCGCGTTCGTCGCCGTGACCAGGGGCGTCCAGAGCGCGCGGTCGTGCAGCTCGCCGCGGGCGGCCACCTCGAGCAGCCGCTGCGAGCCGACGTTGGCAGGTCTGCCCTGCTCGGCGGTGGGGTAGTGGGAGGCGGCGGCGCGCGCCGGGCGGGCCGCGCGGACCCGGTCCAGCGTGCGGTGGGCCTTCTCCCAGGCCAGCTCGTCGGTGGGGGCGATGATCGGCCGGAAGGAAACCCAGATCCTCGGGTGCGGGCGGCCGGCGGCGTCGGCGACCGCGTTGACTGCCGCGATCTGCTCGGCGGTCTCGGCCAGTGGCTCGCCCCACAGCCCGAAGATGTCGCCCTGCTGCCCGCCGACGCGGTACGCCTCCGCCGAGGAGCCGCCGACCGAGATCGGGATCGTCGGCTGGTACGGGCGCACGTCGGAGCGGAAGTCCTCGAACCGGTAGTGGGTGCCGTGGTGGGAGAACGGCTCCGGCTCGTGCCAGGCGCGGCGCAGGATCTGGATGTACTCGTCGGCGCGGGCGTAGCGCTCCGCCTTGGTCAGGTAGTCGCCCTCGCGGTGCTGCTCGGCGTCGTTGCCGCCGGAGATGATGTGGATCGCCAGCCGGCCCTTGCCGATCTGGTCGAGGGTCGCGAACAGCCGGGCCGCGCTGGTCGGGAACACCACGCCCGGGCGGTGCGCGAGCATCGGCTTGATCCGTTCGGTGCTGCTGATGACGAACTGGGCCAGCTGGTTCGCGTCCGCCCACGACGAGTGATAGGCGACGAGCGTGTAGTCGAACCCGCCGTCGTCCAGTGCGTGCGCGTAGCGGCGCGCGTAGTCGGGGTCGAACCCGGTGCCGGCCGGGTTCACGTCCGAGGCGGTGTTGGCGTTGGTGGCGCTGATGAACTCGACCGGCATGGCGGTCCCTCCGGCCTGGTCAGTTGCCCGGGACGGGCTGGTAGACCGTCGGGTCGGCGACGTCGGCGACCTGGACGGCGGTGGGCAGCGAGCCGATCCCGTGCATCAGGTCGGACACCGCCTGCACCTTGGACACGATCGCCGGCGTGATCGGCACGACGGCGGTGCGGGTGTGCGCGACCACCTGGGCGGCCACCTCGGGCGCGACGTCGTTGGTCCGGGCGTACACCGACGCGTACTCGGACTGGTGGGTGTTCGCCCAGCTCTCGGCCTTGGCGAGCCGGGTCAGGAAGTCGCCGATTGCCGCCTTCCTCGCCGGGTCGGCCAGCGAGGACGTGGCCGCCGAGACGAAGCCGACGCCGCTGACCCTGCCGTCCTGGCCGTCCACCAGCACGCGCCCGCCGGCCTTGACGCCGATGGACTGGTACGGGTCGAAGGTCGCCCAGACCTCGGCCTGCCGGGAGTTGAACGCCGCCTGCGCCGCCGTGGGCAGCACGAACTGCACGGTCACGTCGGTGTAGCGCAGGCCGGCCTGTTGCAGCGCGACGGCCAGCAGGTACTCCGCGATGCTGCCGCGCGCCGAGGACACCACGACCGTCCTGCCCTTCAGGTCGGTCACCGTGCGGATCGGCGAGTCGGCGCGTACCAGGATCGCGTCGTTCGCCCCGGAGCCCTGTAGCGCGCCGACGAGCTTGATCGGCAGCTTGCCGCTGACGGCGGCCAGGGTGGGCAGGTCGGCGGCGTACCCGGTGTCCACCTGGCCCCCCTGCATGGCCTGGAACAGCGGTGCCGCGCCCTGGAACTCCGCCCAGCGCACCTGGTACGTGGTGCCGTCGAGTGCGCGGGCCGCCTTCATCAGGGTCTGCAGCCCGTTGGCCTGGTCGCCCAGGGTGAGCGTGATCGGCCCACCCGCCGTACCCGTCGATGGCCCTCCGCAGGCGGCCAGCAACGCCAGGACCAGCGCCAACACCGCCGTCAACCCAGTCGCCCTCGGGAACCGGAGCGAGCGGGTCACGCGGCGTCCCCGGGGCGGGCGGACCGGGACGGTTCGACGATGCCGAGCCGGCCGAGCAGCTCGGTGCGCAGCCGGACCAGCGTCGGGTGGTCGATCTGCCGTGGCCGGGGCAGCGCGACGGGTACCTCGTGGGCGATCACGCCGCCGTCCATCACCAGCACCCGGTCGGCGAGCAGCAGCGCCTCCTCGACGTCGTGGGTGACCAGCAGCACCGCGCACTCGTGCCTCGCCCACAGGTCGGCGACCAGCTGCTGTGCCTTGACCCTGGTCAGCGCGTCGAGGGCACCGAACGGCTCGTCCAGCAGGAGCAGCTCCGGCTCGCGGACCAGCGCCCTGGCCAGCGACACCCGCTGCGCCTCGCCACCGGAGAGCGTCTTCGGCCAGACCGTCGTCTTCGCGGACAGCCCGACCTCGTCCAGGTACCGCTGCGCCAGTGCCCGGTCGGGGCGGCCCGCCAGCCCGAGCACGACGTTCTGCCACACCCGCTTCCACGGCATCAGCCGGGGCGCCTGGAAGGCCACCGCGCGCCGGCCCGGCACCGTGACCAGCCCGTCGATCTCGCTGTCCAGGCCGGCCAGGATGCGCAGCAGCGTGCTCTTGCCGCAGCCGCTGCGGCCGAGCAGCGCGACGAACTCACCCGGCGCCACGTCCAGGTCCAGCCCGTCGATCACCGCTCGCTCGCCGAACTGTTTGCGCAGGCCGCGGATGCTCACCGCGGCCGTGTCGGTCGACGTGGTCACCGCCGTCACGCCCCTTCGAACGACGCGCGCCAGGACAGTGCGTACCTGCTGAGTACACGCACGGCGAGGTCGCAGAGCAGCCCGAGCACCGCGTAGGTGACCAGGCAGACCACGATCACGTCGGTCTGGAAGAACTGCTGGGCGTTGTTCATCAGGTAGCCGATGCCTTGCGAGGCGTTCACCTGCTCCGCCCAGACCAGCGCCAGCCAGGCCGTGCCCAGTGCGTACCGCAGCCCGACCAGGGCGCCCGGCAGCGCACCGGGCAGCACCACGTGCCGGATCAGGCCCCAGCGGCGCAGCCCGAGCACCCGCCCGGCCTCGACCAGCTGTGCGTCCACCCCGCGGATGCCGGCGTAGATGTTGAAGTAGATCGGGAACGTGACACCCAGCGCGATCAGCGCGATCTTGGGTTCCTCGTTGATGCCGAACCAGATGATGAACAGTGGGATCAGCCCGACCCAGGGCAGCGTGCGGAACATGCCGACCGTGGAGTCCACCAGGTCCTCGCCCAGCCGCAACAGGCCTGCGACCAGCGCCAGCGCGGTGCCGACCACCCCGCCGATCAGGAAGCCGAGCACCACCCGCTGCCCGGACACCGCGATCGCGGTCGGCAGCTCACCGTCGGCGATCATGCTGAGCGCCTTGCCGAACACCGTGGCCGGGCTGGCCAGCACCTCCGGCGAGAGCACCCCGACGGCACTGAGCAGCCACCAGAGCAGCAGGGTGCCGATCGGCCCGGCGGCGCGGCGCACCGGCCGGGGCGGGCTCCACCGGTGGCTGGGCCGGACCGGCTCGATCGTGACCCTGCCGGGCGGGGGCGCATGGGCGGCCGAGCGGCTCGGCAGGACCGCGTCCTGGGTGGTGGTCATGTGGTGTCCTCACTGGTCAGCGGGTCCGGGCCGGTGGCGGCGGGCCGGTGTGGGTCGGCCGACCAGGCCGACCAGGAACCGGGATAGAGCGCGGCGGGGATGCCGGCGACGGCCAGCGCGGCGACCTCGTGCGCGGCGGTCACCCCGGATCCGCAGTACACGCCCACCTCGGCGGCGGAGCTCGCGCCCAGGCTGGCGAACCGGTCGCGCAGCTCGGCGGTCGGTCGGAAGGTGCCCTCGGCGGTGAGGTTGGTAGCGGTCGGCGAGGAGCGGGCGCCGGGGATGTGGCCGGCGCGCGGGTCCACCGGTTCGACCTCACCCCGGTAGCGTTCGGCGGCCCTGGCGTCGAGTAGCACGGTGTTCCGGCTGTTGGCGGTGGCACTTGTCGAGCCGGCCGCGCTTGTCGAGCTGCCGGCACTTGTCGAGCTGTCGGCGAGCGCGGCGGCCTCGGCGGCGGTCAGCACCGGCAGGTGCCCCTCGGTGAGCGCGACGTCGCCGGCGACCGGGTGCTCCTCGCCGGTGGCCAGTGGCAGGTCCAACGCGCGCCAGGCGGCCAGCGCGCCGTCCAGCAGCCGGACGTCGGTCAGCCCGGCCCAGCGCAGCAGCCACCAGGCCCGCGCCGCCGAGGTACCGCCGTTGTTGTCGTAGAGCACCACTGGCCGGCCGGCCGTGACGCCCCAGCGGCGGGCCGCCGCCTGCAGCTCGGCGAGCGGGGGCAGCGGGTGGCGGCCGGCGGAAGGGCTGGCCGGGGCGGCGAGCTCGCTGTCCAGGTCGACGTAGGTGGCGCCGGGCAGGTGGCCGGTCAGGTAGTGCCGACGCCCGTCCGGGTCACCGAGTGCCCACCGCACGTCCAGCAGCGTGGGTGCGTCGCCCTGCTCGATCAGCTCGGCCAGCTCGGTGGCGTCGATCAGCACATCGCGCCTGGTCAAGGTGGGTAGTGTGGCGGCGAGGTCGGCGTCGGTGAGCGTGCCCGGCAAGGTGCCCTCGGCGGCTGCCCGCTGCACCCGCTCGGCCAGCGCGGCGTTGTACGGCGCCGCACGGCCGAGTAGCCGGGCCGCCAGCACCACCTCGCCGTTCAGGAAGTCCGTCTCCGGCGGGCCGCCCAGCGCGAGGCTCTGCCAGGTCGACGAGCGCACCGGCTCGTGCTCGGGCACCGGCTGTGCCACCACGACCCGGCGCAGCTCGGCAGGGTCCAGCTCGGCGGGCCGCAACCCGGCGGCGGTGAGCACGGCGCGGGCCTCCGCGCGCACCGCCCGCCCGGCCGCCGCACGCAGTGCACTCGGGGCGTACAGCGCGTCGAGCGCGTTCGTCACGTTGCCGACCAGCTTGGCGGCCTTCCAACGCTGGATGTCCGGTACGACGGTGACCAGGAACCGGGCGGCGCTGAGATCCTCGGCGATCCCGGCCAGCCGGTCGCCGGGCCGTGTCGCGCCGTCGGGCCGTGTTGTGTCGCCGGGCTGGGTAGTGGCGTCGCACTGTGTTGTGTCGCCGGGCTGGGTGCCGCCGTTCGCGCCCGTCTGCCCCGGGTAGCGGCCCAGCCAGAACGCGCCCACGGTCGGCGCGGCCGGCGAGACCACCTCAGCCGGGCGCAGCCGGCTCGACGGCAGCCACACCACCGCGCCGAACACCACGGCGAACCGGCGCAGCGCCGCCCGCTCGTTGTCCAGCCCGTTCTGCAGCGTGACCACCGGCAGGGTGGCTGCGGCGGTGCTCGGCGCGCCGTCCGCGCCCTTCACCGGACGCCACGCCCAGGTCTGCAGCGCCTCCTCGGTGTCCTGCGACTTGGTGGCGAGCAGCAGGACGTCGTCGTGGGCCAGCTCAACCTCGTCCGGGCCGCCCGCCACCGGCAGCTGGACCCGGTGCTCGCCGTCCGGTCGCAGGTAGCGCAGGCCACGTTCCCGCAGCTCGGCGAGCTGGACACCCCGCGCCACCAGCACCACCCGCCGGCCGGCCGTATGCAGCTCGGCGCCGAGGGTCGCGCCGATCGCGCCCGCACCGATGATCACGTACCGGGTCACGCCGGCCCCTCGGCCCGTGCTGTCCCGATCGGCGCCGTTCCGACGTGGGTGACGACCGCCGGCAGCCCGGCGCCGAGGCGCAGCCGCTCCAGCCACAGCACAACGTTGGCCGCCACGCTCCGGTGGTGGGCCGCGTTGAGCACGTCGTGCCTGCCGTCCTCGACGCTGAGCAGCTCGGCGCCGGCGAGCGCGGAGTACCGGGCGGTCACGCCGTCCAGCGGGCTGACCTGGTCGTTCGCCCCGTGCAGGCCGAGCACGGGCACCGGTACGGCGGCCGGCTCGACCGGCTCGCGCAGCACCTGCGGAATCCGCTCGCCGGTCAGCGCGCCGGCCTCGAAGAGCCCCCGCTCGGTGTCGTGCAGCAGCTTCTGGTGGGTGGGGCAGGAGGCGCGCAGCTCCGGCTCGGCGTCTGCGGCCACGGCGGTGTCGCGGGCGGGGTCGGGCAGGCCGGCCAGCACCAGGCCGTCGACGGTGGCCGAGCCGAGCGCCACGAGGCGCAGAGCCAGCAGAGCGCCGGTGTCGGAGCCGACGAGCACCACGGGGCCGGGCCGGTCGGCCTCCTCGACGAACGCCTTGACCGCCACGCTGACCGCATCGACGTCGGCGCTGGCATCACCGACCACGCGGACCCGGTAGGCGTCGGCGGCCAGTCGCCGGCCGAACCGCTCGTACAGGCCGGGTTGCTCGCCCCGTCCCGGCAGCAGCACAACGGTGCCGCGCGCGGCGAGCCCGGGCGGTTCGTCCCAGGTCAGAGGCTTGTCGGGGCTGGTGGCTGAGCTCATCGTGGACAGTCCTCTGCACTGCGGGCGGACGTGAGTTGTCGCCGGCGACAAGGCCGGGAGACGTGCTTGGCGAGATGCCGGGTGGAGCTGGAGCGCCTCAGACGGCGCACGCGGTGCGGGTCAGCGCGGACAGGTGGAGCCGGCCAGCATCATGTAGTCCACGACGCGGCGGCGAACCAGCAGCAGCTCGATCCCTCGCACGGTTCCGAGCGTCTCCCGGCCGAAGTGATTTGTCAAACCCCTCACGCAATGTGGAACACTGATGCCTGCACGTCATGATCGCGCGGACAACGGGGTGAGCGGGTGGCTTCGACGATCCACAGCCATGCCGGGCCCGGCCGGCCGGTCGCACCCGACCCGGCGCTGGTCACGACGAAGGACCTGCGCCGGGCTGGGTTTCCCTTCCGATCCAGCGCGCTGTGTCTGGACTTCGTAGCGACGCTGGCCAAGCGCGGCATGGGTGACCGTGAGCTGCTGGCTGGCCCCGACGAGCTGGCCACCTGGCTGCGCGCCGCCGAGCTGCCGGCAGCGAGCGGTCCCGTGACCGAAACCGACGTCGCCGCCGCCCGCATCCTCCGCGAGGCGATGCACGACCTGACCAGGGCCCACGTCGACGGCTGCCCGCTGCCGGTGCCGGCGATCGAGCTCGTGAACGTGGCGGCCCGGCCCGGCCCACCCGCTGCGCTGCTCCACGTAGACGGTCGCACTCTGCTGGCCCCCGAGCCGGCGCCGCTGGACACGGTGCTGGCGATCGTGGCAAGGGACGCCATCGAGCTGTTCACCGGCAGCTTCCGCAACCGCATCCGCGCCTGCATCGGTCACGACTGCTCGCTGTTCTTCGTGGACCGCTCCCGCCCGGGCTCGCGGCGCTGGTGCGCGATGGCCGCCTGCGGCGAGAAGGCAAGCTCGGCCACCTATCGACGCCGTCACCCCGACAACCCCCGCCCACCGCGCCACTGACTCACGCCGGCCAACGCGCCGCCCGGTGAGCCGCGCACTCGGCGGGAGTTCGTCGAGAGCAACGCCGCCGACAGACTATTTCACTGAGGACCCGGTCACCTGGTTCACTGAATACCAGGCAGCGGCTCCGGGCACGACGAATTAGCTCACTAGCACACTTGCCCTGGCATTTCGACGAGGTCTTTGGTACGGGTCCGTCCATTTTGGTGGGATGAATTCCGGATGGCCTCGGCTCATGTGTACTTTCCAGCCGGATTCGTGGATTTCGCCGTGGTGGGTGCGGCAGGGCATGACGAGGTTGGCGATGTTGGTTTCGCCGCCGTGGATCCAGTGAATGATGTGGTGCACTTGGCAGCGTCTCGGGGTTTTGTCACAGCCGGGATGCGCGCAGCCGCCGTCGCGGGCGGCGACGGCTTTGCGTTGCGGCGGGGTGACGGTCCGCCGTGCCCGGCCGACGTCCAACGGTTGGCCGTCACCGCCGAGCACCACAGGGGTGATCTTGCAGTCGCAGAGGATGCGGCGTGCTTCGGCGGCGGTGGTGTGCCCACCGAACTCCAACTCCAAGCCCCGGGCTTGGGTGCGCATCTGCTCGAAGTTCATGATCGCGGTGATGTGCGGCCGCTCCCCACCCTCGGCGGGCAGGTGGCCGTCGTCGAGGGACTGCTCGCAGATCGCGCCGAGCGCATCCGCTTGCCGCTCGCCGAGGGTCTTCTCCTCGCCGACCACGCTCGGGTCGGTGGGGACAAGGTGGGCTTGGATCGCCCGGGCCACCGCATCGAACGTCGCCGCGTCCAACCGGCCCTTGATCCGGCCACCACCACCGGTACGGTTCTTGGCCAGGTGCAGCTCGTTGACCAGCGACTCTTCATCATCCGGGTCGGGACCGTCCTGATCGAGCGCGTCGATCAGGATGCGGGCCAGCCGCGCCAGCTCATCGGGGCGATACAACCGGGCCCAGTCCGCCAACTGCATTTCCACACTGGCCCAGGTGTCCGGATCCAGCCGCCGCGCCGCATCCGTACGCAACGCCCGCTCGATCACCTCGGCGTGGGCCCGGTCGATCTCCCAGCCACCGAGCGCGGTCGCGGTCGCCGGCAACACCGGCTCCAACACCTCACCACTCAACGAAGTCGGGAACACGCTGCCCGCCACGGCGACCATCCGCCGCGCCTCACCCGGGCTACACCGCAACAGATCCGCCACCGCCGGA
>DATAYB010000323.1:0-2376 GCA_036272795.1 Pseudonocardia sp.
AGGAAGTTCGCCGTGAGCAGCAGCCAGAGCGGGGCGCCGAGCGCGACCCCGGTCAGCGCGACGAAGCCGAAGCCGGCCAGGTAGACGGCGGCGACCGTGCCGTAGGCGCCCAGCCGGTCCATCGCCGGGCCGGTCACGAACGCCGCCGCGATGCCGCCGACGGTGGTCAGCGTGGTGGCGGTGACCACGGTGGAGAGCGGGTAGTGCAGGCCGGTGAGGATCGTGGGCAACCAGCTCTGCAGCGCGTAGAACTCGGCGAGGTTGATCGCGAACACCACCCAGAGCAGCACCGTGCCGAGCAGCCAGCCCCGGCCGAGCAGGCTGCGCAGTGCACCCCGGGCGGTCCGGTCCGCGCTCGAGCGCGGGTCGGGTCCGGCCGGGTCGGCGTCGGTCAGTTCGAACCGGGGCGCTTCGGACGCCGGCAGCGAACGGTCGATCCGGCGGAACACGCGCTCGATCCGCGCGGGGTCGGTGCCGCGCCGGATCAGGTACACCGGCGACTCGGGCAGCAGCCGGACCAGTGCCGGCACCAGCAGCAGTGGCACGACCGCGCCGACCCAGAACAGCGACCGCCAGCCGTACGCCGGCACCAGCGCACCCGCGGCCACGCCCGCCACCACGAAGCCGAGCGAGAACCCGCAGTAGATGGCCAGCACAAACGTGGCGCGCAGCCGTTTCGGGCTGAACTCGCCGGTCAGCGCGATGGCACTGGGCGCGGCCGCGCCGAGCCCGAGCCCGGTCAGGAAGCGCAGCGCGACGAGCTCGGTCACGTTCGAAGACCACACCGCGGCCAGCGTGCACACCGCGAACGACACCGTCGCCACGACCAGCAGCCGCTTGTGGCCGAACCGGTCGGACAGCGGTGCGAGCACCAGGTAGCCGACCATCAGTCCGGCCAGCGCGGCGGAGAAGATCGGTCCGAGCAGCGCCTGGGAGAGTCCCCACTCGCGGGCGATCCGCGGGGCGAGGTAGCTGATCGCCTGGGTGTCGAAGCCGTCGATGAACATGATCAGGCCGCACAGCGTGACCACGCCGTACTGGAACGGGCTGACCGGGCGCTCGTCGACGAAGTCGGGCAGCCGCAATGGCTGGCTCGCGAGGGACATGGGGTACCTCGTTCCGGAGTCGGCGATGACTCCTGGTGGTGGGATCCAGCGTTTCGGCAGGCGAGCGAGTCAGCCGGCTGGGGCGGGCTCGGCGTCGCCGGTGGGCAGGAACGCGTCGGCGTGGAACCGGGCCGGCGGCAGCCCGCCCCGGGTGGTGAGCTCGGCCAGCAGGTCCGCCGTCATGGCCGGGTTGCCGCAGGCGTAGACGTCGTGCTCGCGCAGGTCGGGCTGCTCGGCGAGGACGGCGCGCTGCACGTGGCCGGTGTGCCCGGTCCAGCCGGGGGGCGGCGCGGACAGCACCGGGATGAACCGGAACCAGCCGTAGCGCGCCGCCCACCGCGCGACCAGGTCGGCCGCGTAGAGGTCCGGGGGCCGGCGCGCCCCCCAGTACAGTCGCGCCGGCCGCCGCACCCCTCGCTGGATCAGGTCCTCGATGATCGACTTGGCCGGCGCGAACCCCGTGCCGGTGACCGCGAGCAGGATCGGCCGCGTCGAGTCGTGGTCGACGCCGAACTCGCCGAACGGCAGCGTCACGGTCAGCCGGTCGCCCCGGCGCAGCCCGGACAGCAACCGGTCGGAGAACTCCCCGCCGGGCACCCGCCGGACGTGCAGCAGAGCGGCGTCGTTGCGGTGCGGCGGGTTGGCCATCGAGTAGTTGCGGGTGTCGCCGCCGGGCAGGTGCACGGTCAGGTACTGGCCGGCTCGGAACCGCACGCGCTTGCCGATCGGGTAGCGCAGCGCCAGCGCGGAGACGTCCGGCGCCGGGTGGCTGATCTTGTGGACGGTGGCCACCATGGTCCGCCTCGCCGGTGGTTCGGCGCGCCCGATCCGGCCGGGCGCGATCTCCACCGCCGACCGGGGCACCGCCCGGCACAGCGCCACCCGCTCGGCCGGCCCGACCAGCAGCCCACGGCCGGGGACGTGCGCGTTGCCGCTGGTCAGGGTGGCCTCGCACGCTGCGCAGACCCCCTTGCGGCAGGAGTACGGCAGCGCGTAGCCGGCGCGTTCGGCGGCGTCCAGCACGGTCTCGTCCGGCCGGCAGTTGAACACGATCTCGGAGCCGGCGACCCGCACGTCGACCGCGCCGGCCTCCTGCTCGGACACCACAGCTGTCATGACGGCACCCGCAGCGAGCTGGGCGCGCCGAGCAGTTGGATCGCGCCCAGGACGGCGCTCGGGTCGGCGCGGCCCTGGCCGGCGATGTCGAACGCCGCACCGTGCCCGACACTGGAGAACGCCAGCCCGGCGCCGATGGATACGGCCGACGAGG
>DATAYB010000324.1:0-2112 GCA_036272795.1 Pseudonocardia sp.
CGGGCAGCTGGTGCCCGCGCTGCCCGCCGCGCTCGGCCGGCGCTCGCTGAGCCGCACGGTGGACCAGTTCCGGCTGGTCCAGGAGTCGACCTGGCGGTTCCGGCACGATCGGCCGATGCCGTGGCTCGCGCCCGGGGTGGCGGCCACCGGGTCCGAGGTGGAGCTGCTCGTCGTGGAGATCGCGGGGTTCCGGCAGGGCCGCCTGGCCAGCCGCCGGGTGCTCTGGGACCACGCCGCCCTGCGGGCGCAGCTGCCCTGTTGAGGCCGCCGCCGTTTCTCCGTGATCATCAGGACGGCAGGGCTGTCTGATCACGCCCCCAACAGCCCTCCGGTCCTGATGATCACGGGATGTGGTCAGCGGACCGAGACGGGCAGGGAGCGCAGGCCGCGGACCACGAAGCCGGGCTTGTAGGCCGGTTCGGTGACCGGCGCGAGCTTCGGCACCCGCTGGACCAGCGCGCCCACGCTGGCGGCGAGCTCCGCCCTGGCGAGCGGTGCACCGAGGCAGAAGTGGATGCCGGCGCCGAAGGTCAGGTGCGGGTTCGGCGTGCGGCCGACGTCGAAACGGTCGGGGTCGGTGAACACGGCGGGGTCGCGGTTGGCGGAACCGAGCAGCAGCGCCACCTCCGCGCCGCGGCGCACCGGCACGGTGCCGTCGGGAGCCGCGTCGTCAGAGCTCGCGGCGACCTCGCCGATGTCGCCGACCGCCTCGGGCCCGATGGCGAGGTCGCTGAGCGCCCAGCGTTCGAACATCGGCGTGGCGCAGTCGTAGCGCAGCATCTCCTCGACGGCCGGCGCGAGCAGCCCGTCCGGGTCGGCGCGCAGCCTGGCGTGCTGGTCGGGGTGCCGCAGCAGTGCCCAGACACCGTTGCCGGTGGCGTTCACGGTGGCCTCGTGGCCGGCGTTGAGCAGCAGCACGCAGGTGCCGGCCAGCTCGTCGGAGGACAGCCGGTCCCCGTCCGCGTCGGCGACCTGGGTGAGCGCGGTGAGCAGATCGTCGGCCGGGTCGGCACGGCGCCGGGCGGCGAGCCGGCCCAGGTAGTCGCCGAAGTCGAGGCAGGCCGCCGACGCCGCCTCCCCGTCGGCACGGTCGGCGTCCAGCTCGAACATCCGGCAGATCGCTGCCGACCAGGGCCGCAGCCGCCAGCGGTCCGCCTCGGGCACACCGAGCAGCTCCGCGATCACGGTGACCGGGAGCGGCTCGGCGAGTACCGCGACGAGGTCCACCGGCGAGCCGTCCGAACCGGCGTCGAGCACGTCGCCGACCAGAGCACCGGCGAGCTCGGCGATGCGCGGCGCCAGTTCCCGCACCCGGCGCGCGGTGAACGCCGCGGACACCAGTCGGCGCAGCCGGGTGTGGTCGGGTGGCTCGCGGTCCAGCATGCCGTTGCGCACGGTGGCCCAGAACGGCCGTAGGTAGTCGGGCTCCGGCGGCCGGCCGAACTCGGCGTGCTCGGCGACGTGCAGGTAGGTACGGCCGAGCCGGCGGTCCCTGAGCAGGCGATCGACCAGTGGGTGGCGGGACACCACCCACTGGCCGGTCGCCTCGTCCCAGGATGCCGGCGGCCCGGCGCGCAGTGCCTCGAACGCCGGGTACGGGTTGCTCACGAACTCCGGCGAGCCCGGCTGGTATCCCGCTGGTTGGAGCATGTCAGGCGGGCAGCAGGTCCTTCAGGTCGGCGCGGATGTCCTCGGGGGTGTCGGTGGACTCGTAGCGACGCAGGACCGTGCCGTCGGTGCCGACCAGGAACTTCGTGAAGTTCCACTTGACCTCGTCCGTGCCGATGGCCTCCGGCCGCGAGGCCTTGATGTGCTCGTACATCCGGCCGTTGGCGGGTCCGAAGTCGCCCGGCGCCTCGGCGCGCAGGTAGGTGTACAGCGGGTCGGCGTCCGGGCCGTTCACGTCGATCTTGCGCAGGACGGGGAAGGTGACGTTGTACGTGGTGCTGCAGAACTGCTGGATGTCGGCGTCGGTACCCGGCTCCTGGTCGCCGAACTGGTTGCAGGGGAAGCCCAGGATCTGCAGGCCGCTGTCCCTGGTGTCCTGGTACAGCGCCTCCAGCCCCGTGTACTGGGGGGTGAACCCGCACTTGCTCGCGACGTTGACCAGCA
>DATAYB010000325.1:0-2661 GCA_036272795.1 Pseudonocardia sp.
TCCGGATCCCGCACTACGACATCGGCATCGAGTCCGCCCGGCTGCTGCTCGAACGGATCGCCAACCCGTCCGCGCCCGCCAAGCGCATCATCCTCCCCGTCCAACTCATCCAACGCGACTCGGTAGCCCCGCCCGGCCGGTGACCAGTGGCACTTGTCGTGTCCATTTGACGTGACCAGTGGCACTGGTCGTGTCTACTTGACGTGACCAGTGGCACTGGTCGTGTCTACTTGACGTGACAAGTGGGACTTGTCGTGTCTACTCGACGTGACAAGTGGGGCGCCGGTGACAAGTCGGACGGCTGCTCAGCCACTCGTTCGCGGCTCTGGCGGGGGCGCGATTGCGTGGCGGCCAGGAGGGTGCCCAGTGCGGCGGCCGCCGTCGTGATGAGGAACGCGGTGCGCGCGCCGGTGAGGTCGGGGTTCGGGCCGAGGGCGAGCGTCAGCACGGCGATCGTGAGTGCGCCCGACAGGTACTGCGACGTGGTCAGCAGCGCCCCGGCCGTGCCCTGGTGCTCGGCCGGGACGTCCCGGGTACCGAGCACGAACATCGACGTGTAGATCAGCCCGTGGCCGAAACCGCTGATCAGGAGCCCGGGTATCAGGTCCGCCGGGTACGAGTCACCGTGCAGGGCCAGCGCGAGCCACAGCAGGCCGACGGTGGCCAGCGCGAACCCGGCCGCGAGCACGGTCGCCGGCGCGAACCGGCGGACGGCCCGCCCGGCGGTCGTACTGCCCGCGGTCACCAGCAGCGCCAACGGCAGGAACGCCACTCCGGCGGCCAGCGGTGAGTAGCCCTTCACCGCCTGTAGCAGCAGCGTGAGCAGGTAGAACTCCGACCCGACACTCGCCATGTACAGCGCGGTGGCGGCCGCCCCGACCCGCAGCGTGGGGATCCGCCGCAGCGCGGGCCCGATCAGCACGGCGCGCGAGGTCCGCTCGTTGACCACGAACCCGGCGAACAGCACCGCCGCCAGGCCGAGGCAGCCCACCGTCGGCGCGGCGGTCCAGCCCAACCCCGCGCTCAGCGTGAGCCCGAGGACGAGCGTGAGCACGGTGCCCGTGCCGAGCGCGGCTGCGAGCACCGGCACCCGCACGGCCCCGGCCGCCGCCCCGCCGCCCCGCTCAGTCCTCGCCCCCGAACTCGACCGACTGAGCCCGGGCACGACCCAGAGCGCCGCCCCCACCGCGCAGAGGAGCGTCAACGGCACGTTGATCATGAAGGTGAGCCGCCAGGACTCCGAGGTCAGCACGCCGCCGAGGATCGCGCCCGCGGCCAGCCCGGCCGCACCGACCGAGCCCCACACGGCCACCGCCCGACCCCGCGCCGGGCCGGCTTCGAACGTCGTGCCGATCAGGCCGAGCACGGCGGGCTGCAGCAGCGCGGCGGCCAGCCCCTGGATACCGCGCGCGGCGAGCAGCACGGAGCCGTTCCCGGCCAGGCCGCCCACCGCGCTGGCCAGTCCGAAGGCGATGATCGAGACGAGGAACAGCCGCCGGGCGCCGACCCGGTCGGTGAGCCGGCCACCGACGACGAGGAACCCGGCGAACAGCACGCCGTAGGCGCTGACCACCCACTGCGCGAGTGCTGGGTCGAGCCGCAGGTCGGCCGAGACGCTCGGCAGCGCGATGTAGATGATCGAGTAGTCCAGCGCGATGAGGAACTGGGCAGAAGACAGTACGGCCAGGGTCATGGTCTGCGGGGCGGCGCCGCTCGGCCGCGCGGGGGGCATGCGGCCATGCTCAAACATTGACACTAATGTGAAGGAAAGGCCTGTGGGAGGAGCGTCTCGGTGCGGATCGGTGAGCTGGCGGCGCGTACCGGGGTGCCGACGCGGCTGCTGCGCTACTACGAGGAGCAGGGGCTGCTGGCCCCGGACCGCGCGGCGAACGGGTACCGCGACTACGCCGAGGAACTGGTCGACCGGGTGGGGCAGATCCGAGGGCTGCTCGACGCCGGTCTCCCCACCAAGATCATCAAGCAGGTGCTGCCGTGCCTGGCCAACCCGTGCACGATCCGGGTGGCGACCGCGCCGGCCGAGCTGATCGCCACCCTGGAGCGCGAGCGCGACCAGATGGACGCTCGGATCACGTGCCTGAGCAGGAACCGTGACGCGATCAGCGCCTACCTGGACACCGCCCGCCGCGCCCCGGCCCCCCGAGCGGAGCCGCCGGCGCCCGCACCGTCGGACTGATCAAACCCCGCCGGCCCGCCACCACAGGACTGAACGCGCCGGCCGCTCACCGCCGCCGCCCACTGGTCATGATCTTCTTCGGGTCGACCAGCCGGAGGGCGACTACCGCGACCAGCGGCAGCGCGCTCAGCTGCCACAACGCGGCATAGCGCCAGCCCAGTGCGTTGACCAGCTCGGCGAACACGAACCCCGAGATCGCCGCCGCCGAGTAGTAGCTCGCCACGAACAGCCCGGCGGCCCTGCCGACCTGGTGCGGCCGCACCGACCGCTGCATCGCGCTGTTGCAGTTGGTGAACGCCGAACCGGAGATGCAGGTGCCCAGTACGAATGCGAACACGTACTGCCACCACCGCGCGGCGGGCCCGTTGAACAGCAGCAACGACGACGCCGTCGCGCCGAGGTAGGTGACGGTGAGCAGCGTGCGCTGGTTGACGCGGTCGCCCAGCCAGCCCCAGAGCAGTGAGAAG
>DATAYB010000326.1:0-13656 GCA_036272795.1 Pseudonocardia sp.
TACGGCCTCGCCGGCTACGTCTGGACCGCCGACCTCGCCCGCGCGCACCGGGTGGCCGGCCGGCTGGACGCCGGCTACGTCTCGGTGAACGGCATGGCCGGCCTGCCCCCCGGCGCCCCGTTCGGCGGCTGGAAGGCCAGCGGCCACGGCACCGAGGGCGGGCTCGACGGCCTGCGCGAGTACCTGCGCACCAAGAACATCCACGTCCAGCTGTGACCCCGCGTGAGCAAAACCCCTCACAGGGTCTGTTGGCGCTGGCTTCGGGTGCGGTGGAGCGGGAGTTCGCGACTCGGGTGGTGGCCTTCTTGAGCGCGAGGCTGGGTCGGCGCGCTGATCGGGGAACCGCGTGGGGTGTCGGGCCGGAGAACCTGGCGCTGTTCCACGAGACGTCCGGGGCCGAGGAGCGCCGCGAGTGCGAGACGGCCCGGGAGTGGCAGCGGGAGCGGTGGGCGGCGGGGTTCGGCTGGTTGACCGGGCCGGTCGACCATGGCGGCGCCGGGCTGCCCGCCGGCCACGACCGGCTGTACCGGCTGATCGAGGCCGAGTTCGAGGTGCCGGACATGGGCTCGCTGCGGATCGGGCTGGGCACCGTCGGGCCGGCGATCACGGCGTTCGGCACGTCGGAGCAGATCGATCGGTTCGCCGCCGGGCTCCACCGCGGTGACCTGGTCGCCTGCCAGCTGTTCTCCGAGCCGGAGGCGGGCTCCGATCTGGCCGGGGTCCGGACCAAAGGTGTGCGTGACGGTGACGACTGGGTCCTCACCGGCCAGAAGGTATGGACGTCCAACGCCACCTTCGCCGACCTCGGGCTGGCACTGGTCCGCACCGACCCCGACGCCCCGAAGCACCGAGGGCTGACCATGTTCGTGGTGCCGATGGACGCGCCCGGGGTGGAGGTCCGCCCGCTGCGCCAGCTGACCGGCGGCGCGAGCTTCACCGAGGTGTTCCTCAGCGGCGTGCGCCTCCCGGACAGCCACCGGATCGGCGAGCCCGGCAGCGGCTGGCGGGTGGCGACCGGTGCGCTGGCCGGCGAGCGCCGCGCGGTCGGCGACCGCTCCCACGAGCAGAACGCCCGCGCGCTGGCCCTGCTGCGCGCGCTCGCCGAGCGCGCCAACAGGATGGACGACCCGCTCGTGCGTGAGGAGTGGACGAAGCTCTACAGCAGGCTGCGCATCGCCCGCTTCCAGCAGCAACGCATGCAGGCCGCGCCCGACGGCTCGCTGACCGGCGCCGAACGGGCCGTGGACAAGCTGCTGCTCACGACCAACCTGCGGCTGGTCGGAGAGCTGGCCGCTGAGCTGGCCGGCCCGGCGTTCGCTGCGGACACGGGGGCCTGGGGAACCTTCGGCTGGAACCGCTGGATGATGGGCGCCCTCGGGTACCGGATCGCAGGCGGCACCGAGGAGATCCTCAAGACGATGCTGGCCGAGCGGGTGCTGTCGCTGCCCAGGGAGCCGAGATGAGCGAGTACCAGACGGTGCTGTTCGACCTGGTCGACGGCGTCGCGACCGTGACACTGAACCGCCCCGAGGTGCTGAACAGCTTCGACCAGCGGATGCTCGACGAGTTCGCGGACCTGTGGCGCCGCTGCCGGCTGGACGACGACGTGCGGGTGGTCGTGCTGCGCGCGGCCGGCGAGCGCGCGTTCTCCACCGGCGTGGACCGCAAGAACGGCCGCACCCGCCACCCCAACCCGTGGAGCGCCGACGACCCCGGCTTCTTCCTCGGTGCCAAGCAGAACCGCGTGTGGAAGCCGCTGATCTGCGCGGTGCACGGGATGTGCGCGGGCGGCGCGTTCTACTGGGTCAACGAGGCCGACGTGGTGATCTGCTCCTCCGACGCCACGTTCTTCGACCCGCACACCACCTACGGCATGCTCTCCGCGCTCGAGCCGGCGGCGCTGGCCAGGCGCATCCCGTTCGGCGAGGCCATGCGGATCGCGCTGTTCGGGCTGGACGAGCGCGTCGGCGCGGCGCGGGCGCACACGATCGGGCTGGTCAGCGAGGTGGTACCGGGCTCGCGGGCCGAGGTGTGGGCGCGCGCGCAGGTGCTCGCCGAGCGGCTGGCCGCCAAGCCGCCGCTGGCCGTGCAGGGCAGCGTCAAGGCCATCTGGGACTCGCTGTCGATGTCGCCCCAGGCCGCGCGCGAGGTCCCGCTGGTGTACCCGCAGCTGACCAACCCGCTCGCGCAGACCGAGTTCAAGCCGGGCCCCCGGATCGAGCCGGAGATCCGCTGACCGCGGGGGTCTGTGGTGCAGCTCACGATAGTTCCGCTATATTAGCCACCGATTTATGGTGAAGCGGTATCGGCATGGGAGAAACCGACATGCGTGAAGCGGTGGGCCGGGCAGCGTCGCTCATCTCCGCCCAGGCCGAGCTCGACGACGAGCTGTGCACCTGGCCGGACGCCCCGGCGCTCTACACCCGGGCCAACGCTGTCGACCAGTGGCCGAGGCCGATCACGCCGCTCACGCAGGACCTGATCGCCTTCCCGCAGGAGCGGGGTCTCGGGCGCGCCTTCGGGCCCGAGCTGGGCACCGCGCCGGAGGGCGGGCCGTGGACCTGGAACGGCGTGTTCTACGGCTGGTTCGTGTACGGCGTCGAGCCCGCCGCCGAGATGGCCGACCGGCTGCCCGGCTACTCCCGGGTCGCCGTGTACAGCGACTACTTCGGCGTCGAGCAGGATCCCGCCGCCCCGGTGCAACCGTCCGGCGGCGCCGGCCCGCTTCAGGTGGCCCGGATCGGCCGCAACTTCCTGCGCGCGATGCGCTCCTACCCCCGCCGCGCCGACCGGATGACCGCGCTGGCCCGGGTCCGGCTGGCCGCTGACCTGCGACGGGACTGGGCAGGCGAGCCCTCCGAGGCGCTCGTTGGCCGGCTCGACGCGCACCTCGCCGAGGCGGTGGACTTCCGCGTCCCCCACGTGCTGGCCAGCGTGATCTCCGCGCCGCTGTTCCAGAACGTCACCGAGGCGGCCCGCCGGATCCTGCCCGGGGAGGCCGACGGGCTGGTCATCGAGGCGGTCAGCGGCCTCGGCGGCATCCATCTGCGCGAGGCCACCCGGGCGATGGGCGAGGTCGCGCGCGGCACGCTGGCGCGCGAGCGGTTCCTCGACGAGTACGGGTTCCGGGGCGCGAACGAGTTCGAGCTGGCCGCCATGCCGTGGCGCGACGACCCGGCCACGCTGGACCGGCTGATCAGCGGCGCGGCCCAGGAACGCCCGGCGCCAACCGGCACCCGCGACGCCGCGAGAGCCCGGCTGCGCGCGGCGGCCGGGGTGCGCTGGCCGGTGCTGCGCTGGAAGCTCGGCCTGCTCGAGACGCACCTGCGGTGGCGCGAGAACGGCAAGGTACCGATGGCCATGGCCACCCACTCGATGCGGCTGCTGGTCCGGGAGGCGGGCCGCCGGCTGGCCGGGTCAGGGCGGCTGGCGCGACCCGAGGACGTGCACTACCTGCGGCTGACCGAGCTGGTCGGCGAGCTGTCGGACCAGCCCGCGGAGGATCTTGCCGCCTCGGTGGCCCGCCGGCGCAGGACGCTGGAGTGCTCCGCGCGGCTGCGCATCCCGGAGATGCTGGACGTCGAGCCGGGTCGGCTGACCGAGATCGGCCCGGCCCGGTGGAAGGAGATGGGCGTGCTGCCGCCGAAGCCGGCGGCCGCTCCCGGGTCGAGCGGCGACGCGGCCGGTCCGGGGATCACCGCGCTGACCGGGGTTGGCGGGTCGCCCGGGGTCGCCAGCGGCCGCGCCCGGATCGTGCACGATCCCAACGAGGTCGAGCTCGACGAGGGCGACGTGATCGTGGCGCGCGGCACCGACTCCGCGTGGACGCCGCTGTTCTTCGAGGCGGCGGCCGTGGTGATCGACGTCGGCGGCGCGATGTCGCACTCCGCGATCGCCGCGCGTGAGGTCGGCATCCCCTGCGTGGTGAACGTCAAGACCGGCACCGAGCACATCGCCGAGGGCCAGCACGTCACCGTCGACGGCGGCACCGGCACGGTCCACCTGCACTGACCACCGCGAGTCCCGGACCGATTTCACGCGGCCGCGCACTTGGATAAATCGAGAAAACATGTAACGATTTATTCGACGACGAGGGAGCGCTGATGACGACCGCACGTGCCGAACACGAAGAGCCGGGCGCCCCGGACGAGTTCGGCCGGCTGACCACCGCCGGCATCGAGAAGTTCCGCGAGAAGGTCGGCCTGGACTGGCCGTACACGCGGTGGACCACCTGGAACGAGGAGGCCACCCGCGACGGCATCCGGCACTACGCCTACGGCTTCGGGGACGACAACCCGCTGTGGGTCGACCCCGAGCACGCCGCCACGAGCCGCTGGGGTGGCGTGATCGCGCCGCCCGGGTTCCTGGAGGGCGCCGGGCTGACCCCGAAGCTGCCCCGCCGGCCGGAGGACAAGGGCCGGGGCAAGGGCGCGCTCGCCGGGGTGCACATGTTCTGGGCCGGCGACCACATCCGCTACTTCAACCCGGTGCGCGAGGGCGACCGGCTGTGGGTGCGCCGGTTCTACGTGGACATCAAGGAGAAGCAGCGCTCGCGGTTCGGCGGCCGCTCCGCGGTGACGGTGCGCCGGCGGGTGTACTGGAACGACCGAGGCGAGCTGATCGCTATCTGGGACGCCGACTTCGTGCACACGGAGCGCGACACCGCCGCCGAGCGCAACCGCACCCTGAAGGTCGTGCAGGAGCAGCACGTCTACACCGAGGACGAGATGCTCGAGGTGGACGCGCACTACGCCAGGGAGACGACCCGGGGCGCCGAGGTGCGCTACGTCGAGGACGTCGAGGTCGGGAGTACGTTCGAACCCCGCTGCCGAGGTCCGCTGATCACCGGGGACGTCATCGCCTGGCTGCAGGGCAACGGGCGCAGCGAGATCTATCCCTACCGGCTGGGCTACCAGAACCGGCGGCGGATGGGCGGGTTCTACTCGCGCAACGAGGACGGGGCGTGGGACTCGGCGATGCGGGTGCACTGGGACGACCAGTTCGCCCGCTCGGTCGGCGCCCGCCGCGCCTACGACTACGGCATGCTGCGCAACGCCTGGATGATGCAGGTGGTCACCGACTGGATGGGCGATGACGCCGTGCTGGTCGCCGTGGACGACCGGATCACCGGGTTCAACGTGCTCGGCGACCTCACCCGGATCACCGGCGAGGTCAGCGAGGTGGACACCACCGGCGAGTGGCCGGAGGTGGTGTGCGCGGTGCGCTGCGACAACCAGCTCGGCGAGCAGACCGCGCGCGGCACGCTGCGGGTCCGGCTGCCCTCCCGCGAGCGTGGGCTGCCGGAGTTCCCCACGCCGCCCGCCGACCACGGACTGCTGCCCGGCATGCCGGAGCCGGAGAACGGACCGTGGGCCGGAGAGTCCGCCCGGTGACGGACACCCTGGCCGACCTCGCCCCCGGAGTGCTGCCCCGCGCCGCCCTGTACGTCGGCGGCCGCTGGCGGGACGCCTCCGGACCGGGCGCGGAGACCGTGCTGGACCCCGCAACCGGCCGCGAGCTGGGCACCGTGGCGCACGCCGGCGCGGGCGACGTCGCGGCGGCGCTCGCCGCCGCCCGCACCGCCGCCGACGCCGGGACCTGGGCCGACCCCACGCCACGCGCCCGCAGCGAGGCGCTGTACCGGCTGCATGAGGTGCTCACCGGGATGGCCGGGCGGCTGCTCGACGTGGTGGTCGCGGAGACCGGCTGCCCGCTGCGGCTGTCCCAGGGCCAGCAGGTGGGGCTCGCGCTGCGGCACCTGGAGTACTGGGCGGAGGCGGCCCGCCGTCCTTCGCTCACGGCCAGGGCACCGGTGGTCACCGCCCGCCCCGGCGGCCCGGCCACGCTGGGCGGCTGGGCGGTCCGGCGGGAACCGTACGGGGTGGTCGCGGCGATCACCCCGTACAACTTCCCGCTGCTCGAGAACGTGATGAAGCTCGGCCCCGCGCTCGCGGCCGGTAACGCCGTGGTGCTCAAGCCGTCGCCGTTCACCCCGTACTCGGCGCTGCTGCTCGCCGAGGCCGCCGAGTACGCCGAGCTGCCGGCGGGGGCCCTCAACGTGCTCACCGGTGGCGCGGACGTGGGCGCGGCGCTGACCGGCGACGAGAGGGTGGACCTGGTCAGCTTCACGGGGTCGGACGCCGTCGGGGCGCGCATCCTGGCCGCCGCCGCGCCCCGGCTGACGAAGGTGCTGCTCGAGCTGGGTGGCAAGTCGGCGCTGGTGGTGTGCGCGGACGCCGACCTGGAGCTCGCCACGCGGATCGGCGCGCAGAACGTCACCACGCACGCCGGCCAGGGCTGCGTGCTCGCCACCCGGCACCTGGTCCACACCTCCGTACTGCCGGAGTACCGGGCCCGGCTGCGCGCCGCACTGGACGGCGTCGTGCTCGGGGCCCCGCGCGACCCGGCGACCACGATGGGACCGCTGATCAGGGCGGCCGCCGTGGACCGCGTCGCCGGGCACGTCGAGGCCGCGGTCGAGGCCGGTGCCGGCGTGCTCACCGGTGGCGCCCGCCCGGCGCCCGGCAGCGTGCCGCCCGGCGGGTTCTACTACCCGCCCACGGTGCTCACCGAGGTCGAGAACACCTGGCCGGTGGCGTGTCAGGAGATCTTCGGGCCGGTTGCCGTGGTCATCGGGTTCGACATCGAGGACGAGGCGGTCGCGCTGGCCAACGACAGCGCCTACGGGCTCGCCGGGCACGTCGTGTCGCGGGACGCCGGGCGCGCGTTCGAGCTGGCCGGCCGGCTGCGCGCCGGCACCGTGGACATCAACGGCGGCCCCGGCTACACGAACCCGGACGTGCCGTTCGGCGGTCGCGGCCGTTCCGGGCTGGGCAGCGAGAACGGCGCCGAGGGGCTCGACGAGTACACCCAGCTCAAAACGATCAAGTACCACGCCGGCTGACGTCGTGAACGGCGGTGGTCCCGATAGCGACCATCGCCACTCACGACCCTCGACGAAGGGACTCCGGGTGGCGGACAGGGCACCGACGGGATCGCTGGCCCACCTGCTGGCCTGGCGGTTGGACGAACAGCCGGACCGGGGTTTTCTCTACGTGGAGGACGAAGGCCCGTGGAGCTACGCCGCGCTGGCCGCCGCCTCCGCCGACCTGTCGAGCCGGCTGAGCGCGGTGGCGCCCGGCGAGCGGGTCGTCGTGCGGGTGGGCAACGACGAGCGGTTCCTGCCGGCCGTGTGCGCGGTGTGGAGCCGGCGGGCGGCGGCCATCGTGATGCACCCGGCTGCGCCGGCGGCCGAGGTCACCAGGGTGGTCGCGGCGATGGGGGCGACCACCGTGGTGTGCGGTCCGGAGGACCTCGCTGCGGTGCCGGATGTCACCGGAGTGCCGGTGGTGGAGTTCGCCCGCTTCGGCCCTGGTGACGGTGCCCCTGAGCGCGTCGACTACCGACCACCCACCGAGGACGCCGGCGACGAGCCCGCGCTGGTGCTGCTCACCTCCGGGTCCACCGGCGAGCCCAAGGGCGTTGTACTCACCCACGACAACGCCTGGTCGAACCTGCGGGCCACCGTGTCCGCGTTCCGCCGCGACACCGGCCCCTCGCCATTGGCCGACCCCGGCAAGCCGCCGAACCTGATCGCCAACCCGCTCTCGCACACCGCCGGCGTGGTCCGGCTGCTGTTCGCGCTGTACGTGGGGCGCTCGGTGGCGCTGCTGCGCAAGTTCGACGGCCGCACCGCGAAACGGCTGCTGGACCGGCACGGCATCGACAACCTGACCATCAACCCCGCCATGCTGCGCATCCTGCTCGACGCGCTGGCACCGGGGGAGGACCTCGGCGCGGTCCGCTACGTGTCCTCCGGGACGGCTCCGCTCACGCCGGCGCTGCGCGAGGAGTTCGAGGCGCGGTTCGGGGTGCCGGTGCTGCAGGCGTACGGGCAGACGGAGGCGTTCGGCGGCATCGCGATCGAGAGCGCGCGGGATGTGCTCGCCGGCCGCCGCCGCCCAGGCTCGGTGGGCCGCCCGCTGCCGGGGGTGCAGCTGCGCCTGGTCACCGCCGACGGTGTCGAGGCGGCCACCGGCGAGGAGGGCGAGATCCGGGTGCGCAGCCGCTCGGCCACCACCGGCTACCTGGGCTCGGCCGACAACACGGCCGACAACACGCTGGCCAGCCCGCTGGACGACGAGGGCTGGCTGCGCACCGGAGACCTCGGCCGGCTCGACGGGGACGGCTACCTCTACCTCACCGGCCGGCTCAAGAACATCATCATCCGGGGCGGCTTCAACGTGGTGCCCGAGGAGGTCGAGGCCGCGCTGGCCGACGACCCCTCCGTCCGCGAGGCCGTCGTGCTGGGGGTGCCGGACGAGCGGCTCGGCGAGGTCCCGGTCGCCCTGGTCGTCGGCGACCCGGCCACGCCGCCCACCGCCGAGGCTGTGCTGGCGCGCGTCCGCCCAAGGCTCGCGCCGTACAAGCGGCCGGAGCGCGTGTTCCTGCTGGCCGAGCTGCCCCGCGTGCCGAACGGCAAGGTCGACCGCCCGAAGGCCGCCGCACTCGCCCGCGCACTCGCGGCCGAACCTGTCGGGACTGGGTCCGCCGGCCCGACCGGAGAGCGGGCCGGGGCGGTGCGGTGACCGGGCCCCGGGACTACCTGGCGCGCGGGCTCTGGTGCTCGGCCTCGGTGGGCTGGGCACTGCCGACGGCCGCGCAGCGCTGGCCGGACCGCACGGCCGTGGCGATCGCCGCCCCGAACCGTCCCACCCAGCACCACACCTTCGCTGACCTGCACGACCGGGTCCGGGCGGCCGCCATCGACCTGGCCGCGCGAGGTGTCCGGCCCGGCGACCGGGTGGTGGCCCAGCTGGCGAACCGGATCGAGCTGCTCGTGGCCGTACTGGCCGCCTGGCAGCTCGGCGCGGTGGCCGTGCCGGTGCTGCCGATGTACCGGGGCAGGGAGCTGGCACACATCCTGCGGGTCACCCAGCCGTCCGCGTTGGTGGCGGCGGCGACCCGGGGCGAGCGCCGGCCGGCCGAGGAGCTGGACACTGTGCTCGCCGAGCTCGGCCACACCCCGGCCGCCCGCTACGCCGTCGGCGGCGAGGTCCCCGGCTGGGCCCCGCTACCCGCCCGCCTTTCCGCGAGCCGGGGATTGCGCCAGGGTGAGTCGGGCATTTTGTCAGGCGCCGTGCCGAGGTCGGTGCCGCACCGGCCGGCCGGCCCGGACGACTGCTGCCTGCTGTTGTTCACGTCCGGCACGACGTCCGCACCGAAGGGGGTCCGGCACTCGTCGCGCACGCTGCTGGCCGAGGCGCGCAGCTACCGCGACGAGGCGCTGCTCGGCGCCGACCACCCGATACTGGTCCCGGCCCCGGTCCCACACATCGGCGCGGTGGTCGCCTGCACCCTGCTGCCGTGCCTGACCGCGGCGCCAACCGTGCTGCTGGAGTCCTGGGACCCGGAGACCGCCGCCCGCGCCTGCGCCGAGGAGCAGGTCGCGCTGGCCATCGGCGCGCCGGTGTTCCTCGCCGAGCTGCTGGACCGTTACGAGCGCGAGCCGGCCGGCCACCGGATCTCGATGTTCCACACCGGCGCGGCGCCGACCGGGGACTCGGTCGTGGTCCGCGCGCAGCGCCTCGGCGTGACCGCATGGCGGGCCTGGGGCATGACCGAGGCGCCCACGCTGACCTCCGGCCACCCCGGCGACCCCCTGGACCGGCGGACCCGCACCGACGGCCGCGTCGACGTCGGCTCGGAGGTCCAGGCCGTCGACGAGCACCGCGCGCCACTGCCCGCCGGCACGCCCGGTGAGCTGCGCATCCGGAGCCCCAAGCAGATGCTCGGCTACCTCGACGCGGAGCATCAGGCCGCCGCGGTGGACGCCGAGGGCTGGTTCTACACGGGTGACATCGGGATGGTGGACTCCGACGGCTGGGTCACCATCCAGGGCCGGCTCAAGGACATCATCAACCGGGGCGGGGAGAAGTTCTCGGCGGCCGAGATCGAGTCGCTGGTCGGCGACCACCCGGACATCGAGGCGGTGGCCGTGGTGGGCCTGCCGGATCCGAGGCTCGGCGAGCGGGTCGGCGCGTTCGTCACGCTGCGCCCCGGGCGGAGCTGGCCGGGCGAGGCGGTGCTGCTCGCGCACCTGGAGCGCCACCAGCTCGCCCGGCAGAAGTACCCGGTGGTCTGGCAGGTGCTCGACCAGTTGCCCCGCACGCCGACCGGCAAGATCCAGAAGCGTGAGTTGCTCGCCGACTGGAGCCTCGAAGGCCCGTCCTAGAGCTTGGGTGTCCCACCCCGCCGACGCGGTGGCGGTCGCCGGAGGCTCAGCTTGTCCGCCGAGGCGAACCGGGCCGCGGTCCCCGATCTCCGCAAGCCCGACGAGGTGTTCGAGGTGCCCGCGGGACAGTGGTGTCTGAACGCCGTGTGCTCGCGCGCCAACCTGTGTGCGACGGCCGGCGGGCGTGGGCGTGACGGGGCGGCGAGCGGCGGGTACCCGAGTGTGACGTCCGCCAGCACGGGACGGGCCTCTCTCGGACGGCACACACCGCCGTACCGCCACACACACGTCCAGTCTTGTGTGCGGTGCTACGGCGCTGTGTGCCGTGAGGTTGGCGGTGTGTGCGGTCCGGCTGGTGGGTGTGTGCGGCGGGCGCTGTGACCAGGCGGTCCGCGGCGGGTGTGTGCGGCGACCCGGGGGTGTGTGCCCACTGGCCGACGGTGCGCGGCGGTGAGTGCCGACCGGGCGACAGGCCTCGGTCAGGGCTCCAGGTCGAGCACGAGGTCGGTGTTGATCGACTTGCGGAGTTGGCGGTGCACGGACTCGAGGTGCTCGCGCCAGTGCCTGGCGGCCTCGCGGGAAGCGCCGGCCTCGATCAGGTCGATGATCCGGGAGTGGTCGTCGATCAGACCGCTGGACTGTGACGGCATCCGCTGCTTGACCCGTTCCGCGTCGTGGCGGGCGAGCGCGCCGTCGAGCAGCCCCGAGATCAGCCGGGCGAACAGCACCAGCGACCGGTTCCCCGTCAGCTCGACGAGCTGGATGTGGAACTCCGAGCCGATCCGCCGGGTCTCCGCGCCGTCCGTGCTGGACAGGTTCGCCGACACCGAGCCACGCAGTGCCGCGATGTCGTCGGCGGACACGGTGCCGGCGATCCTGGCGACGGCGGCCGGCTCCAACAGCATGCGCGCGGTGTGCACGTCGTCGAGGGTGGCGCCCTGGTAGAGCAGCAGGTTGTTCAGGTGCCGGCCGGCCGTGCGGACCGAGGGCCGGCTGACCCGCGCCCCGCCGTTGCGGCCGCGGTGGATGCGCACCAGCCGCTCGTTCTCCAGGATGCGCAGCGCTTGGCGCAGGGTCGGGCGCGACACCCCGAGCTCGGTCATCAGCCGCAGCTCCGGCGGGAGCAGCTCACCCTCGGCGCGCTCGCCCATCACGATCTGGCGGCGCAGCTGTGCGGCGACCAGCTCGGCCGCCTTGGGCACCTGGAGTGGGCCGGCGGGTGCTGGCTCCGACATGTGCTCCCCTCCGGGGCATCCGCCGATCCCCGGGCGGGCGGCAACTTGCGGTCATTCTATGACCGATTTGGCCGATACCGTCGCAGGTGGGCGTACCCGGCGGGGCCACCGGGCTTGATCACCCGTCCTGGGCGGCCCACCGGCTCAGCGCCGCAGGCCGACGAACGCGAGGTCCTGCAGCGTGTTCGGCAGGTTGCGCAGCGCCACCGCGGGGCCGAGCCGGCGGGGGATCGTGGTGACCAGCGAGCCGCGCTCGACGGCGTCCGTGATGGCCCGCGCCGCCACCTCCGGCGAGAGCACCGGCAGCACCCTGGCGAGCCGCCGGGACACCGCGTCGATCACCTCGGACTGCCTGGCCTGCTCCATCATCCGGGTGCCGGCGACCTCGCCGAGGGTCACCAGGCTCATCGTCACCCCGGTGCCGCGCAGCTCGCGCTGGACGATCGAGGTGTAGTGGTGCAGGGCGGCCTTGCTGGCGCCGTAGATCGCGAGGTTGGGCACCGCGCTCACCCCGGCCAGCGACGATACGTTGACCAGCTGGCCGGAGCGGCGGCTGAGCATGCCGGGCAGCGCCTGGCGGCACAGCTCCATCGGGGCCACCGCGTTGACAGCCATCAGCGCGGCGGCCTCGCCGTCCCTGGCCTGGCAGCTGGCGGCCACGAGCGCGAGGCCGGCGTTGTTGACGAGCACGTCCAGCGGCCCGTTGCCCTGCTCGGCCCGCTCGACGACGTCCCGCACGGCGTCGGCGTCGGACAGGTCGGCGACCACCGCGTGGCCGCCCACCCGCGAGGCGACCTCGGCCAGCCGGGTCGCGTCGCGGCCGAGCACGGTGAGCCGGGCACCCCGGGCGGCGAACTCCTCGGCCAGCCGGACGCCGATGCCGTGGGAGGCTCCGGTGATCAGGGCGTGCCGACCGCGCAGCTTCACGGGCCAACCTCCGGTCTCAGGCCAAGAAAAATTAGAACGATTAGCGGTTCGGGAAAGCCAGAACGACGGCGAGACGACATCAGCAAGCGGAATATATCACTGTATCCTGTACCGATATTTGTCGAGTACGGCGAGAGGCACGGTCGATGGGCACACGCTCGATGGAGCCGGCGGAGTTCACCGAGGTCGACGTCGCCGTGCGCGCCGGGGTCGCGGTGGTGACGCTGAACCGGCCGGACCGGCGCAACGCCTGGAACGGGCGGATGGCGGTGGAGTACCGCTGGGCGCTGCACCACGCGCACACGCGGCCGGACGTGCGGGTGGTGGTGCTCACCGGGGCCGGCGGCGACTTCTGCGTGGGAGCCGATGCGCGGGCGCTGGACTCCATCTCCGCCGACGGCGGCCGCTACAGCGCGGAGCGGCTGCCGCTGCCGCCCTATCCCGACGGCACGCCCGAGCACCTGCGGCACAACCACGCGTACCCGCTGACCATCGGCACTCCGGTGATCGCCGCGCTGACCGGGGCGTGCGCCGGGGCGGGGTTCGTGCTCGCCAGCTACGCCGACCTGCGGTTCGCCGCGCGCGACTGCCGGATCACGTCCTCGTTCGCCAAGCTGGGGCTGCCCGCCGAGTACGGCCTCGGCTGGCTGCTGCCGAGAATGGTCGGCGTGCCGACGGCGCTGGAGCTGCTCTACGGCGCGCCGGTCCTGGACGGCGCCGATGCCACCCGGCTGGGTTGGGCGCAGCGGTGCCACGAGCCGGGTGAGGTGCTGGCCAGGGCGGTGGAGTTCGCCCAGGGGCTGGCCATGCGCAGCTCGGCGGTGTCGCTGCGGGTGATGAAGCGGCAGGTCTTCCAGGACGCCGCACTGGACCTCGGTACCGCGTACGACCGTTCCGTCGCCGACATGAACGCCGCGCTGGGCCACCCCGACCTGAAGGAGGGTCTTGCCGCGCTGCGGGAGCGCCGCGCGCCCGACTTCCTGGCTGCGCCGGTCGAGCCGGTCGAGCGGGTTGAGCCGGTTGAGCCGGTTGAGCCAACCAGGGCCGAGCCGGAGCCCGCGCCGTCCATCGCGTCCGAAAAGTTATAGCGATTTATTTTTACCGGGCGTGACCTGGGTCGCAGCGAGTGGTCGAGCGTACTCCGCCGGTCGGCCCCTTATCGACCGGCGACGCGCCTGCCCCCCATTCGCGCTGCTAGGCATGTGATCAGCGGAAAAGTATGTGCGCGGCGCCAGCAATCGACGCCGCGAGACCGCCAGC